>JAJAZD010000352.1 GCA_026785945.1 Pseudonocardia sp. | reverse complement strand
GGGGCGGGGGGGTCGTGGGGAGGCGCCGGGGCCGGCGGGCGGTGCTCCTGTGCGGAGCGGGCCTCCCGCTGGGCACGGCGGGGCCACGGCGCGGAGCCGGGCTCGTTGTGCGGTGGCCGGGCGCGCTCCGGCAACGGCTGCCTACCGGGGCCGGACGCCGGCTGCGAGACCTCGCTCACCCCGCCCACCCCCTACTCATCAGCGCTGCGGTTGCCGTTGCCGAGCGTACTGCGAGTGACGCCCGTCCCAACGACATCCCTCCTCAGGATGACGTGGTGGCGACCTCGACGGTCACCCCGCTCGGCTTCACAGGATGTTCTCGGAGCTGTCGCTGCACGTCGCGGTCGTGCGCGGCCTGCCGGGGCAGCCCGCGCACGCTCTCCGTCGGCCGGCCCGCTGGTGACCACGATCCTGGGCCCGGCCTGAGGCGGGACATCGGCGGCGGTCCACCGCGACGGACTCATTCGACCCACGATACGGACGACGGCCCAGATGCGGTCGGGGGTGTGCCCGACCGGCTGTGGGCCGTCGTCGATCAGCGCCGGGCGTCATCGCAGGTCGCGGACACGGGTTCACCGCACCTCGAATACCGTGGCCACGAGGCCATGTGGTTGACGATTGCGTCGACGTAGATCTGGACGCCCGCGTCGTGGCAGGTGGCCACCATGGCGGCGAGGGCCGCGCGGTCGCCCCGGCGGCGCTCGAGCCGGGAGCTCGTCGGCTGGTGGTCCTGCCACCACGGATGGCTGCGGTCGGGGAGCACCACGTGCTCCTGCGGCGGCGAGACCTGGATCGAACCGAAGCCCATGGGTCCCAGCACCGTGGTGCACTCGTTCGCGATCGAGGCCCACGGCCACTGAACAGGTGGACCATCACGTCCTTGGCTCCCGGCGAGGCGGCGCTCGCCGGGACGACGGCCGCGGTCGGGGCGATCGGGACGGTCGGGGCGGCGCCGACGATCAGCACGGCCGCGTGACGGCCGCCGTGACGGCAGCGGAGAGGGCTCTGCGAACAGACATCGATGTCTCCCGATGGTCGCGAGGTGATCACGACGTGGTCGCGGGTGGCGAGCGGGCAGCCTCAGCCCGAGGCGTCGGCCGGGGCCGGTGGTACACGTTGCCGGATGGCGGGGAGGAAGTCACCACCCGTAGCTGGAACGTTGAAGACGCTTGAGCGACACCAAACCGATACTCAAGGATCGGCCGGGTGGCGTGGCGGCGCGGAGGGGGTGGTTCGACCGTCCCGGCGGGCATCCGATGGGGTTCCCGCATGCATTCCTCCGGTGACGCCGCTGCCATCGTCCTCGCCGGCGGCAGCGGGACCCGGGTCGGCGGGCCGCGGAACAAGGTCTACCTGCCGCTGCGTGGAAGTCCGGTGATCGCGTGGTCGCTCGCCACACTGGCCGCGCTGCCCGGGATCGGGGTGGTCGTGCTCGTCGTCCGGGACGCCGACCGCGATCTGGCCGAGAGGTCCGTCAAGGGGACGGCGGTCGTGGAGATCGTGACGGGTGGCGCGACCCGGCAGGAGTCCGAGCTCGCCGGCCTGCGCCTGCTGGCCGCCCGCATCACCGCCGGCGTGATCGGGACGGTGCTGATCCATGACGGCGCCCGCCCGCTGCTCAGCGGGGCCCTCGCGGCGGACGTGCTGCGCACCGCGCGGGAGGTCGGCGGAGCGGTGCCCGGACTGCCACGGGACGACCTGGCCGCCGCCGGCCCGGACGGCATCGGGTTGGCCGGTCCCGCTCCCGCGGGCCTGGTGGCCGTGCAGACGCCGCAGGGCTTCCGGGCCGCGCCGCTGCTCGCCGCCTACGAGGAGGCGGCCCGTCTGGGTTTCTCGGGCACCGACACCGCATCCTGCGTCGCGGCCTTCGCGCCCGACGTCCCGATCCGGGCGGTCGAGGGGGAGGGCCGGAACTTCAAGATCACTCATGGGCATGACCTGCAGATGGCCGAGCGGGTACTGGCCCGCGACGTGGACGACCCCGTGGGTTGATCGTTGCGAGGGACACGTCAGCGTCGGTGGGATGACGTTGACGTATCCCTCGGATGGATCACGTCGCCGCGGGAGCCTGCTACTGCTCGACCGCCTTGCCGCCCTTGGGCGTGACGGCGAACCACTCGGCGTCCTTGCCGTGCCCGGCGGTCTCGCCCGGGGCCCGGTCGGCGTCGTGGCGGTAGACGGGCCAGCCGCCGATCGTCACCTGGGTCGTGCCGTCCGGACGGCGGACCGAGCCGACGATCTCCTTGTCGACCTGCTCGATGATCGGTTCCTGGCCGGACTCGTCCAGCATCGGTGGCCATGCCGTCGCGCAGGCGCCAACGCAGGTGGTCGTCGAGGGCTCGGCGGAGTCCTGTTCGAACCTGTAGAGGGTGAAGCCCAGGCCGTCGATGACGACGGTGCCGAGCTGTGCGGTGCTGTTCGCGCTGAGGATCACCGCCTTGGGTGCGGTGAGCGACTTCTTCTCCCCGGGTCGGTCGGATCCGGCGGTGCCGGATCCCCCGTCGGTGCCGCTGCACGCGGTGAGTGCGATCGCGGCTACCGCGAGTGCGGCACCGATTGCGTGGGAGCGGGACATCGAACCTCCTGGTCTCCGGCCGGTGTGGGTGCGGCCACTGATTCTGCACACGTCTCCAGGATCCGTGTGGTTCAGCCTCCCACGTCCGGCCGGCTCGCTGACGGGCGCGCGGTCTCGTTGACCACTCACGCGGCTCCGTCTATCGTTCGGTCCCCCACGCCCGAGACAGACCCGTCTCTCCTCGGCCCGGTGATGTGTGCGGTCCGACGTCGAGACCTGGGTCGGGCATTCGGAGTCTCGAGAAGGAGATCCCGCATGGCTGCTGACGATCCGCGCACCGCGACAGGTATTCCGACGGAGCCGGTGGGTTCGTTGCCTCGGCCGGCGAAGTTGCAGGAGGCGTACGCCTCCTACGACGCCGGTGAGATCAGCAAGGATGATCTGGAGTCGTTGCAGGACGCGGCGGTGAGGGACTCGATCGAGCGGTTCGAGGCGACGGGGTCGCCGATCATCTCCGACGGTGAGCAGCGCTGGTCGTCGTTCGCGACGTATCCGATCGCGGACACGTTGGCGGGTACGGGTCTGGCGCCCGGTCTGGCGCCGGGTGGACAGTTCTTCGCGATTTTCGCGGACGGTCACGGTCGTCAGCTCCCGAAGCTGGTGAACGGCCCGTTCCGGTACAACCAGCACGCGGCGGACACGTTGCGGAAGTCGATTCCGTACGCGACGAAGCCGATGAAGCAGGCGGTGATCGCGCCGTCGATGTTGGCGTTGCTGTACCCGCTGAAGGACCCCGTGGAGGGGTACTCGCGGGAGGACTTCGAGGCCGCGCTGGTCGACGAGTGCGAGCAGGACATCCGGCAGGCTTTCGCGGCGGGTGCCGTGCGGGTGTCGGTGGATTTCACGGAGGGGCGGTTGGCCACTCGTGAAGATCCGCGCAACCCGTGGACCGGTGCGGGGCTGTTGCCGCACTTCATCGAGCTGAACAATCGTGTGATGGCGCGGTTCTCGGCCGACGAGCGGGTGAACATCGGCATCCACACCTGTCCGGGTGGTGATCGTGACTCGGTGCACTCGGCGGACGTGCCGTACAACAATCTGTTGGGATCGATGTTCCAGATCGACGCGGGGTACTTTCTGATCCAGTTGGCGAGTGAGCGGGACAAGGACCCGGTGTTCGAGTCGATCGGCAAGAACTTGCGGTCGGATGCGCGTGGTGTGACGCAGATGGCTTTCATCGGGTCGACGGTGACGCAGAGCCCACGGGTGGAGTCGCCGCAGGAGATCGCGGGCCATCTGGTGCGGGCGGCGAACTTCATCGCGAAGGAGCAGATCGGATCCACCGACGACTGTGGTTTCTCGCCGTTCTCGATCGACGAGAAGCCCAATCACGGTTCGCCGGACCACGCCCGTGACGTCGCGTTCGACAAGATCAGGTCGCGGGTGGAGGGTTCGCGCCTGGCGGCGGAGAAGCTGGGCCTGTAGCCCGCGCCGGCGTCCGGCGGCACCGACACCTCCACGGGCGTCGGGTGGCCGCCGGGCCCGGTTCCGGACCGAGCCATCTCACCAGCCCCAGGAGCCCGCCCCACCCTTGAACGGGCCCACCACCTCGGCGGTGATCCAGCCGCCGTAGAAGCCACCGGGCTGGGGCTCGACGCGCACGCCGTCGAGCGTGACCTCCTCGAACCGGCCCGGATAGACGGCCACCCGGTCGATCAGCTCCGGGTAGCGACGGTCGGGTTCGGGGTACCACCAGCCGACCTCGCGCAGCGGCAGTACACCCGCCACGACGACGTCGACGTAGCGGGCGGTGCCCTTCCACTCGCAGAACGTCGATTTCTCCACGGGGACCAGGTGCTCGCCGAACGCCGAGCGGGGCAGGTAGAACGTGGGCGGGTGGCTGGTCTCCAGCACGCGGACCAGGTCGGTGGAGTCGGCGACCACCACCCCGCCGTAGCTGAGCACCGCCCGCCGGGTGTCGCGCTCCGCGCGCGGCGGGCGGGGGTAGTCCCAGACCGACTCCTGGCCGGGTCCGGGCGGATCGGGGCGTGGACGCACCTCTGCATTCTCGTGCGCTCCGCCGCCCCCCGCGACACGACCCTGCCCCGCGAGTCGGGGTCTCCGTGTGCGCGAGTCGGGGTCTGCGTGTCCCCGAGTCGCGCAGTGCGAGCGTGGGGGACCGCCGTGACGGCAACCGCCACCGACACCCGGGCGTCGAGATTTTCGCCCGTTACGTTCGCTCCCCACTGCCTCGGTCACTGCGGGCCGCCCGGCACGGCTGCACTGGCCGGTGGCACCGTCGAGGCCCTGCCGCAGCTTGTCGTCGCCGACGACGAGCCCGATCGGTTGGTGGTGACCCACCTGGAAGTGCTCGACGACGCGCTGATCATCGCCGCCGGGCGGCTCGGTGAGGTCCTCGGCGGTTGCCCTGTTCGGCATCCGCGCCTGCCAGCCTTTCGACCTGCTCGGGCCCGGCGCCGTTCGACGGCGAGCTCGACGGCCCCGCGCTCCGTGTCGTGGCGGGTTCGGCGAGATGCACCAGGTGGACCCGGACAAGCCGTGGAAGGGCGGGCGGCGGATCGTCCGCACCGAGGCCGGCCCGCGCTACCCGTTGACGTTGGCGATGCCGCTGTTCGACAGCTCGGGGGTGAACAAGGACGCGTTCTCGGGAGGAGCACCGCGAGGCGCTCCGATCGGTGATGACCGCAGCGAAGGCGTCCGACGCCGACCCGCTCGCCGTCGCGTGCGCCCTGGACCGGCTGCTGTACGACTGGCTGATGGCCCACCGCGACGGCCCGGACAGCGCCGCGATCGAGATCCCCCAGGGCCGGGAGCCCGACGCCGCGCTGATCATCGACGCCACGACGGCGTCGGTGGCGGCCCGGGCGGTGTTCGATCGGGGTTGCTCGCCGTGCCGGTGCGCCGGTCCGGAGCCTGACTGCCCCGACGTCAGGCGGTGCTCAGCCGGCGCCGACCAGCGCGGGTGCATGAGTGAGGTTCAGGCGCCCGACGGCCTCGGCGACGTCCGCAGGCCAGATCCACAGGCGGTACTCGGGCAGCACACCGAGGTAGTCCTCCGGGCCGTGCAGCACGCGGGTGCGCATGTCCGCGCAGTAGCGTTCGCGCCAGGAGAAGCGATCGCGCGCCGGCAGGTCCGCACCGCCGACGAGCTGGGCAGTGACCCGGTGCAGCTTCTCCATCGCCCGGTACTCGTACGCCAGCAGCGTCGCCGCGTCGGCCCAGATCCCCTCCTCCGCCTCACGGGCCTGCGCGGCGGCGCGGACCAGCATCGGCAGGTCGAACTCGCCCGGGATCGACGGGTAGATCACGAACGGTGCGGCCCGGCCCGACGCGATCATGTCGAGGTTGAACGTCGAGCGCTGGGCCCGGGTGAGCTCGCGGCGTTCCTTCTCGGTGAAGTCGGGCGCGACGTAGGCGAGCAGGCGGTTGTTCTCGTCGAACGGGTTGTCCGCGGTGCGGACGAACAGGTTCCGCTTGGGCTTCCCCGGCCGGGAGAGACGGTCGTCGATGTTCCTCTTCGCGAAGGCCGAGGCGCCGCCGCCCTGGCGGAACTGCAGGGTCCCGGCCCGTCCGGTCTCCAGCCGCGGCAGCAGGTAGGCGACCAGCGCGGCCGAGATCGGGGCCTTCTCGTCCCGGATCCATCCGGCGAGCTCGGAGAACCGCTCGTCGACGCGGCCGGCGCCCTCCGCGGAGCCCGCGGTGACTTCGGGGGCATCGTGGCCCCCGCCGGCGACCAGAGGACCTGAATCGCTTCGATCACGACCGCCTCCGGGTGGGTTCGGAGCAGGCTCGCTGCGACCGCCTCGACCGGTCGACCGCGTCCCGGTGAACAGAGCGGGAACACCCCGTGGTGATATCCGGCCGGTCACCACTCCCACCTGGCGCGCCCTGGTCGGCACAGGAGCCGAGGTCATGTCAGCGGGGCAGGGTGAAGCCGCCCTGCGGGTCCGCCGGCCCGGGAGCGACGGGCAGGGTCGGTGGGGGGGACGGCGGCAGGGTCGCCGGGGAGTACGGCGGCGGGCTCGCCTGCCATCCTGCTCGTGCGACGCCGCGCAGGTCGGTGCCGAGCCGTTCCCCTTCGCGCCGGCGGCGCTCGGCGAGCACAGCGGCGAGGTAGTCCTCCGCGGGTGTGCCGGGCGGCGCGGCCGGGCTGACGTGGGTCGCGAACTGCCCGGCCAACGAGTTGCCCAGCGACGCGCGGACCTGCGGGTCGAGGTCGCCGACGCGCTGGAGGAACTGCCTCCCCGACAGCGCCAGCGCATCGGGCAGCTGCGAGAGCGCCAGCGACGGGGCCCACCCGGCCAGCGGCGGGGGCATCAGGATCTCGACCGCGGTGACGGTGGGTACGCGCTCGCGCACCACGACCGTGCCCGCGAGCATGTCGCCGACCCGCCGGCCGCGCGAGGACGCCAGGGACGTGAGGAGACCGATCGCACCGGTCCCCGTGCTCAGTATCCCGAAGTCGATGATGAATCCCGCGAGCCCACGGGCGAGCGCCTGGCGGAACCGGATCGGGCCGCCGTCCTCGCGCACCACACGCAGCCCCAGGGCGATCTTTCCCACCGACCGTCCCCGCGTCAGTGTCTCGATCGTCACGGGATAGGCGACGAACACCGTCAGCGTGACGCCGAGCCCCAGCGCCGCGGTCAGCGCGGTGTCGAACTCGCCCAGGGCCCCGGTCGCGGTGCCCAGCAGCAGGAGCAGCAGGAACACGGCGAGCATCAGCGCCAGGTCGATGGCGAACGCGACCGCACGACTGGCCAGGCGGGCCAGGCGCAGCTCGACCACCACGGCGTCTCCGGTGATCATGTTTGTCACCGGGCCTATTCTGCCTGCGAGCAGGGGAGGCGCAACCATGGACGTCGACGCCTACGCCGCCGCGCACCGCGGCGAGTGGCAGCGGCTGGAACACCTCCTGCGCCGCGGGCGGCTCTCGGGGCCCGACGCCGACGAGCTCGTCACGCTCTACCAGCGCACGGCCACGCACCTGTCGGTGATCCGCTCGTCGTCGCCCGACCCGGCACTGGTGGGTCGGCTCTCCACGCTGGTCGCGCGGGCGCGCTCGGCGGTCACGGGCTCGCACACCCCGGCGTGGCGCGAGGCCGCGCGCTTCTTCGTCGTCGGCTTCCCGGCCGCGCTCTACGTCACCCGGCGTTGGTGGGTGGGCGTCACCGTCATCTCGCTGGCGCTGGCCTGGGTGATCGGCGCCTGGGTGGCCGGCAGCCCGGAGGTGCAGGCCGCCATCGCCGCGCCGGAGGAGATCCGGCAACTCGTCGAGGTCGACTTCGAGGAGTACTACTCCGCCGGCCCGGCCGGGTCCTTCGCGGCTCAGGTGTGGACGAACAACGCATGGGTGGCCGCGCTGTGCCTGGTGTCGGGGCTCCTGCTGTTCCCCGTCGTGTACGTGCTGTTCAACAACGTCGTCGGGATCGGTGTCACGGCCGGGCTGATGGCCTCGGCCGGCAAGCTCGACCTGTTCTTCGGTCTCATCACCCCGCACGGGCTTCTCGAGCTCACCGCGGTGTTCGTCGCCGCAGGCGCCGGGCTGAAGCTCGGCTGGACGCTCGTCGACCCGGGCCCGCTGCCCCGCGGGGTCGCGGTGGCCGCGCAGGGGCGCGCGACGGTCGGGATGGCGCTGGGCGTGGCGGTGGTGCTCGCGATCTCCGGGGTGATCGAGGCGTTCGTGACGCCCTCGGGGCTCCCCACCTGGGCGCGCGTCGGTATCGGTGTGCTGGCCGAGGTCGCGTTCCTGACCTACGTCGTGACACTGGGCCGCCGCGCGGCGCGAGCGGGCGAGACCGGGGACGTGACGGCGGCGGAGGCCGGCGACCGCGCCCCCACGGCGGGCTGACGGCGCCGTCCGCGGCACCGGCGCGCCGGGGTGCTCAGAGCAAGCCGGCGGCCTTCAGTGCGAGGTAGGTGTCGGCGACGGCAGGGGCGAGCTGTTCGGGGGGCGCGTCCACCACGGTCACACCGCGCCGGTCGAGGAGGCGGGCCACGGTGCGGCGTTCCGTGCGTGCACGTTCGGCGGCTGCCGCCTCGTACACCGCCACGGTGTCGCCGCGGGCCGCGGCCATCTCCGCGACGCGGGGGTCGGCCACCGAGGCCACCAGCACCCGGTGCCGCTTGAGCAGCGAGGGCAGACCGGGCAGCAGGCCCTCCTCGACGGCCGCTGCGTCCAGACCCGTGAACAGGACCACCAGCGACCGTCGTGACGCCCGGGCCAGCACCGCCGAGACCATGCCCCGCACGTCGGTCTCCACCAGCTCCGGTTCCAGCGGTGCCATCGCGTTGACCAGCGCCGGCAGCGGCTCCCGGGCCCCGGTCACGCTCGCGCGCACCGCGCGGTCGTATGCCAGCAGGTCGACGCGGTCGCCGGCCCGGGACGCGAGTGCGCCGAGCAGCAGCGCCGCGTCCATGGCCGTGTCGAGCCGGGGGGCGTCGCCGACCCGGCCGGCCGACGTCCGTCCGGTGTCGAGCACCAGCAGCAGGTGACGGTCCCGTTCGGGGCGCCACGTCCGGACCATGACGTCCGACGCGCGCGCGCTCGCCCGCCAGTCGATCGACCGGACGTCGTCACCGCGGACGTACTCGCGCAGCGAGTCGAACTCCGTGCCCTGCCCGCGTACGAGCATCGCTGTGCGGCCGTCGAGCTCGCGCAGCCGGGCCAGCCGCGAGGGCAGGTGCTTGCGCGAGGTGAACGGCGGCAGCGCCCGGACCGTCCACCCGACGTCGTGCGAGCCCTGGCGCCCGGCGAGCCCGAGTGGCCCGACCGACCGGATCGTGACGCGCGACGCCCGCCGGTCGCCGCGCCGGGTGGGGCGCAGCGTGGCCGTGAGCCGGCGCCGTTCCCCGGACGGGACGGCGAGCGTGTGCCGCACCGGATCGGGTGCGGCACTGGGCGGCCAGGCGTCGCGCAGGATCCCCCGCAGAGCGCGCGGGCCGCGGTTGTGCACAACAAGATGCACGGTCGCCTCGCGGCCCAGACGCACGGATGTGTCACCGGATCGCTCCAGGCGCAACCCACGCACCGATGCGGCGAGTGCGAGATCGAGTACCACCCCGAGTGCCAGTGCCCCCTCCACCACCAGCAACCCGGACCACCCGGGCAGAGCCAGCCCGACGACCAGCGCGCCGAGGGCGGCCAGCAGCGCGGTGCGCCCGGTCAGCGCCATGTGCCGGCCTCGGCCCCGAAGCGGTGGTGAGGGCCGGGCCAGGTGATCGTCCCGGCGCCGCGGTGGGCGTCGGGGCGGGGCCGGCGCGGAGTCACCTCGGCACGGGCACCGTCGCGAGCACCCCGTCGATGACTCCGTCGGAGGTGACGCCGTCGAGCTCCGCCTCGGGGCGCAGCCGGAGGCGGTGCCGCAAGGTGGGGGGCGCAAGTGCCTTGACGTCGTCGGGGGTCACGTAGTCGCGTCCCGCCAGCCAGGCCCATGCGCGGCTCGCGGCGAGCAGCGCCGTGGCCCCGCGCGGCGACATGCCCAACGACGCCGCGGGCGCGGAGCGGGTGGCCCGGCAGACGTCGACGATGTAGCCGACCACCGCCGGGTGCACCGCCACGGCGGCCACGGCTTTGCGGGCCGCGGCGAGCTCGGCCGCACCGGCGACCGGCTGGACGTCCGCGGCGACGAGGTCGTTCGGGTCGAAGCCCGCGGCGTGGCGGGACACGATGGTGACCTCGTCGGCGCGCTCGGGCAGCGGCATCGTGAGCTTGAGCTGGAAGCGGTCGAGCTGCGCCTCGGGCAGTGGGTAGGTGCCTTCGTACTCCACCGGGTTCTGGGTGGCGATCACGACGAACGGCTCCGGCAGCAACCGGGCCACGCCGTCGATCGACACCTGCCGCTCCTCCATCGCCTCCAGCAGCGACGCCTGGGTCTTGGGCGGGGTGCGGTTGACCTCGTCGGCGAGCAGCAGGTTGGTGAACACCGGCCCCTGGCGGAAGGAGAACTCGGCGCTGCGGGCGTCGTAGACGAGAGATCCGGTGATGTCGCCGGGCATCAGGTCGGGGGTGAACTGCACCCGCTTGCTGTCCAGGGACAGGCTGCGGGCCAGCGCCCGGACCAGCAGCGTCTTCGCGACGCCGGGCACCCCTTCGAGCAGGACATGGCGGCGGCACAACAACGCGACGACCAGCCCGGTGACTGCGGAGTCCTGCCCGACGACGGCCTTGGCGACCTCGCGGCGCAGGGCGTGCAACGCGTCGCGAGCGGTGGCGGCGTCGACCTCGACGACCTGGGTCACGATCGGCGCACCTCCGTCTCGCATGCGTCGAGGGCGTCGGCCAGTGCGATCAACGCTGCGTCGTCCACAGGCGCTGGACCGTACAGCAGCGCGTGCACCCCGGCGGCGGGACGCCCGGTACGGGCTGCGACGCCCGCGACGACCGGATCAGGCCCGGCCGTGTCGGGCAACCCGAGCACAGGTGCGAGGCGGGCGCGGGTGGCCCCCCGCAGCACCTCGGCCGCGTGCGCGGCGGCCCCCGTCCGCCGGTAGAGTCGGGCGCGTCCCTCCACAGCCTCCGCCGACCGGACGACGACGGGCAGCGGCTCGGTGACCACCGGCCCCAGCCGCCGCGCCCGCCACACGATCAGGAGCAGGGCGGCGACGGCCAGCTGTGCCGCACCCCACGGCCAGCCGGGCGCGACGAGCTCGGTGAGCGACCGCTCCGCCCCGACGGCCGGTCCCTCGAGGATCGGCAGGAACCACAGCAGCCGCGGGTTCTCTCCCAGCAGCGCGAGGGCGAGCGCGGCGTTGCCCTCCTCGGCGAGGGTGCTGTTGACGAGGATGTCGGGTGAGCCGAGCACGGTGGTGGTCCTGCCGCCCGCAGCGTCGGCGGGGGCGTCGGCCGGGGCGCCGGTGACCTGCACCAGCGCGGCCCCGCCTTCGGACGGGTAGCAGCCGACGCCCCCGCGGTAGAGCTCGCCGCCGAGTTCCACGCGGCCCGCCCGTACCGCGGCCGGCAGGTCGCAGGCGGGGTCGCGCACCTCGACAGGGCCGCTGAGCGTGGTGACCTCGACCGGCGGCGCGAGCGCGGAGACCACCTCCTGCCCGGGGGCGACGACGACGATGTCCGCCGCCGACTCTCGGACGGCCTGGAGCTGCCGCGGGGCGAGACGCGCGGGGAACGGCACCAGCACGGTGGTGCCGGGGCCGGCCGAGCGGATCTCCGCGGCGGTACCGGCGATGTCCACCCGGGTCCCTTCGTCCCGGAGCAGCGCCGCCAGGGCGCGGCTGCCCGTGTCGTCCGCGGCGGTCGGATCGAGGAAACCGGGCTCGGTGCGCCCGGAGAGCACTCCGATGAGCACGCCGGTGAGGAGCAGGAGCAGCCCGATGAGGACCGGGGTCCGTCCGGCCCGCCACACGGCACCGGTGTCGCGGTGCAGGGACGTCACGACGTCACCGGGACCGGTCGGGCGCGCCGCACGGCGTCGTCGACCTCGCGCACCTGGGCGTCCATCGCGGCGGTGGCGGTGCGGTCGCCGTAGACGACGTCGTCGAAGGTGCGGGCCGCCGTGCGCAGCTGCTCGGCGCACGTCGGGAGCGCGCGTCCGGCTTCCACGGCGGCCTCGTCGGCCGTACGTCCGGCACGCTCCTCGAGCAGGTCGCGCTCCTCCAGGGCCCGGACGACGGCGCGCAACCGCTCCCGCACCGCTCCGGCCCACTCGCCGCGGGCGGCGTGGGCGTCGGCGTCGCGGCGGTGGTCGTCCGCCGAGCGCACGGCCTCGAACAGTGCGCGCCGACCGCTGGTGGCGACCCGCCCGATCCGGCCCAGCCGCAGCCGCACGGCGATCGCGCCGAGCACGACCAGCCCGAGCAGGACGAACAGCCCGCCGTATCCGCCGGGCGCCACGTCGGCCGCCGCCTCGAGGAGATCGACGATCCCCTGCAGCACCCACTGCATGGCCTGGTCGAACCACGACGGGTCATCGGCGCGGTAGGCGGGATCGGCCAGTTCGCGCTCGGCCGCCTCCCGAGCCTCGTCGCGTCCGAGGCTGCTCGCCAGGAGACCGTTCACCGCAGGACCGTCCACCTGGGAACCGTTCACCACTGCGGCGGCGCGGGCGGCACGGCCGGGAACTGAGCGGCGCGAGCCAGCTCCAGGTCGAACGCCTCCCGGCGGATCCGCTGGTCGAAGTACAGCAGCCCGGTGATGCCGGCGCTGAACGGCGCGGTGACCGTGCTCGCGACGATCGTACCGACGGCCCCGATGATCGTGGCCAGCACGCTCGGACTGGCGAACGGGTCGGCGCCTGGCGTCGAGCCGCTCAGTCCCACGCCCAGCAGCGAGAACGGGACCGTCAGGATCCCGCTCACGACGGCGGTGAGGACGCCACCGAGCAGCAGGATCCCGAAGATCCGCCACCACTGGGTGCGCACCAGCCGGTGGGAGCGGCGGAAGGTCGCCATCGCCGGGATTCCCTCCAACACGTACGCCGGGGTGATCATCGACCAGGAGACCCCGATGTAGGCCGCCGCCGCGAACGCCCCGAGCATCGTCACCAGGCCGACCAGCACGACGACCCCGCCGGGGGCGTCGGCCGCCACGGTGAGCACGATGGGTACGACGCCCGCGAGCAGCACCGCAACGACGACCACACTAGACAGCAGCGAGAGCCCGATCAGTCCCAGGACGCGGCTCCGCGTCGCGGCCCACGCCTCGCCCAGCGACATCCGACGGCCCAGCACCGCCTGACCGAGCACGACGACCAGCAGGCCGCTGAGCACGGTGATCGCGATGAAGGTGATGAACCCGCCGATCAGCGCTGCGCCGAGCGTCGAGCTGAGGGCCCCGGCCAGCTGCTCGATCCCGGCCGTCGGGGAGGCAATTGTCGACAGCCGGCCCAGCGCCAGGATGGTGATCGGAACCTGGATCAGCTGCGTGATCGTGATGACCACCGCCGAGAGCCCGAGCGTGACGACCGGGTTGCTGCGGATGTAGGTGATGGCACCGTCGAGGACCTCTCCGACCCCCAGCGGCCGCAATGGGATCACTCCGGGCTTGGGCACGGGCGGCGGCCCCCACTGCTGCGGCCCCCACTGCTGCTGCTGTGGTTGCGGCCCCCACTGTGCTGCCGGTGCAGACTGCGGTGCCGGCCCCCACTGCGGCGGAGGTCCCCATTGCGGCGGCGGTGGCCCCGACTGCGGGGGAGGCGCTCCGGCCGGGCCGTACGGAGGGGGAGGTGGACCGGGTGGCGCCGCCGCCGGGCCGCGTTGGTCGGACGGGTCGGACCCTGGAGCGGCCCAACCGGACGTATCGGACATGACATTCCCCTCGACCGGTGGCGGCACTCTCATCGTGGCAGGCTCCGGTCGTTGGCGCGGCATCACCCTTGTAGCCACGTCCAGTAGTCGTTCGTGTCGAATCTGAGAAGAATCGGGCGGAACGAGATAGTATGTTCGTAGCCCGTGACATGGTTGAGCCGACCTGTCGTTACGCTCCGCACGAGCACTGAGGTTCATGCAGATGGTGGGTCGGCCATGTTCCGGCCCGTCCCGGCGCGGCGACGCCGTGGCCCTGCGCCGATCGGCCACGACCAGGGGGACAGTGACGTGCCGAGTGTCGGGCGACGGTCGTCGTGGGCCGGACCGATGCCCCTCGACCTCGTCACCGGGTGGGCCACGAGGCCACCGGCCGGCTGATGATCCGATCCGAGGCGGGCTGCTGACCCCGAGTTGCGTGCCAGGTGCAACGTCCACCCGGCCGTCGAGTTCGTCCGTGCTCTCGAAAGGATGTCGAGTGGATCACGTCGGTAGCGCGCGAGTCGCCACCGCGGCGACGATCTCTGCCAAGATCGTGGTGGCCGGGGGCTTCGGCGTCGGCAAGACCACGTTCGTCGGCTCGGTCTCCGAGATCGTCCCCCTGACCACCGAGGCCGTCATGACCGAGGCCAGTGCCGGCGTCGACGACCTC
>JAJAZD010000351.1 GCA_026785945.1 Pseudonocardia sp. | reverse complement strand
GCCCGCAGCCGGAGAGCCACCGCTTCGGCCACTTCCCGGGGCGACAGGCCCGCAGCCTTGGCCAGCTGCAGCGCCACCGACGTGGCGTAGTCGCCGTGCTCCTTGACCCTGGGGCGCTCCACCCTGACCTCACCGGGGACAGCGACCGCCAGGTCACCCGCGTCGACGGCGCTCTGGACGGCCGTACGCACGGCCGTGGAGAGCTCGTCGGGGGTCACCGCGGAAGGCTACCGGGGCCGGTCAGAGGTCCTCGTGCTCGACCAGATCACGGACGGTACGGACCAGCGTGGACGGGTCGAACGGCTTCGTGACGTACGCGTCGACACCCACCGCCTCGCCGCGGCGGATGTCCGCCTCCTGCGCGCACGCCGTCACCATGGCGATCTTGAGATGGCTCGTACGTGGGTCCGCCCGCACCTTCGCCACCGTGTCGTAGCCGTCCAGCCGCGGCATCACCACGTCGATGGTCATGACGTCCGGTGCCACTTCGATGATCTTGTCGAGCGCGTCCTGGCCGTCGACTGCCGTGACGACCTCGAAGCCCTCCAGCTCGAGGTTCACCGAGATCAGTTTCCGGATGACGTCGCTGTCGTCGACGACCAGCACCCGTCCGAGACTCGTGCTCATCCAGCGAGGCTAGCCGCCATCGCGAGGCTCCGAAGCGGTATCGCCCGGCTGGTAACCTCGCGGTGCCCGAGCCCCCGTAGCTCAGGGGATAGAGCACCGCCCTCCGGAGGCGGTGGCGCAGGTTCGAATCCTGCCGGGGGCACCCATAACAGCCCAGGTCAGAGGCCTGGACTCGTGTTCTTGCCGGCACGCCTTTACGATCTTGACCACACTTTGACCACAGACTGCGTGGTCAAGAATGGCACAAGGCGGCCCCTGGCGTCACCGGCGAGCGGTCACTGCGATGGACGTTTGAGCACGCCGGGGAGACCAGCGGCGAGGAGTGCATCGCCGTACTCACTGCCCGCCCTCGCGGCATCGACTACGGGCCATGTAGCTGCGTAGGGACTGCCCGGCCCCCTACCTCGGCGGCGACGGAGCGGTCAGCAGTTCGCATAGCGGAGCCGTCGGAATCTTGATCAGCCGTCCCAGCCGGATCACGGGTGTTGGCCACTCGCCGGTACGCACCAGCTTGTAGGCGGTGGTCCGGCCCAGACCGAGCAGTGCCGCGGCGTCCATCAGGTCGATGACCGGAGGCAGGTTCGCGAGCGCCTCGGTCGCAGCGCCAGGGGGCGGGTTGCCCACCGCGCGGAGCTGCCGGTCCGCGTCGGCACTGATCCAGTCATTTGTCGCGTGACGTGTCATCGTGATAGCCCTTCGCTGCGGTAGCGGGTCGGGACCGCAGCGGGCGTTCTCCAGGTGACGGCTGGTCGCGACCGTGGCAGTTGGCGGGTGGCGAGGGTCTGGGTGCGCCGTACGGCGAGGCGAGCGGCGAGCCGGTCCAGGTGCCGCTCGTCCTCGACGGCCCAGGTGCGCTCGTCGCCCGGGTCGTCGGCGACGTAGAGGTGGTTCGCGGAGCGTCCGCGCGAGAGCGCGACGTAGCCGGCTTCGCGGGTCAGCGCCCCGGCTCCGTAGAGGAGGGCGGTCTCGACGGTGGCGCCTTGGGCCTTGTGGCAGGTGATCGCGTACCCGTGGTCGAGGTGCCTCGCGACCCAGTCGACCGGCACGGTGACCTGCTGGTCGTTTTCGGTGGCGACGGTCAGGGTCCGGCGCTTCGGGTCGACGGCGGTGACGGTGGCGCGGGTGCCGTTGAGCAGCCCGAGCCGGTGGTCGTTGGCGGTGACCAGGACCCGGTCGCCGGCCCGGTACTCCCGTGCCCGCTCGCCCTCACCGGTGGTGACGGCAGCGGGGCCGAGCCGGCCGGCGGCGAGGAGCCGTTCCCGAGTGGTGTCGTTGAGGTCGGTGACGTCGGCGCGGCGGACGCCGAGCATCACCACCCGCTCGAACGGCTCGCCCCGTCTCGCTTGGGCGGCCGGTCCGGGTTCGTCGATGAGCCGGAGGTAGTCGTTGACGACCCGGTCCGCGAGCCGGTCGGCGGGTGCGGTGTGCACCCGGCCGTGGTCGGCGTAGGCGGCGACGGCCGCGTCGGGGTCACCGGCCCGCAGGTCCGCCAGGGCGCGGCGTTCCCACGCCTCGGTCTGGCGCCGGTTGTCGGTCAACGTGATCGCGTCCGGGTGACGGGCGAGTGCGGTGACCAGGCCGCCGGCGCCGATCTCCGGTAGCTGCGCCGGGTCCCCGACCAGCACCAGCGTCCCGCCGGCGACCCGGGTGTGCGCGAGGAGGGCGGCCAGGGTCCGGGTGTCTGCCATCGAGGCCTCGTCCACCACCAGCACCCCACCTCGGGGCAGCCCGACCTGGCGGCCGGTGGCCGGGTCGGCCCGCCGCGCGGTCGCGAGCAGCCGGGTCAGCGAGGTGGCGGTGATGCCGGTGGCGTGCTCGAGCCGGCGGGCGGTCACCGCGGCGACCGCCGCCCCGGTGACCGTTCGGCCCTGCCCGGCCCAGATGTGCGCGGCGGCGGTGAGGGCGGCGGTCTTGCCGGCCCCGGCCGGCCCGACCACAACCGCCAGCCCGTCGGCGGCCGCCAGGGCGCGGACCATCGCCTGCTGCTCGCCGGACAGGGTCCGCCCGGACAGGGCCTCCTCGACCAGTTCCGGCGGCACGGTCCGGGCCGGCACCGCGTGCAGCTCGTTGGCGAGGCGCAACGCGAGCTGCTCGACACCGAGGAGCTCGGTGGTGGACCAGCGCGCACCGTCCTCGCTGCGGGTGACGAGCCGGACCGCGTCCCGGTGCCGCAGGACCTGGTCGGCGGCGCCCTCCAGCCCGGCCCGGTCCACCGAAAGCCCGGGCGGCACCGCTTGGCAGAGAGCTTGGAGCAGGTCGCGGCGATCGAACCCCGTCGCCTGCACCGTGAGCCCGGCCGGTCCGAGCAGGTGTGTGGCGAGCCGGTCGATCTGCGGAGCGGCCGGCGCCCGGGTCCGATCGAGGGCGGCCGAGATGAGTCGGCCGGGGTGGTGACCGGCCGCCCGGGTCCTGGCGGCCCACCGTTCCCGCAACGCCGGCTCGGGCTCGGACGCGGGTTTGTCCGGCCGAGTGGCCAGGCACGCCGCGTGCGCGGCGTCCGGACCGGAGTGCCCGGCCTCGGCCATCGCTTGGAGAATCTGCCGGCGCCTGGTGGAGAACGTGGCGAGCAGGTCGGTGGGGATGCCCGCGATCTCGGCGATGCCCTTCTCCGGGGTCGTCCAGGCGACGCCGAGTCGCGCCGTGAGCTGCCCGCGCAGCACCGCGTGGTAGAGGTACGAGGCGGTCAGGGCGTGGCGGTAGATGGCCTTGGAGTCGACCGCGGACCACTTCCCGTCCGCGCCGCGGAGCAGGTTCGGGACGACGAGGTGGGTGTGCAGCTGCGGGTCCCCCGCCCGCGACGTGCGGTGCTCGAACCCGGCCACGATCCACCCGTCGGTGGCGATGTGCTCGGCGCGGGCCCCGTCGCCCTGGTGCCCGCGCAGTCCGTGCCCCGCCACCGACTCCAGGTAGCCCAGCGCCTGCTCGACCGCGGCCCGGTGCGCGTCCCGCACCGCCGTCGCCACCACCTGGTACCCCAGGCCGAACAGGACGCTGACCGATTTGGGTGCCGAGATGGTGATGTCGATCCCGGGTCGGCGCACGTCCACCCGCCGGCCGGCGAACCGCAGCGCCGCCGCATACCGGTCGGTGCCATCCGGCCCCCGGTAGATCGCGGCGACGTCGAGCCCCGCGGCGTGGGCGAGCCGGGCCGCCGCGGCCGGGGAGATCGTCGGCGTCCGGCCGCGGCGCGGACCGTCCCCCCGGGTGGCGAGCCCGGTGTAGGCGGCCCGGTCCGACGGGCGGGCGAAGATGACCGGCGGTGGGACGGCCTCTTCGGTGGCTCGGTTGCGGACGGCGTCGTCCAGGGGCTTGGCGGGGAGCCGGCCGCGGGGGTCGGCCCGGGGCACCGTCGCCACCAGCTCCATCCCGCCCTCGGTCTTCCCGGCCAGGTAGCCGCGCAGCGCCCGAGCACCGGCCG
>JAJAZD010000350.1 GCA_026785945.1 Pseudonocardia sp. | reverse complement strand
CCTGCCCCCGCGGGGCCGCGGCGCGCGCCGGGGGGGGTGGGCCCGCCGCCCGCCCACCGGGCGGCCGCGGGCCGTTGGCGCCGTGCCACGGTACGGTCGCGGCAACGGCGATCTCGGTGAACGCCACGAGCATGCCGTCGGTGACCCTCGCGGCCGCCGGGGGCGACCAGGATCCCGCCGGTCGCGTTGTCGGTGTTGTCGAGGTACGGCAGCTCGAGGGTCCTCACGCCGACGGCCTCCCCGTGGATCCGGGCCAGCCACACCCGGGGTTCGGTTCCCGGCCAGGGCGCGGCGAGGCTCCTGCGGTGTGCTGTCCGGCACGGCGGAGGGTCACCGGGCACGTCGTGGGTGCGGGCGTCCCGTTCCAGCTCGAACCAGGCGTGCAGCGCCGTGTCGTCGTCGGCGGAGACGGCGTCGAGCGTCAGATGCGTGAGGTCGGCCACCCGTCCGTCCCGCCACGTGGCCGCCCGGGACGCCACCGAATTCCGTCAGGGCACCACGGGGTAGGCGGGTTCGGCGATCTCGGGGCGGATGCGCTGCTCCACGAAGACGCCGTGCCAGAGCAGGAACACCAGCAGCGTCCAGACCCGGCGGCTGTGGTCGATCGGTCCCTCGCGGTGGGCGTCGAGCAGGCGCTGCACGGCAACGAGGTCGACGAGGTGATCGGCCTGGGAGTCCCGGACGATCTCACTGGCCCACTCGTACATCTCGGCGCGCAACCAGTGCCGGATCGGGACCGGGAAGCCGAGCTTCCGGCGGTTCAACACGTGCGGCGGCACGATCCCGTCGAGGGCGCGGCGCAGCGCGTACTTGGTGGTCCCGTCGGCCAGCTTCTGCGACAGCGGCAACCCGGCCGCCACCGCGAAGACCTCGGGATCGAGGAAGGGCACGCGGAGTTCGAGGGAGTTCGCCATCGTCATCTTGTCGGCCTTGACGAGGATGTCGCCCCGCAGCCAGGTGAACAGGTCGACGTGCTGCATGCGCGCCACCGGGTCCCAGCCGGCCGACGCGGCGTAGTGGGCGGCGGTGATGTCGGTGTGCGAGCGGCGGGGGTCGTAGCGGCGAAGTACGCCGGCCATCTGGTCGTCACGGAAGATCCGCGCGTTGCCGTAGTAGCGCTGCTCCAGCGGCAGGGCGCCGCGGCGCAGCAGGTCCTTGCCCCGCAGGCCATCCGGCAACCGTGTCGACACCCGGCCGAGCAGTCTGCGCAGCGTCCCGGGAACCCGCTCGAAGGGGGCGAGTGAGAGCGGTTCGCGGTAGATCGTGTACCCGCCGAACAGCTCGTCGGCACCCTCCCCGGACAGCACCACCTTGACGTGCCGGCGCGCCTCGCGGGCGATGAACCACAGCGGGACCAGCGCAGGGTCGGCCACCGGGTCGTCCAGGTACCACACGATGCTCGGCAGCGCGGCCATCATCTCCTCGGCCGTGACCGTCCGGACGACGTGCCGCACGCCGATGGCGGCGGCGGACTCCGCGGCGACGTCCACCTCGGAGTAGCCCTCCCGCTCGAACCCCGTGGTGAACGTGATCAGGTCCGGGTTGTGCTCCTTGGCCAGCGCCGCGATCGCGGTGGAGTCGATGCCGCCCGAGAGGAACGCGCCCACGGTGACGTCGGCGCGCATGTGCTTGGCCACCGAGTCACGCAGCACGTCGGCGATCCTGCGGTGCACGGCCGGGCCGCCCCCGGCGCCGGCGTGCAGGACCGGTGTGAAGTACCGCTCCTGGTCGATCTCGCCGCTGGGCCGGACGGTGATGTGGGTGCCGGACTCGATGCGACGGATCGACCGGTGCAGCGTCGCCGGCTCGGGCACGTACTGCAGGAGCATGTAGTGCTGCAGCGCCACGGGATCGAGATCCGCGCCGAGGTCGCCCAGCCCGAGCGTGGGGGCGATCTCCAGCAGGCACTTCTTCTCGCTGGCGAAGCCGATCCCGGCCGGGCCGGTGGCCAGGAACAGCGGCTTGATGCCGAACGGGTCACGCGCCCCGAACAGGACGCGCTCCTGGGCGTCCCAGATGAGGAACGCGAACATGCCCCGCAGCCTGCCGACGGCCGCGGGGCCCCACTGGTGGTAGGCGGCCACGATGGCTTCGGTGTCACCTTGCGTGGCGAAGGTGGCGCCGTGTTGCTGGGCGAGCTCCGCGCGCAGCTCGACGTAGTTGTAGATCTCGCCGTTGAAGACGATCGTGTAGCGGCCGTTCCCGTACTGCAGCGGCTGATGGGAGTGCTCGAGATCGACGATCGAGAGCCGGTTGAAGCCGAGGACCAGGTCGCTGTCGTGCCAGGTGTCGCTCTCGTCGGGTCCGCGGTGGCGGGCGCACCTCAGGGCGGCCGCGACCGGCGCCGTTCGCGCGGCGGCGTCGGCCCCGGTGGTCAGAAGTCCGAGCAGTCCGCACACACGGCCGAGTATGGCCTGTGACCCAGCCCGTACGGAGCGCGCATGGGCTGCGCACACCGCAGCGTGACCGCGGCCCCGGCGTCCGGCACCGGGGAACGCGCCGGAGCGCCGCACCCGGCAGGCGTTTCGGCGGTCCTCTCGGCTAGTCTCTACGCGAGGTCGAAGGCGCGCTGTCGCAGGCGCACCGGGGCAACTGATCAGGCTAGGGAGGCGGCGAGCAGTGGGCCGAACATGGCGCGGGCGGTACCGCCGCGGATCCGGGCGCGCACGCGGTGGCCGGGTCGCCAGACTGGCCGGGCTGGGCGTACTGGTCGCCCTGCTCACCACCGGGTGTTCGGTCGAGGAGGTGCTCCGCTTCGGGTGGCCCGAGGGCGTGACGCCGCAGGCCACTGCCATGCGCGAGCTCTGGACGTACGCGACGATCGCCGCGCTCGTCGTGGGCGCCATCACGTGGGGCGCGATGGCGTGGACGGTCACCTTCCACCGCAAGCGCAAGGGTGACGACGGGACCCCACCGCGGCAGACGCAGTACAACCTGCCCGTCGAGATCGTCTTCACGGTCGTCCCGACGATCATCGTGGCGGTCCTGTTCGGGTTCACCGTCAACGTCCAGAACTACGTCGACGTCGACGTCCCGGACCCCGACGTGCGGATCGACACGCTCGCGTTCCAGTGGAACTGGCAGTTCAGCTACCCCGACGCCCCCGCTGTCGACGGGAAGCCGATCAGCACGCTGGGCACCAGCGACACCATCCCCCTCCTGGTGCTGCCCACCGAGCGGCGCATCCAGTTCACGCAGCGCTCCAACGACGTGATCCACAGCTTCTTCGTCCCCGAGTTCCTGTTCAAGCGCGACGTCTTCCCGATGCCTGAGGCCAACAACCAGGACAACGTCTGGCAGATCGACCGCATCGAGCGTGAGGGTGCGTTCGTCGGGCGCTGCGCGGAGCTGTGCGGCAGCTACCACTCGCAGATGAACTTCGAGGTCCGCGCGGTCTCGCCGGCCCTCTACGACCGTTGGCTCGGACTGCGTGCCCAGGACAACCCCGCGACCGGCGCCCCCTACACGGCGGGCGAGGCGCTCGGCGCGCTCGACTGCGGTGAGGTCTGCTCGCCGACCTCGTACAAGACCTACCCGTTCTCCACCGACCGGACGAAGCGCTCGGCCACCGAGCCGGTCGCCGCCCGCTGAGCAGGAGCACCGATGAAGGTCGAATCCCGCGTCTTCGAGATCATCACGGCGTTCTTCTTCCTCTGCGCGATCGTCTACACGGTTCTCGCGCAGGAGCCCGTCGGAATTGCAGCGCTGTTCCTCACCGGGGGACTCACCCTGATCGTCGGCACATACTTCCGTTTCGTGTCACGGCGCCTGGAACTGCGCCCCGAGGACAACCCCGACGCCGAGGTGTCCGACGGCGCCGGTGACGTCGGGTTCTTCTCCCCGGGCAGCTACATGCCCATCGCGGTGGCCGGAGCGGCAGCGCTGGTGGGCATCTCACTGGCGTTCACGTACTGGTGGGCCGTCGTGATTGCCGGCGTCCTGCTGCTCGTCGCGGTGGCCGGCTTGGTCTTCGAATATCATATCCGCCCCGCTGATCACTGAAGGTAAGCAGAACTACCCCATCCGGGGGGCTGGTCACGCCTTCCTTCCAGCACATTCGTATGATCGCGGCGATGGTGGTCAGGTCTGGACAGGTTGCCTGGAGGGCACAGTGACACGGAGAGCGCAGTGACAACGGCGCGGCATGGACTGGACACGGGTCGCGCGGGCGAGTCCGGGGTGCTCCGGGTGGAGTCCAACGGCATCAACATCATCGTCGACGGGGAGCGGAAAGGTAGTCCCCGGGAGCTGTTCTGGCCCTGGTTCGCCGCCAACGTCTCGGTCTTCGGCATCAGCTACGGGGCTTTCGCCCTCGGCTTCGGCATCTCGTTCTGGCAGGCGCTGGTCGTCGGGATCGTCGGGATCGTCTTCTCGTTCCTCCTGTGCGGCTTCGTCGCGCTGGCCGGCAAGCGCGGATCGGCCCCCACGATGGTGTTGAGCCGGGCGGCGTTCGGTGTCCGCGGCAACCGGCTGCCCGCCGCCATCTCCTGGCTGCTGACCGTCGGGTGGGAGACCGCGCTGACGATCCTGGCCACGCTGGCCACCGCCACCGTCTTCGAGCGGCTCGGCCTCGGCGGTGGCGTGGCCACCCAGGTCGTCGCGCTCGTCGTGGTGGCCGCGCTGGTCGTCGGCGCGGGCGTGCTCGGGTTCGACCTGATCATGCGGCTGCAGGCCGTCATCACGGTGATCACCGCCGTGCTCACCGTCGTCTACATCGCCCTGGTGGTCGGCGACATCGATTTCGCGACGGTCTCGGCGCTGCCCGCCGGCTCGGCACAGGCGGTGATCGGTGCGCTGATCTTCCTGATGACCGGGTTCGGTCTCGGCTGGGTCAACGTGGCCGCGGACTACTCCCGGTACCTGCCGCGGCAGGCCTCCACCCGCAGCGTCGTCGCATGGACCACGGTCGGGGCGTCCGTCGCGCCCATCGTGCTGCTCCTGGTCGGGCTGCTGCTGGCCGGGTCGTCCACCGATCTGAGCGACGCGCTCGCCGCCGACCCGGTCGGGGCGCTGGCGGCCGCGCTGCCCACGTGGTTCCTCATCCCGTTCGCGCTGGTCGCCGTGCTGGGCCTCGTCGGTGGTGCGGTGCTCGACATCTACTCCTCGGGCCTGGCGCTGCTCGCCACCGGCCTGCGGGTCCCGCGGTACGTAGCGGCGCTCATCGACGGCGCGATCATGGTGGTCGGCACCGTCTACGTGGTGTTCTTCGCCGGCGACTTCCTCGGGCAGTTCACCGGTTTCCTCATCACGCTGGGCGTCCCGGTGGCGGCGTGGTGCGGCATCATGCTCGCCGACATCGCCATGCGGCGCCGCGACTACAACGAGGACGACCTCTACCGGGAGTCGGGCCGCTACGGCGACGTCCGGCCGCTGCCGATCCTGCTCGTGCTCGTCTGCACGTTCCTGGGCTGGGGCCTGGTCACCAACGCGTCCGCGGGCTGGCTCTCGTGGCAGGGCTACCTGCTCGGGCCGTTCGGCCTGGGCGGCCCGGAGGGCGACTGGGCCTTCGCCAACCTCGGCGTGCTCGTGTCGCTCGTCCTCGCGTTCGTCGTCACGCTGGTGACCGGTCGCGCCGAGGTTCGCAAGCAGGAGGCCATGCCCACGTGAGCTCCCGGCTGGTGGTCATCGACATGCAGGTCGTGTTCGCCGACCCCGGCACCGAGTGGGCGACCCCCGGGTTCGCCGACATCGTGCCGCGCGTGACGTCGCTGGTCGCGGCCCTGTCGCCGGCGGTGACGTTCACACGGTTCGTGGCGCCGGCCGAGCCCGTGGGGGCCTGGCGGGAGTACTACGCCCGCTGGCCCTTCGCGCTGCAGCCACCTGACGCCCCGCTCTTCGACGTGGTCGATGCGTTCGACCCGGGCCCGACGATCGACGCGACCACGTTCTCCAAGTGGGGACCGGAGCTCGCGGCCGCCGTCGGGACCGGGACGCTGGTGCTCGCCGGGGTCTCGACCGACTGTTGTGTGCTGTCCACGGCGGTCGCGGCCGCCGACGCAGGCGTGCCCGTGCAGGTGGTGGCCGACGCCTGCGCGGGTGTCGACTCGGCGAGCCACGCCCAGGCCCTGCACGTCATGAGCCTGTACGGACCGCTGATCGAGGTGGTGGACACGGCCGCGGTGCTGGCGGAGCGGTGATGCCCGCCGGTGCGCCGGGCTGCCTGTACGGCCTGGCGATCGGGGACGCGCTGGGGATGCCGACGCAGTTGCTGCCGCGCGGGGAGATCGTCGCCCGCTACGGCGTGCTGGTCGACCGGTTCCATCCCGGCCCGGCCGATCATCCCGTCGCCGCGGGGTCGGCGGCCGGCTCCGTCACCGACGACACGGAGCAGGCGGTGCTGCTGGCCGAGCTGTTGCTGGAGTCCGGTGGCCGGGTCGACCCGCGTGAGCTGGGCCGCCGGCTGGTCGCGTGGGAGGAGTCGATGCGGGCCCGGGGGTCGCTGGACCTGCTCGGGCCCTCGACACGGCGGGCCGTCGCGGCGCTGGCGAGGGGGGTCGACCCGGCCGTCGCGGGCCGGGACGGCACGACCAACGGCGCCGCGATGCGGATCGCGCCGGTCGGGATAGCGGTCGCCGGTGAGCGGCTCGTCGACCGGGTCGTCGAGACGTCGTCGGCGACGCACGGCACCGGCGTGGCGCTGGCGGGGGCGGCCGCGGTCGCCGCAGCGGTGAGCGCGGGCATCGACGGGGCGACGGTGGCACAGACCTTCCCGATCGCCGTCGAGGCGGCCCGGCGCGCGGCCTCCCGCGGGCGGTGGGTGGCGGCCGCGGACGTCGGTGCCCGGATCCGGTGGGCGACGGAGCTGGTCGCGGGCCTCGACCCGGCCGACGCAGCGGAGACGATCCACACCCTGGTCGGTACGAGCCTGGCCGCTCAGGAGTCGGTGCCCGCCGCGTTCGCGGTGCTCGCGGTGGCGCGCGAGGACCCATGGCTCGCCTGCCGGCTCGGGGCGTCGGTGGGTGGTGACTGCGACACGATCGCGGCGATGGCGGGTGCGGTGGCCGGGGCGTGCCACGGGGTCGACGCCTTCCCCGTCGAAGCGCGGCAGACGGTCGCGACGGTCAACGGCCTCGATCTCGACGACCTCGCCGCCGGTCTGTGGGACCTGCGGTGCGCGAACAGCCGACCGCCCGGTGCGTGAGCGCCTGGTGTGCGCCGGTGCGTGAGCGCCTGATGCCGGCCCGGCGCGACCGCCTGGTCAGCGTCGGCAACGTCGTCGTCGACGTCGTCGCGGCCGTCGCGGCTCTGCCCGAGCGCGGTGGTGACGTGCTCGCCGAGCACCTCGCGGTGACTCCGGGCGGCGGGTTCAACGCGATGGTCGCCGCCGCCCGCCAGGGGCTCCCGGTGCTCTACGCGGGCGCGCTCGGCACCGGCCCGTTCGGTGACCTCGCCCGCCACGCGCTCGCCGCCGCCGGGATCGCGGTGCGGCTCGCGGCGCGCGGTGACGTCGACACCGGGCTCGTCGTCGCGCTGGTCGACGCGGGCGGCGAGCGCACGTTCGTCACCGGCCCGGGGGCCGAGGCGACGCTGACCGCGCACGATCTCACCGACCTGCGCCCGACCGCGCGCGACGCGGTGCTCGTGTCCGGATACGGACTGGTGCATCCCGCCAACCGCGATGCACTCGTCCCGTGGGTGTCGGGGCTGCCTGCGGATGTCCTGGTGTTCCTCGATCCCGGCCCGCTCGCCGCCCGACACGCGCCCGAGGCGCTCGCCGCGATCCGGGGGCGGGCCGACTGGGTCGGCGCGAACGCCGCCGAGGCCATGGCGATCACGGGTCACGCCGAGCCCGGCGCGGCGGCGACCGCCCTCGCAGGCCGGACCGGCGCCGTGGTCCGCACCGGGCGGGACGGCTGCGTCATCGCGATGCGGGGTGGCCCTCCCACACGGGTCGCGGGGTTCGCCGTGACGGCTCTCGACACCAACGGCGCCGGGGACACGCACGCGGGCGTGTTCCTCGCGGGCCTGGCGGCGGGCGCCGACGTCGGGACCGCGG
>JAJAZD010000349.1 GCA_026785945.1 Pseudonocardia sp. | reverse complement strand
GACCACCCGCGCCGAGCTCGCCGCGGCCTCGAACCGGGCCGCCCGGGAGTTCGCCGCGCTCGGGACCCGACAGGGCGACATGGTGACGATCGGGCTCGTGAACGGGGCCACGTTCTACGCCGCGGTGATCGGCGCCTGGAAGGTCGGGGCGATCCCGCAGCCGGTGTCGGCGAAGCTGCCACCCGCCGAGCTCGCGGCGCTGGTGGGGCTGGCTGACCCGGCCGTCGTCGTCGGGCTGGAGGCGCCGGGGCGCCCGTGGCTGCAGCCCGGTTGGACGCCCGACCCCGCGCTCCCGTCCGACCCGCTCCCCCCGGTCGTGCCGCCGTCGTGGAAGGCGCCGACCTCGGGCGGGAGCACCGGCCGTCCGAAGATCATCGTGGCCGGCGACGAGGGATGGCTCGACGGTGTCACCGGCCGCGCCGAGCGGCTGCGAATCGGGGGCGACGGGGAGATCTTCGCCGTGACCGCACCGCTGCATCACAACGCCCCGTTCATGTTCTCGCTGATCGCGCTGCTGCGGGGTAACACGCTGCTGGTGCTCGACCGGTTCGACGGCGCGAGCGTCCTGGACGCGGTGACACGCCACCGGGCCACCTGGCTCTACGCGGTGCCGACGCTGATGGGCCGGATCCTGCGGCTGCCCGCCGAGGTGCGGGACGCGGCGGATCTTTCGAGCATCCGCACCCTGCTGCACGTCGGGGCCCCCTGCCCGGACGCGGTGAAGCGGGCGTGGCTCGACTGGCTCGGCCCGGAGCGGGTCGTGGAGCTGTACGCGGGCACCGAGTCGCAGGCGGTGTGCATGATCGACGGCGTGGACTGGCTGGCGCACCCGGGCTCGGTGGGCCGTCCGGTGTCCGGCGAGATGCGCATCGGCGACGACGAGGGCCACCCGCTGGCCGCGGGGGAGATCGGCGAGGTGTGGATGCGCCCGCCGCCCGACGCGCAGACCTACCGCTATCTCGGCGCGACGGCCCGGGCGCGGGACGGCTGGGAGTCGATCGGCGACCTCGGTCACATGGATGCCGAGGGTTACCTCTACCTCGCCGACCGCCGGGCCGACCTGATCCTCGTCGGCGGCGCGAACGTCTACCCCGCCGAGGTCGAGGCGGCGCTGGGCGAGCACCCGCACGTGCTGTCGTCCTGCGTGATCGGGCTGCCCGACGAGGACCTGGGCGCGCGCGTGCACGCCATCGTGCAACTCGACGCGCCGGTCACCGACGAGGGGCTGCGCGCGCACGTCGGCGCCCGCCTCGCGGCGGCGAAGGTGCCGGCGAGTGTGGAGCGCGTCGATACCCCGCTGCGCGACGACACCGGCAAGATCCGTCGCTCGGCGCTGCGCGCGGCCCGACTCGGCCGACCGTGAGGATCCAGGTGAGCCGCGTCGCCGGCACCGGACGCGGTGCGGGAGATGTGCCGAACGGTGGGACGCGGGCACCCCGTAGGCTTCGGTTTCGAGTGGTCGCCTGCCGGCCCCGCGTTCCCTCCTCCGGCAGTCGTTCACCTTCCCCGTAGTTGACGTGGCGCCCGCTCCCACCCGAGGAACTCGATGACGGATCCCCGCACCAGCCTCATCCGCCAGCAGCTCGCCGACCTCGGCGTCCGACATGGCGCCCGCAGCGGCGGCGCCCCGGGCTCGCCGCGCGCCACCCGTGTGCTCGTGATCGGCAACTTCGGCAACGGCAACACCGGCGACGAGGCGATGCTCGCCCGCACGTTGCAGGAGCTGCCCGCGGGCACCGATGTCCGCATCGTCTCGCGCAACCCGCGCATGGTGGAGGCACTGCACGGCGTGCGGGCCGTCGCGATGGACGGCCTGGCGTTCACCAAAGCGCTGAAGTGGTGCGACGGGATCGCCATCGTGGGCGGGGGCCTGTTCGGGATCGGAGCCTCACCGCTGGTCAAGGCGCTGCCGGCGATCGTGTGGGCCGCAACCGCGCTCGGGCGCGACATCACCTACGTCGCGATCGGCGTCTACCCCGGCACACCGGGCCGCGTGCTCGACCTGCTGCGCCGCTCCGTGCGCCAGCCCGGTCGGATCAGCGTGCGCGACGAGGTCTCGGCCGCCACCCTGGGCGACGCGATCGTCGCGCCCGTGGTCGGTGACCTGGCGATGGGCCTCGCCCCCGCCCCCGCCGCCGACGCACGCCGCGCCCTCGTCGCGGCCGGTGTCGAGCCCGGTGTGCCGCTGCTGCTCGTGGCGCCGAAGGCGTTGCCCAATCCGATCCTCGTCGACGCGCTGCAGGACGCCGCCGAGACACTCGCCCGACGCTGGATCGAACGCGGTGGAACGGTCGCCGGGCTCGCGATCAGCACCCACGCCGACTACGGCCTCGGGCTCAGCCGCCGCGACGAGGTGCTGGTCGGGGAGCTCGGCGAGCGGCTCGGCCGCCCGGTTCCCGTGCTCGGCCCGCAGCTGGCGCCGGCGCTGGCCAAGGCGGTCGTCGGCGAGGCCGACGCCCTGTTCGGGCTGCGGATCCACTCGCTGATCTTCGCGGTGTCCACCGGTGTGCCGTGCCTGGGCGTGGGCTGGGAGGAGCGCACCACCGCGTTCCTCGCCGAGCACGAGCAGTCCGCCATCACCACCCGACCCCCGGTGGAGGACCTCCACGCCTGGGTCGACCGCACCTTGCCCGCCCGCTGGTCGACCCGCCCCCGCCTGCTCTCCAGCTGACCTCCGGGGACGGTTCGGCTACACGCCCTGGGCGGGAGTACGGCGCAGCAGGGGCGGGAGCAGGCGCGCTCCAGGTCCGCCCGCGGCCACCCGGTCCTCGGGGTTGTAGAGGCGGCACCGCTGCAACGACAGGCATCCACAGCCGATGCACGAGTCGAGTCCGTCGCGCAGAGCGACGAGTGCCACGATCTGCTCGTCGAGCCGGGCGCGCCACGCACGGGAGAGCCGGGTCCAGTCCCCCTTCGTCGGTGTGCGGCCATACGGCAGACGGTCCAGGGCCTCCCGGACCTCGTTGAGCCCGACGCCGACCGTGCGCGCCGCGCGGATGAACGCGAGGCGCCGCAGCGTCGAGCGCTCGTAGCGGCGCTGCCCGCCGGACGTGCGCGTGGTGCGCAGGAGACCCTCCCGCTCGTAGAAGCGCAGCGCGGACGGCGGGAAGCCGCTGCGGTGCGCGACGTCGCCGATCGTGAGCAGGTCCCTGGCGTCCATGCTGAGCACACCTCCATCGTGCGCGACGCCGGGCAGGGTCTCGGCCTCGCCCTCCCGCCCGCGAGTCGGGGTCTGGATGCGCGCGAGTCGCGGTCTGGGCGCGAACAAGTCATGTCCTCGGCGGGTCACGGCGCGTTCGTCGTCAAGCTCCGGACGCCGGACACCCCCGGTGACGGGCCGGCACGAGCCGGAGGCGTCACCCTCTGATGCTGCTCGAAGCCGTGGCGGGACCCGGATCGTGGGCTGCGCGTACGCGGCCGCCCTGCGCCGGGGCTACCTGCAGCACGAGTTCGGACACTCCTGCCTGCTGCTACCGGGACGACCTGCTCGGGTCGAACGCGGTGATGCCGCCGTCGACGCGCTTCGCCACTCGTCGCGCTAGGTGACCGTTCGCCGCGAGCCAGCTGTACTCATCGCATTGCTCCCAGAGAGGCGAACGGCCGTCGAGCTGCGGTGACGGGACGCCTGAGCGCTTGTCGGGATGCCGCGAATTAACATAAAGTAACTGCCGAGCGTCACGATCTGATCACGAGCGCACGAGTCGGGACTCCCCACCGACATCACCGGACCCCGTCTGGCAGCGCTTGCCGCGGATCGTCTCCCCAGCGCTGAAAGGCAGGTTCGTGGCAGGACATCGCTCCCCCCGTGGTCGTCACGCGCGTCGACACAGTGACGCTGTTCCGGTCAGAGACCTCATCGCAGGCGGCACGCGCTCGTCCGGCCCGTCGCTGCGCACCACCGTCCTCGTCACGGCGGCGGCCGTCGGATCGGTTGCCACCGGTACGTTCACGGCACTGGTTCCCACAGCCGGCGACGGCCTGTTCGCCGAGGCCGTGGCGGACGAGGCGGCCGTGGCCGCGACGCTGACCACGGCGACCGCGCCACTGGTCGCCATAGCGACCAGTGGTCACCTCGCCCCCGTCGCATTCGCGGACGTCGAGGGTTTCGCCGTTGCCGATCAGCATCTCGAACGGCTCGGCAAGGCCACCGACATCGCGACCGCCATCGCCACGGAACTCGCCGAGCAGTTGGCGCGCGAACAGGCCGCGCAGGAACAGCGTGACCGCCTGGACGCCATCATCTCCAAAGGTGGGGTCGACGGCTGGATCGCCGAAGCGCTCCAGGTCCTGGACCTGCCTCAGTCCCTCGCCCCGGGGGTCAAGAAGGTCATCATGGCCGAGTCCGGCGGCAACCCGCGCGCGATCAACAACTGGGACAGCAACGCACGCGCCGGTAGACCGTCGCAGGGGCTGATGCAGACGATCCCGTCCACGTTCCGCGCGTTCGTGCACGACGACCTCGCCGACCGGTCGATCAGAGATCCCGTCGCGAACATCACGGCCGGCGTGAGCTACATGATCGCCACGTACGGCGTCGACACGCTGGAGTCCGGCGGCCGCTCCAACAACAGTGGCGGCTACGTCGGCTACTGACGGCTGAGGCGGGCGTCGGGTAGGCATCGCGCCCCGGCGCCTGCCGGTCAGCTCGGCGCCACCGGGCGAGCGCGTTGCCCACCCACGGCCACCACGTCGCCGACCCGTAGCTGCGTGCCTCGACGGGTCTCCACGCGGCCGTTCACCTGTACCTCCTCGGCCTCCAGCAGCGCCTTGGCGTGAGCCCCGTGTTCGGCGAGGCCGGCGAGCTTCATGAACTGCCCCAGCCGGATCGGGTCCTCGGACAGCTCGACATCGTGGATCGGCGGCTTGGACATCGCATCATCATCGCCGACGCCGCCCCGTTCACCGTGGCGGACCCGCCCGGCCCCAGCTCCGGCCGCGCCTCGGTGATGAGGTTGAACGGCGTCTCCGTCGCGCGCCGGACGCGCGTGAAGCCGGCTTCGTGGAGGAGCTCGCAGAGCCGGGCCTCGCCGGCCTGCGCCCCGATCGCGGTGCGCGGTTCACTCATCGAGTGCGCGACACAGATGACGGTGGACGCTGCGTAGTAGAGGCGACCGACCGGGTTCATGTTGTCCTCCAGCGTGTCACCCGCATAGGGCTCGACGAGCAGGAACGTCCCGTCCGGCGTGAGCGACTCCCGAATGTGCCGCGCGGCGCCGAGCGGGTCGGGCATGTCGTGCAGTGCGTCGAAGACGGCGACGGGGTCGTAGTCCGTACCGGGGGAAGTCCGCGGCGGCAGCCACCTCGAACGAGGCCCGGGCCGCCAGGCCGGCATCGGCCGCGCGCTTGCGCGCCTGCCTCGATCGACGGCGCGTGGTGGTCGAACCCGACGACCTGCGATCTCGGGTACGACCCGCCGAGCAGCAGGGTCGATGCACCGTGCCCCCATCCGACGTCGGCGACCTTCGCACCGGCCCGCAGCTTCTCGTCGACCCCGTCCAGCGCGGGGATCCACGAGGACACCAGGTTGGCGACGTAACCGGGCCGGAAGAATCGCTCGGTCCCCTCGAAGAGTTCCGGGTCGTGCTGGTGCCATCCGAAGCCGGTTGTTCGTGCGTACCGCGTCGGTGATCGGTTCGTGCTCCTGGCCACCGCGACCGGCAGGTGGAACGCCGCGGCGATCTGCATCCCGTCCGGCGACGCCTGCTCCTCGGTGAGCGAGAAGAGTCGGGTGGCAGGGTCGTAGGTGACGTAGCCGCCGGCCACCTGGCCCTTGAGCCACTCGCTCACGTACCGCTCGCCGGCGCCCGCGTCGGCCGCGACCTCGGCGGACGTCCCCGGCATCACGGCGAGAAGGGACCGGTACAACCCCAGCCGATCACCGATCACCGCACTGATGGCCTGGAAGCTCCCACCGAGATCGGTGACGAAGCTGCCCCACAGCGCGTTCAACGTGCTCTCGTCGACGGCCATGACCGCCCCTCTCCACTACGAGGATCACGGCCGACCCATGTTCCTCTGGGTCGACCCTCGCTGACCTTGCACCCGCATCTGTCAAGGGCACCGCCCGAAATCGCGCAGAGTTCGGCCATGCAGACCAACACGCCGCCGTCCGGAGGGACCACCGGCACGACATCGGCACGGATGCGGAGGTCCATCGGCCACACGCCGACAGACGCAGGAAGGGCCCCAGGAATATCCCTGGGGCCCTTCCGGTGGTAGCGGGGGTAGGATTCGAACCTACGACCTCTGGGTTATGAG
>JAJAZD010000348.1 GCA_026785945.1 Pseudonocardia sp. | reverse complement strand
GCAACATGTGGTTCACCGAGGTTGAAGGTCATCGGATCGGGCGGATCACCCCCACGGGGGGGGTGACCGAGTTCAGCACCGGGATCACCGCGAACGCCGGCCCGCTGGGGATCGCGGCGGGCCCGGACGGGAACCTGTGGTTCGCTGAGTTCAACGGCCACCGGGTCGGGCGGATCGGTGCCGGTGCGCCGGCGCCCTCTGTCGCCCCCCCGGCGGTGACTGGGTCAGGTGTGTCAGGAACGGCGCACACCTGTGGCGGCGAGCAGTGGGCCACCTGGGCGGGCGAGCAGCCCTCGCTCACCAGCCGAGCGTGGCTGCGGGACGGCGCAGCGATCGCGGGGGCGACCGGCTCGTCCTACACCCCGACGGTGGCCGATGTCGGGCGCCAGCTCTCCTGCACCGTGACTGTCGCGTATGCGCTGGTGCGGGTGCCCGGGATCTCGGCCGCCAGCGCGGCCATCACAGTGACGGCGCCGGTTGTTCCGACTCCCACCCCGACTCCGACTCCGACTCCGACACCGACCTTGGCACCGCGGCCGTCGATGCGGTGCGCAGTGGCCGGCACCGGGTGACGGTGACGAAGGGCAAGGGGGTCAACCGGATCGTGCTGCGCCGGATCGTACGCATCCGCTGAGAAGGAGCGCGTCGGCTCAGCGGCTCAGGACCTCGGTCACTGCCGCCACCGCCCGCACCACGTCGTCGTCGGTGACGTCGGCGCGGGCGGTGAGCCGCAGGCGGGAGACCCCGTCGGGGACGGAGGGCGGTCGGAAGCAGCCGACCCGCAGCCCGTCGGCCAGCAGGGTCGCGGCGGCGTGAGCGGCCCGGCCAGGGTCGCCCACGAGGACTGAGACCACCGCCCCGTCCGGCGCGGTGGAACTCACCCCGGCGTCCCGTAGCCCGGCGAAGATCTCCCTGGCGCGGCGACGGACGGTGGCGGCCCGCTGCGGCTCGGCCCGCAGCACCTCGAGAGCGGCGGCCGCCCCGGCGGCGGCGGCCGGGGCCAGCGCTGTGTCGAAGATGAACGCACGCGCGGTGTTGACCAGGTGCTCCACGACCAGCGACGACGCGACGACGGCACCGCCCTGCGAGCCGAGCGCCTTGCTCAGCGTCAGCGTCCGCACCAGGTCGGGCTCCCCGGCGATGCCCGCGTCGACACAGGCCCCGCGCCCTCCCTCGCCGATCACCCCGAGGGAGTGGGCCTCGTCGACGACGAGCAGGGCACCGTGCGCGCGGGCCACGGCGTGCAGGTCGGCCAGCGGGGCGAGGTCCCCGTCGACGGAGAACACCGCGTCGGTGACCACGACGGCACGCGAGGCCGTACGCCGGGCGAGCGCGTCCTCGACGGCCCTGACGTCGCGGTGTGCCGTCACGACGACGGTCGCCCTACCGAGCCGGCACGCGTCGACCACAGACGCGTGGTTCAGCGCGTCGGAGACGACCAAGGTTTCGGCGTCGGCCAGCGCGGTCAGCGCCCCGAGGTTGGCGAGGTAGCCCGAGGAGAACACCAGCGCGGCCTCGCCACCGACGAACTCGGCGAGCCGGTCCTCGAGCCGGCTGTGCAGCTCGGTGGAGCCGGTGACCAGCCGCGACCCCGTCGAGCCGGCGCCCCAGCGTCGGGCCGCGTCGGCGGCGGCCGCGGTGACACGGGGGTCACGGGCCAGGCCGAGGTAGTCGTTGGACGCGAGGTCGAGCACGTCGTCGTCGACCGGGCGCGGCCGCAGGACCCGCCGCATGCCCGTCCGCTCCCGCGTCTCGGCCGCCTCGCGCAACCAGGCGACGGGATCTGTGGGACCGGTCACCCCAGCACCTCGCGCACGCTGTCCTCGACCACGGAGCACAACGTCTCGAGGTCCTCGTCCTCGATGGCCAGCGGTGGCATCAGCACGACCACGTCGCCGAGGGGCCGCACCCACACCCCGCGGCGCCGGGCCGCCTGACAGACGGCGAATCCGGTGCGTTCCCTGACGGAGGCGACCTCGATGCCGGTCATCGTCCCGATGCGACGGATCTCGCGCACCCCGTCGTGCGTTGCGAGGCCGGCGGTCAGCTCGCCGATGCGCTTGCCCACCCGGGCTGCGTGCGCGACGGTCCCGCGGGCGGCCATCAGGTCGAGGTTCGCGATCGCCGCGGCGCAGCACAGCGGGTTCGCGGTGTAGGAATGGCCGTGGAAGAACGTGCGCGCCTGCGCCGGCGTGCCGAGGAACGCGTCGTACACGTCCTCGCGTGCCAGCACGGCAGACAGTGGCAGGTAGCCACCGGTCAGCCCCTTGCCGCACGTCAACAGGTCGGGCGCGACACCGGCGTGCTCCACCGCCCACATCCGGCCGGTGCGCCCGATGCCGGTGGCGACCTCGTCGACGACCATCAGCACACGGAACTCGTCGCACAGCGCCCGGACGCCCCGCACGAACAACATGTCGTGGGTGAGCATCCCCCCGGCCGCCTGCACGAGTGGCTCGATGACGATGGCGCAGACCCGGTCGCCGTCGCGCTCGAGCAGGGCCCGCATCTCGGCGAGCACCTCGCGCGCGCGGTCGGTGCGGGTCTGGTCGGGGCCGAGGACGCCGGGGGAGGAGACCATCCGGGTGTCGAGCAGGATCGGTCGGTAGGTCGAGTGGAAGAGGTCGATCCCGCCGACGCTGACCGCGCCGAGGGTGTCGCCGTGGTAGCCCTCGGCGACGTGCAGGTACAACGTCCGCGCCGGCCCCCCGCCGTCCATCTGGGCCTGCGCCTGGTAGGCCATCTTGATCGCGGCCTCGACCGCGGACGACCCGTCGCCGGCGTAGAAGACCCGGGTCAGCTCGCGCGGCGCGGTAGCGAGCAGCCGCTCGGCGAGCTCGATAGCCGGCTCGTGGGTCATGCCGAGGAACGTGGCGTGGTCGAGGCGGCCGAGCTGGTTGCGGATCGCCGCGTCGATCTCCGGTACGCCGTGCCCGTGCACCGACAGCCAGAGAGAGGAGACGCCGTCGAGGTAGCGGTTGCCGTCGGTGTCGTAGAGGTACATCCCCTCGGCCCGGTCGACGACGATCGGGTCGTCGGCCGGCCAGACCGAGTGCTGGGTGAACGGGTGCCAGAGGCTGCGCAGGTCGCGCTCGACCAGTCCTGCGGTGCGCTCGCCGGGCGTACGAGCAGAGGAGGTCGTCACGGGCGACGACTGTAGGGCGGGCGGTCCCGAGACCTAGGCTCGGGGCCGTGCCCTCGCTCCACGACATCGCTCAGTCGCGTGCCGACGTCTCGGGCGATGACCTCGACCGGCTGCACCTGCTGCTGGCGGACTGGCAGCTGCTGGCCGACCTGTCCTTCGCTGACCTCCTGCTGTGGCTGCCGGTGCGCGACGGCAGCGGCTTCGTCGCGGCGGCCCAGATGCGCCCGACGACCGGGCCGACGGTCTACCACGACGACGTCGTCGGCACGGAGGCGCCGCGGGGACGACGCCCCCAGCTGGACCAGGCCTTCGACGAGGCACGGATCTGCCGGGAGCGGGACCCGGACTGGCCCGACGACGTCCCGGTGCGCGAGGAGACGATCCCGGTCGTCCGGGACGGACGGGTGATCGCCGTCGTGTCCCGGCACACCAACCTGGCGGCGGCCCGCACGCCCAGCCGGCTGGAGCTCACCTACCTGCGCACCGCCGACGACCTGGCCGTGATGCTGTCCCAGGGCACCTTCCCGGTCGCCGGCGCGGAGCATCGGGTGACGCTCGCCCCGCGGGTGGGGGACGGGCTGATCCGACTGGACGCCTCGGGCGTGGTGACCTTCGCGAGCCCCAACGCGCTGTCTGCCTACCGGCGACTGGGCCTCACCGCCGACCTGACCGGCCAGCATCTCGGGGAGGTGACGGAGGCGCTCACCCGGCCCGTCCCGCCGGGCGCGCGGGGCGAGCCCGTTGACGAGTCGCTCTCGACGGTGGTGAGCGGGTCGGCGCCCCGCGAAGCGGAGCTCGAGGCGGCGGGGACGACCGTGCGTCTGCGGATCATCCCGCTGGTCCCCGACGGCGTACGGACGGCGGCGCTGGTGCTGTGCCGCGACGTCACCGAGGTGCGGGGCCGCGAGCGAGAGCTGGTCGGCAAGGACGCGACGATCCGGGAGATCCACCACCGGGTGAAGAACAACCTACAGACGGTTGCTGCCCTGTTGCGCCTGCAGGGACGACGGCTCGGCGCCGACGAGGTCACGGCGCGTGACGCCCTGCACGAGGCCGAGCGGCGCATCGGGTCGATCGCCCTCGTGCACGAGACGCTGGCCCGCACCGCAGAGGCCGGGGTCGACTTCGACGAGGTCGCCGACCGGGTGGCAGGCATGGTGGGGGAGCTGGGCGTCCTGGGCGCGGTGCGGGTCGAGCGCGACGGCAGCTTCGGCCTTCTCGACCCCGAGGTGGCGACCCCGCTGGCGCTGGTCCTGGTCGAGCTGGTGCAGAACGCGGTGGAGCACGGGCTCGGGGAGAGTGATGGCGGCGGGACGGTGCGCCTCGTCGTACGTCGGGAACGTGGCGGGCTGCAGGTCGCCGTCGTCGACGACGGCGTCGGACTGGCGCCCGGCTTCGACCTCACCCGCGACGCCGGCCTGGGCCTGCAGATCGTCCGGACGCTCGTGGAGGGCGAGCTCGGCGGCTCGCTCGCCCTCGGCCTCCCGACCGGCGGCGGAACGAGCGTCCAGGTGCGCGTCCCGGCCGCGGACGCGACGACGTCCCCTGTCGCTGACGCGACGAGGCCCCCAGTCGCTGACGCGCCCACGCCCCCCCCCAGATCCGGGGGGGGCGCCGGGGGGGCGCCGGGGGGGGGGGCCGGCGGGGGGCCCCCCCCGGGGGGCCGCGCCCGGCCCCCCACTGGGCCGGGCGGCGCGCCCGCGACTGGGGGCCGCGGCGCGTCAGCGACAGGGGACGTCGGCGCGTCCGCGACTGGGGGCCTCGTCGCGTC
>JAJAZD010000347.1 GCA_026785945.1 Pseudonocardia sp. | reverse complement strand
GCGGTGTAATTTTTTAATACCAGCGCGGGGGGGGCGCGGGTCACCCGGGGGGGGGGGGGGGCCGGGGCCCCCCCGCCGCGGGCGCGGCGGCCCCGGAGCCCGACAGCCACACCACCGCCGAGACGGCCACCAGCGCAAGGCCGGCGACCATCCCGGCGAGGGCCCGGCGTGGACGTGTCCGGGCGGTCGGCGCTGCGTTCAGCGCAGGCCGCCGGCACGCAGCCGGCGGGCGGAGACGCCGACGACCAGCACGCCTGCCGCACCGGTCAGCAGCAGCCAGGCCGGGACCGACGAGTCGGAAGGGGCACCGGACGGTGCGCCCGACGGCACGCCCGACGGGGAGCTGTGCAGCCCGGTGATCGTGAACGGAACGAGGTTCAGCGTGTCGTCCCCCAGCGAGCCGATGGCGTGCACGAAGGTCGCGGTGCCCTCCTGGAGGTCGAGGTCGGCCGGGCCGATGACCGGCTCGGTCGTACCGGCCGCCGCGACGCTGGCGGACACGGTGCCCGCCGGCACCTCCAGGGCCTCCTCGTTCGGGTTGGTGATGCCGCTGATCACGGCGGTACCACCGGCGAGGACGTCGACCGCGGGAGCCGCGGCGGTGTGCCGCACGACCAGCCGGGCCTGGCCGGCCGGCACCGCCGACACGTCGTTGACGAACGGGGTGACGGTCGGCTCGCCTGCCTCGGTCAGGTGCGCGACGAGGGTGACGTTGCCGTCCGCGGGAAGGTCGGCCGTGGCCGAGAGAAGCGGGGCGCCCGAGTCGTCGGCCGCGTCGGCGGGGAAGATCGTGACCTCCCGGCTGCCGGCCGGGAGGTCGACCGGGCCGGCGTTCGTACCGGGCTGGAAGTCGTCGAGGGCGCGCTCGCCGTCCACGTACACGTCGACCGGGGTGTTCGGGATCCCGTGCACCACGTACACGGTGCCGGTCTCCTGCGCGAGGGCCACCGGGGCGGTGACGAGCGCGGTGGTGGCGACAACGAGCGCGCCGCCGAGCGCCATGGTGAGACGTCGCATCTGCTCTCCTGAGGTGAGGGTCGGTGTCCTTACCTCCGCTCTACCGCCGGCACCGGGACCGTGGATGCAGCCCCGCACATCTTTCTCCGGCGCTATTGTCCTCCCGTGCCGCTGCGTCTGAGCCAGAACGTCGATGCCGACGCATTGCTCGACCGCGACCCGCTCGCCCTGCTGATCGGGATGTTGCTCGACCAGCAGATCACGATGGAGAAGGCGTTCTCCTCACCCGCCGAGCTCGCCCGACGGCTGGGCCGGGACCCGGCCCACGACCGTCTCGACGCTCGGCAGCTGGCCGAGTGCGACGCCGACGAGCTGGTCACCCTGTTCGCGACCCCACCGGCGCTGCACCGCTACCCGAGGTCGATGGCCGGGCGCGTGCAGGCGCTGTGCTCGGCGCTGGTGGAGCACTACGACGGCGAGGTCACCCTGATCTGGAGCGGCGTCACCGACGGTGGGGAGCTGTTCGGCCGGCTCGCCGCCCTGCCCGGCTTCGGTACGCAGAAGGCGCAGATCTTCACCGCGCTGCTGGGCAAGCAGCGGGGTGTCACACCGCCGGGATGGCGGGAGGCCGCGGGCGGCTACGGCGAGGAGGGGGCGCACCGGTCGGTGGCCGACGTCGTCGGCCCGGAGTCGCTCGTACGGGTGCGGGAGTACAAGCAGGCGGCCAAGGCCGCGGCGAAGAAGGGTTAGGCTCGCCCGCGTGCACCAGATCCCCACGGCGCGCCGCGACGTCCGCGTGATCGATCCCGACCAGGTGTGTGACGCCACCGCCGTACTGGCCGACGGCGTGCAGCTGCAGCACTCGGCCACCGTGCTCGACGCGCTCGGCGACGTCAACCGGCTCTCGATCCTGCTGGCGCTGCACCACGCCGGTCACCTGTGCGTCTCGGACCTCGCGTTCGCGGTCGGGATGAGCGACAGCGCGGTCTCGCACGCACTGCGGCTGTTGCGGGCGCACGGGATGGTCATCGCCCATCGTGAGGGCAGGCTGGTGCGGTACCGCGTCACCGGCGGGCTCACCGAGCGGCTGCTCGACGTGGTGTCCGAGGGCGTCGTCGGGGACGTCGTGCTGCACGCGCACGAGGCGGCGCCGCACCGCGGTCCCGCCAACGATTGAGGACTTGTTCAATCTTGCAGCTGTGTGCTCCCGAGGCTCAGGGTCCGACGACCCGCCGCCGACACCCTCCCGGAGTCCGCCTGCACATCGCCGAGGGGTACCTGCCTCCGCTGCACGCCGTCGCCCGGACGGTCGTCGCGGCACCGTTCGTCGTTCACGGGGCCCGCGCCGTCGTCCGCCAGGTGCGCGAGGAGCCCGAGACCAAGCTGCTGCTCGGCGCGGCCGGGGCAACCCCGCTCGCCGACACGTTGCCCCGCCTCGAACGGCTCGGGGTGCCACCCGCGGTCACCGAGATCGCCGCGCTGATGTACCGGCTGCTGTTCCTGCTGCTCGACACCGTCACCGCCGTGCGGGACGCGCAGGCCCGCCGGTTGGGCTTCCGCACCTGGCGCTGCACCTACCGGTCCGTGGCCGGGCATCGACCTCGCCCACGGTGGGCCGACGAGGTGGCCGACGCCGCGCCCCGCACGGCTGCCGAGCTGCACGCGCTGCTCGAGGACGAGCCCGTCGCCACCGTGTCGCACCCCACGTCGAACGGGTCCGGGTCGGAAGGCGCGGCTATCCTCTGAGTGGGACGATAGATGCCGTAGGCGGCGCCACGACCTGACCCCGAGGTCGCCGCCGGTGGGTCTCCGCCGGCGCGACGCTGCCGGTGATGGCGCCCGCGCGGCGCCGGCGAGGAGAATCGTGAGCGACGTAGACCGCACGACGGGCCCGGTCCTGATCACGGACGCTCCCCTGTCGTACGAGGAGGAGCTGGCGGTCCGCAAGCGCCGCTACAAGATCATGATGGGGATGCGGATCCCGATGATGATCCTCGCCGTGGTCTTCATCGGGACGCCGTGGATCGCGGTGACGCTGCTGCTGGCGTCCATCCCGCTTCCGTGGATCGCCGTGCTGATCGCCAATGACCGCCTGCCCCGCAAGCAGGAGGACCCCAACCGCTACCAGGGCGACAAGGGCCAGATCGAGCGGCGCGAGCACCCGGTCATCGAAGGCTGACCCCGCCCGCGGGCCGCGCCCAGCCGACGGTCGGCGACGTGGCGCGAGCCTCGTCCGCAAGGGCCTGCTCACCCGCGTCGCCGATGCCGGTGACCGGCGGGTCGGCGCGCTCGCACGTGGGGGGCAGGCCCGACGGCGGCCACTGCGAGCTGCTCGGCGTTCCGCTGCCGACACGGTCACTGCGCGTCAACTGCCCCTATCACGGCCGCCCGCGTCGCACACGCGGCTCAGGACGGCCGACCGCTCCGGGTGTCGGTCGCCCGGTGCGCCGCGCCGACCGGTGGGCGGGCACCGAGCCGGGCGACCGCCGCTCCGCCCGACCGGCACCCGGCCCTGAGCGCGTCCTCCGGTCCGGCGCCGCGCAGCCGGGCCACCAGGAGGCCGGCGTCGAACGCGTCGCCGGCCCCCGTGGTGTCCACGGGCTCCACCGGCGGGGAAGCCACGGCCCATCGGCCGGTCGCGTCCTCCCAGGTCGCGCCGTCCGCCCCGGCCGTGGCGACGACCGCTCCGCCCACGTCCAGCACGCCGTCCGCCCCGCCCAGCGCACGCAGCTCGTCGGCGTTGGGGAGCAGGAGGTCGACGCCACGCACCCACGTCCGGAACTCGTCGGTGAGGGCGGGCGCCGCCTGCGGGTCCACCGAGGTCGACAACCCGGCGGCGCGGGCCGCCGCCAGCGCGGAGAGGCCCGCGGCGCGCGACGACGGGTCGAGCAGCACGTACCCCGACAGGTGCAGGTGATCGGCGCCGTCGAGGCGGGGGAGGTCGTCGGGCACGAGCCGGGCGGCGGCGCCGCGGTCCGATGCCATGGTGCGGTCGCCGTCGAGCAGGACCACGACGGTGCAGGTCGGGGCGTGCGGGTCGACCGCGACGGCCGGGCGGACGCCGGCCGCG
>JAJAZD010000346.1 GCA_026785945.1 Pseudonocardia sp. | reverse complement strand
GTCGAGCATCTGCGACGCCGTCAGCCGGGCGTCGGCGAGCTCGGCGCGGGCCGCTGCGGCCTGCCAGGCGTCGGCCGCGGTGGTGGCGGTGAGGGTGTCGAGCGCGGTGGTGAGCGCCTCGACCCAGCCCGCGAGAGGTCGCTCGCCGGTGAGGGAGGACAGTGCCACGGTCGTCCGGTCGACGAACTCCGCGAGCCGTCCTATCCGGACCGTGTCGCCGGACTCGACCTCGGCCATCGGCAACGCCGTGCCGAGCCACGCCCGCTGCTCCCCGCCCGACATCGTGACGCCGAGCAGTAACCGGTCCAGCCCGGCCGCCCAGGTGTTCTGTCCGAACCCGTCGAGCCGGTAGGGGCCGCGGTGCGTGCCGTCGAGACCCCAGCGGACCCCGGAGCGGACGGTGAGGTCGCGGAGCCGGTCGAGGTCGGCGTCGTCGAGCCGGAACCGTTGACGCACCGGGCCCGAGGCGAGCATGTCGAGCATCTGCGACGCCGTCAGCCGGGCGTCGGCGAGGTCCAGCAGCTGCGCGACCGCGTCGAGCACGGGGTTGACCTGACGCAACGCCCGGTCGGCGAGGCGGACCTGGAGGGTCTGGCCGGGGTGCCCGGTCGTGCCGTCGGGTGCCGCGGTCGTGCCGCCGAGTGCGTTGTGGCCGCCGAGCCCGAAGGTCGCCGAGATCAACGGCGCGAACGTCTCGATGTCGGGGCACATGACGAGGACGTCACGCGGTTCGAGGGAGGGATCGGCGCCCAGCAGGCCGAGCACGACCTCGCGGAGCACCTCGACCTGTCGTGCGGGCCCGTGGCAGGAATGGACCTGGACGCTGCGGTCGTCGACGGGCACCGGGGTGACGTCGGGAAGCTCGTCCTCGCGCAGGGCACGCTGCAGCCGCCCGAGGAGGGTGGGTGGCGGGTCGGGCCGGGGGTGATGGTGATCCCGCAGTGCGGGCGCGGCCACGGCGAGCCGTACCTGCAGCTCACAGACGTCGCGCCCCAGCGACGACAGCAGCGGGTGCCGCGCTGCCACGGCGCCGGGATCGGCACGCCGCGGGGGGACCGCGGGTGCCGGCCCGACCTGTGCCGGCCCGACCTGTGCCTGCCCGACCTGTGCCGGCCCGACCCGTGCCTGCCCGACCTGTGCCCGCCCGACCCGTTCCCACAGCCCGGGGGAGGGGTGCGCCAGCCACAGGTGCACCTCACGGTGCTCGGCCAGTTCGGCGAGCACCGCGAGGTGCTCTGCGGGCAGGCGGGTGGGGCCGAACAGCGACAACCGGGACGGCAGGTCGACCCCGCTCGGCCGCTCGCGCAGCACCTCGCACGCTGCGGCGAGCCGCTCGGCGGGCCCGGGCGCATCGATCCGCCGTCGCAACCGCCGCCACAGCTCGGGCTGCCACCGGAGGTCCTGCGGCACGCCGGAGTCGGTGCCCGCCTGCCAGTCCCGCACCATCTCGGGCCGGTGCGCGGCGTAGGAGGCAAACAGCTCGGCCAGGCGGCGCGCGGTCGCATAGCGGCGCCCGCGCCGATCCCCGGTCAGGACGGCGTTCAACGGTGTGCACCAGGCCTCGCCGGCACTCGCGTCGACGACCTCGAGCAGCGGCCACACCGATCGCGCCGGACGCCACGGATCGTCCTCGGGGTCGATACCGAGCGCGCCGCACACCGCAGTGGCCACGACCGCCGCCGGCGAGGGGAAGGCGACACCCGCGCACACCCCGTCGGCCCGGCCGTTCGCGGCACCGAGCCGGTGGGACAGCCGCTGCGCGAGCCAGCGCTCCACGCCTTTCGCGGGGACGGCCACGATCTCCGCGGCGAACGGATCGGGCAGCGGATCGGCCAGCAGATCGGCCAGGGCGTCGGCGAGCGCGTCGGCCCGCTCCGCCCGGTGCACATGCAGCGCACCCGAGGTCGCGGCACCCGAGGTCGCGGCGCCCGCCGTTCCGGTCATGGTCCACAAGCTAGAGGCAGGCACCGACAGTTCCGCGCACGGGCGGGAACGGGCCGTCGTCGCCGTGTGGACCCTTCCCGCCCTGCCGGCCGGGGGACGACACGATGGGGGTATCCCCGAGCGCGCCGGATAACGGCAGGCCGTCCTCCGGACGATCTCGTCGGTGAGGGTGACCGACGGGAACCAGATCAGGAGGCCGACATGTCCGACGCCGTCACCGGGCCGGGAGTGCCGGGGCAGGTGTCCGTGACCGCGCCCGCAGCGAGGTCCTCCACCGACCCGCACGCCTGTCGTACTAGATGAGTGATTCCGTGAAGTTGGTGTTCAGCGGTCGTCGACGACCAGTGTTCGTTCTGCGGTGACGTCGAGTGCCCAGTTGCGCCTGATACCTGTGGCTAGGGCGAGGAGGCGTTGGGGCGGCTGACTCACGACTCGACACGGCGCCCGTGCTCCCCGTCCGCGGCGACACCCCCCGTCGAACGGGGGCACCGCCCCGCGGCAGGGAGTACCACCGGAGAATGGGGGCATGCCAGAGGTCACCCCGGTCACGGGCGCAGGCCCGACGGGACGGGCCCGGACACCCCGGCCATCCAGTCCCTGCGACGACAGGCGCACCGCGGCAGCGCATCCTTGTCCGATGACCGGCGTCGTGACAGCGAGGCCGCGACACGCCCTCATACGATCTTCACGGAATCAACCATCTAGGGCCGTCC
>JAJAZD010000345.1 GCA_026785945.1 Pseudonocardia sp. | reverse complement strand
CGGGTGGGACGGGAGCCACCTCGGCCGGGGCCCGCAGGGCCAGCAGTTCGGCACCGATCCCGTCGAGTCGTCGTCCCAGGTGACCGAGCTCTCCGGCGAGCGCGGCGAGCGGGTCGGGGCGGTCTGGCGGTTCGGACGGTGCGCTCATGCTGCACACCTTGGGCGGTGCCGATCGATCCCGGCTCCGTACGACTACGCGCTGCCCGTCACGGTCGCATCACGTCTGCCGCCGGTCCGGAGTCCTGATCAGACCAGCGGGCGGTCCGTCGGCGCGATCGGGCGTGGGAGGACGTCGCGGCCCATCAGGAAGGCGTCGACGCCCGCCGCGGCGGAGCGGCCCTCCGCGATCGCCCACACGATCAGCGACTGACCGCGGCCCATGTCACCCGCCGAGAACACGCCCTCGACGCTGGTCATGAAGTTCTGGTCACGGGCGACATTGCCGCGCTCGTCGAGCTCGACCTCCAGTTCGGAGAGCAGCGTGCCTTTCTCCGGGCCCAGGAAGCCCATCGCGAGCAGCACCAGCTGCGCGGGAAGCTCCTTCTCGGTGCCCTCGACCGGCACGAACCGCCCGCCGGCGCCACGCCGAGCCTCGACGACCCGGATGGCACGCACACGACCGAGCGCGTCGCCGACGAACTCGGTGGTGTTGACCGAGAACAGCCGGTCGCCGCCCTCCTCGTGGGCCGACGACACCCGGTAGACCATCGGATGGGTCGGCCACGGCATGTCGTCGGTGCGCTTCTCCGGTGGCGTCGGCATGATCTCCAGCTGGGTGACCGACGCGGCCCCCTGACGGTGCGAGGTGCCCAGGCAGTCGGCTCCGGTGTCACCGCCACCGATGATCACGACGTGCTTGCCGTGTGCGGTGATCGGCGGCGCGTCGAGGTCACCCTGCTGCACGTGGTTGGCCCACGGCAGGAACTCCATCGCCTGGTGGATGCCCGTGAGCTCGCGTCCGGTCACCGGGATGTCACGCCCGGCCGTGGCCCCGCCGGCGAGCACCCCGGCGTCGAAGTCGGCACGGAGCGCCTCGACGTGGATGTCGACGCCGACGTCCACCGAGGCGCGGAACCGGGTGCCCTCTGCCGACATCTGGTCCAGGCGCCGGTCGAGCCGGGCCTTCTCCATCTTGAACTCGGGGATGCCGTAGCGCAGCAACCCGCCGATGCGGTCGGCCCGCTCGAACACCACCACGTCGTGCCCCACCCGGGTGAGCTGCTGTGCGGCGGCCAGCCCGGCCGGGCCGGAGCCGACCACGGCGACCTTCCGGCCCGTCCTCGACGTGGGGACCTGCGGCGGCACCCAGCCCTCGTCCCAGGCGCGGTCGACGATCTCGATCTCGATCTGCTTGATCGTGACCGCGTCGTCGTTGATGGCCAGCACGCATGCGGTCTCGCACGGGGCGGGGCACAGCGTCCCGGTGAACTCCGGGAAGTTGTTGGTGGCATGCAGCCGCTCGGTGGCCTCGCGCCAGTCGTGGCGGTGGACCAGGTCGTTCCACTCCGGGATGAGGTTGCCCAGCGGGCAGCCCTGGTGGCAGAACGGGATGCCGCAGTTCATGCAGCGACCCGCCTGCTTCTCCAGCTCGGGACGCGGGAACTCCTCGTAGACCTCCCGCCAGTCGCTCAGGCGCAGGTCGACCGGGCGACGCTGCGGAAGCTCGCGGGGCGTGGTGAGAAAGCCCTTCGGGTCACCCATGTGCAGCCTCCATGATGGCCTGGTTCACGTCGCGGCCGTCGCGCTCCGCGGCCACGCGGGCCAGCAGGACCCGCTTGTAGTCCTTGGGCATGACCTTGCCGAAACGCTCGACGGCCTCGTCCCAGTCGGTGAGCAACGCCCGCGCGACGGCCGAGTCGGTCTCCGTGAAGTGACGCTCGACGGCGTCGCGCAGGAACGTCCGGTCGTCGGGGTCGAGGGCGTCGATGTCCACCATCTCCGGGTTCACCCGGTGTGCCGGCAGATCGAGCACGTACGCCACACCGCCGGACATCCCCGCGGCGAAGTTGCGTCCGATCTTGCCCAGCACCACGACACGCCCACCCGTCATGTACTCGCAGCCGTGGTCACCCACTCCTTCGACGACGGCCAGCGCGCCCGAGTTGCGCACGCAGAACCGCTCGCCCACCACCCCGCGGACGAAGATCTCGCCCGACGTCGCGCCGTAGAGGATCACGTTGCCGGCGATGATGTTGTCCTCGGCCACGAAGGGCGCCGACGGGTCGGGTCGCAGCGTCAGGCGTCCGCCCGAGAGGCCTTTGCCGAAGAAGTCGTTCGTGTCCCCGACCAGGCGCAACGTGATGCCGCGGGGCACGAACGCGCCGAAGCTCTGGCCGGCCGAACCCGTGAGCGTGACCTCGATCGTGTCGTCGGGCAGCCCCTCGCCGCCCCACCGCTTCGTGAGCTCGTAGCCGAGCATGGTGCCGACCGTGCGGTTGACGTTGCGCACCGGCAGGTCGAGCCGCACCCTGTCGCCCGAGGACAGCGAGCCCTCGCAGAGCTGGATCAAGGTGTTGTCCAGTGCCTTCTCGAGGCCGTGGTCCTGGCTCCTCGTGCGGTGGCGCGGCGTGCCGGGCTTGAGCGGGGGCACCGCGAAGATCGGGGACAGGTCGAGGCCCTCGGTCTTCCAGTGCCGCACGGCGTCGTCGGTTTCGAGCATCTCCGCGTGCCCGACGGCCTCGGCCAGTGTGCGGAAACCGAGCTGCGCCAGGTACTCGCGCACCTCCTGCGCGATGAACTGCATGAACGTGATGACGTACTCGGGACGCCCGTCGAAGCGTTTGCGCAGCTCCGGGTTCTGGGAGGCGACGCCGACCGGGCACGTGTCGAGGTGGCAGACGCGCATCATGATGCAGCCCGACACCACCAGCGGTGCCGTCGCGAAGCCGAACTCCTCGGCACCGAGCAGCGCCGCGATGATCACGTCACGGCCCGTCTTGAGCTGCCCGTCGGCCTGCACGACGATCCGGTCGCGCAGGTTGTTGCGCAGCAGCGTCTGCTGGGTCTCGGCGAGGCCGAGCTCCCACGGACCACCGGCGTGCTTGATCGACGACAGCGGCGACGCGCCCGTCCCGCCGTCGTGTCCGGAGATGAGCACGACATCGGAGTAGGCCTTCGCCACGCCCGCCGCGACCGTGCCGACGCCGACCTGGCTGACCAGCTTCACGTGTATGCGGGCCCGCGGGTTGGCGTTCTTGAGGTCGTGGATGAGCTGCTTGATGTCCTCGATCGAGTAGATGTCGTGGTGCGGCGGCGGCGAGATCAGGCCGACTCCCGGCGTGGAGTGCCGCGTCCGGGCGATCCACGGGTAGACCTTGTTGCCGGGCAGTTGCCCGCCCTCGCCCGGCTTGGCGCCCTGCGAGATCTTGATCTGCAGGTCGTCCGCACTGACCAGGTACTCGCTCGTCACGCCGAAACGGCCGGACGCCACCTGCTTGATCGCCGACCGTCGATCGTCCCCGTTCGCGTCCGGGATCCAGCGCTCGGCGTCCTCGCCGCCCTCGCCGGTGTTGGACCTGCCGCCGAGGCGGTTCATCGCGATCGCCAGGGTCTCGTGCATCTCCAGCGAGATCGACCCGTAGGAGATGGCGCCGGTGGCGAACCGCTTGACGATCTCCTCGACCGGCTCGACCTCGTCGATCGGTACCGGCGGGCGGGAGCCGTTCCTGAACGCGAACAGCCCGCGCAGCGTCATCAGCCGGTGCGCCTGCTCGTCGACGGCGCTGGTGTACTCCTTGAAGACGTCGTAGCGACCCGAACGGGTGGAGTGCTGCAGCCGGAAGACCGTCTCCGGGTTGAACAGGTGCAGCTCGCCCTCCCGGCGCCACTGGTACTCCCCACCCACCTGCAGCGCCCGGTGGCTCGCGCGCACGTCGTCGACCGGGTAGGCGTGACGATGCTGCCGGAGCACCTCCTCGGCGAGCACGTCGAACCCGACACCGCCCAGGCGTGAGGTGGTGCCGGAGAAGCAGGTGTCGATGACGTCGCGGCCCAGGCCGATGGCCTCGAAGATCTGCGCCCCGGTGTAGGACGCCACCGTCGAGACACCGATCTTGGACATCGTCTTGCGGACGCCCTTGCCCAGCGCCTTGACCAGGTTCTTCGCCGCTGTGGCCGGTTCGACGCCCGGGATGTCGCCGCGCTCGGCGAGATCCTCGACCGTCGCCACGGCCAGGTAGGGGTTGACCGCCGCGGCGCCGTATCCGATCAGCAGCGCGACGTGGTGCACCTCGCGCGCGTCGGCGGACTCCACGATCAGGCCGACCCTCGTGCGGGTCCGCTCGCGCACCAGGTGGTGGTGCACGGCGCCGGTGAGCAGCAGCGACGGGATCGGCGCCCACTCGGGGTCCACACCGCGGCTGGACAGCACGATCAGCCGGGCGCCGTCGAGGATGGCGCGGGAGACCTCCGCGCGGATCTCCGCGAGCCGGGTCACCAGCCCCGTGCCTCCCTGAGCCGCGCGGAACAGGCCCCGCACCGTGTAGGAGCCGAACCCGGGGTACTCGCCGTCGTCGTTGATGTGTGCGATCCGGGCGAGGTCGTCGTTGCCGAGCACCGGGAACGGCAGCACGATCGTGCGGCAGTTGGCCGGGCCCGCGGCGAGCAGGTTCTCCTCGGGCCCGAGCTGGCTCTGCAGCGAGGTGACGAGCTCCTCGCGGATGGCGTCCAGCGGCGGGTTGGTGACCTGAGCGAACAACTGCGTGAAGTAGTCGTAGAGCTGGCGCGGGCGCTGCGAGATCGCGGCCAGGGGTGCGTCGTTGCCCATCGACCCGATCGGTTCGGCGCCGGACGCCGCCATCGGCTTGAGAAGGATGTTGAGCTCCTCCTCGGTGTAGCCCAGCGACTGCTGGCGGCGCGTCAGCGTGGCGTGCGTGGGCACCTCGCGGGCCCGGGCGGGCAGGTCCGCGAGGCGGATCAGGCCCGCGTGCAGCCAGTCGGCGTAGGGGTGATCGGCCGCCAGCGCGCCCTTGACCTCGGCGTCGTCGATGATGCGTCCGGCCGCGGTGTCGACGAGGAACATGCGGCCCGGCTCGAGCCGGCCCTTGCGCACGACGGCGCTCGGCTCGACGTCGAGCACGCCCACCTCGGAGGCCAGCACGACGGTGCCGTCCTCGGTGACCCAGTAACGGGCCGGGCGCAGGCCGTTGCGGTCGAGGACCGCACCGACCAGCGTGCCGTCGGTGAACGCGACGAGCGCGGGGCCGTCCCACGGCTCCATGAGCGTGGAGTGGAACTCGTAGAACGCCCGGCGGGCCGGGTCCATCTCGTCGTGGTTCTCCCAGGCCTCCGGGATCATCATCAGCACCGCGTGCGGCAGGCTGCGCCCGCCCAGGTGCAGCAGCTCCAGCACCTCGTCGAAGGTGGCCGAGTCGCTGACGTCGGGCGTGACGATCGGGCTCAGGCGCCTCAGGTCGCCCGGGATGACGTCGGACTCCAGCAGCGCCTCGCGCGCGGCCATCCAGTTGCGGTTGCCGCGCAGGGTGTTGATCTCCCCGTTGTGCGCGACGTAGCGGTACGGGTGCGCCAGCGGCCACGCCGGGAACGTGTTGGTGGAGAACCGGGAGTGGACGACCGCCAGCGCGCTCGTCACGCGCTCGTCGGACAGGTCGGGGTAGAACGTCTCGACCTGCGGCTCGGCGAGCATCCCCTTGTAGACGATGGTGCGCGGCGACAGGGACGGGAAGTAGGTGCCGGTGGTGTGCTCGGCCCGCTTGCGCAGGCAGAACGTCAGGCGCTCCAACGCGATGCCGCTCTCGCCTCCGGCGCCGGCGAGGAACAGCTGGCGGAACGACGGCATGGCCGCACGCGCGGTGGGGCCGATGTCGGCCTTGTCCGGGTCGACGGGCAGCGTGCGCCAGCCGAGCACCTGCAGGCCCTCCTCGCCCGCCAGCCGCTCGATCTCGGTGACGGCGGTGTCGGCGGCGTCGCGCTCGACCGGGAGGAAGGCGGTGCCCACGGCGTACGCCCCGGCCTCGGGCAGGTCGAAGTCGACGACGGCGCGGAAGAACTCGTCGGGGACCTGGATGAGAATGCCGGCGCCGTCACCGGTGTTCGCCTCGCTGCCCCGCGCGCCCCGGTGCTCCAGGCGCAGCAACGCGGTGAGCGCCTTGCGGACGATGCCGTGGTCGCGGCGGCCGGCCAGGTCGGCGACCATGGCGACGCCACAGGCGTCGTGCTCGAAATCGGGGGAGTAGAGCCCCTCCGACACCGTGTTCGCAGCCAACAGGACCTCCGGTCGTCTCGGTGCACCCCGACATCTGCCATCGGGACGACGTGATGGTGGGTGGAACGTGAGGGGACTACGCCAACTGGACGCCCGTTCTGTTCCGAACGGGTGACGCACGCTGGCCGGAACCCCGAGGACACCCCGGAGACCGGCGCGACGACCGGACGCCGTCGTGGGGCGCCGGCCGGCTCCAGCATGGTTGCGGCGCACACTTCAGCGGGTGCACCGGTTGCGTCGCTCAATGTCGCACGTGGCACCGGCAATTCGCCAGTGACTGCCGCAGTGACCACTGTGACCAGCGCCGTAGCCGCCCCGCACGGCCGCCGGGGGTACTGTGTCCAGCCCCCACGACGATCGGTTCGAGGCCCGGGCCGAACGTGTGGGGCACACTGTGACGGTGGACGTCCGCGCGGTGCTCGCCGACGTGGCCGGCCTCGGCTCGTTCTTCACCGTCGGCACCGACCCGGCGCAGGCCGCCGACCCGACATGGCGCCCGATGCGCGACCTCCACACCGATCCGGGTCCGTTGCGGGAACGGATCGCCCATGTCGGCCGGGTGCTCGGCAGCGACGACCGGGTGGCCGCCTCGATCGCCTTCCAGGGGATCGCCGCGCTCGTGGTGTCGGCACCGCTCGCGTCAGCCGTCCTGCACGGGATGCTCCCCGAGCTGACCGCCGGGACCCTGCACTGGCGGGTCTCCGCGAGCGGGCCGTGGCCGCTGTGGAGCTCGTCCACCGCCTCCACCGCCGTCGTCGACCCGGACGCGGCGGCCGACGCTCTCGCGGACGCGCTCTTCGACGAGCACCTCGCACCGCTGATCGGGGCGGTCCGCGCGCAGGTCCCGATCTCCGAGCGGCTGATGTGGGGGAGCGTCGCGTCGTCGGTCGCGGGCGGGAAGCGGGTGATCGGTGACCGGCACCCGGGGGTGGCGGACCGTGCCGCGGCCGTGGCGCGGCGACTGCTCGACCTCGGCCCGCTCGCCGGAACGGGGGACCTGCGCCCACCGGAGGGCCACGACATCGGTTGGACGTTCCGGCGCCGCTCGTGCTGCCTCTACTACCGCGTCCCCGGCGGCGGCCTGTGCGGCGACTGCGTCCTGCACCGCCGCGCCCCCGCAACCCCCGCCTGACCCGCCTCAGTCCAGGAGGATGTCGGCGACCGTGACGCTGACCTGCACCTGGAGGCCGGTGTGGCGGGCGATCTCGTCGGCCACCTCGCGCTGGACGGCGCGGGCGACGTCGCGGCAGTTGTGACCCAGGCGCGTCACGACCGTGACGGTCACCTCGGCCGAGTCGCCGTTGACCGCGGCCTTCACCCCGTCGGTCCGCAGCGTGCGCTCCTGGCCCAGCACCGCGTCGGCGATCCCGAGGAGGGCCTGGGCCAGATCGGCCCGCAGCGCCACCACCCCCGGCACCCGGCAGGCCCGCTGCGCGGCGATCCGGGCGACGGCCGTGTCGCCGACGTGCAGCCGCACCGGGGGCGTGCCGTGCGTCATCGTCGACCGTCCTTGCCGCCGCCAGCTCCGCCGCCAGCTCCGCCGCCAGCTCCGTCGACCGAGCTGTCGAACACGTCGACGACGTCGATGTCGACCCGTCGCACCGGCACCCCGAGCGCCTGCTCGCCCGCCGCGAGGACCATCTGTCGCACCCGGGCGGTGACCGAGGCGAGGTCCACGCCGAACCGTGCGGTCACGGTGATCGTCACGTCGGCGTCGTCGCGCCCGTCGAGCTGCTCGATGCGGCAGCTGCGGGCCCGCACGCCGCCCATCCGGTCGACGACGTTGCGCAGCACCGCGGCCGCGGCCGGCCGGCTCAACCGGGCCGGACCGTGCGGGGAGTCGAGCGCCAGGAGGTCGTGGGGTCGCAGGTCGGTGCGCACCGCGGCCATCACCCGGTCCATCACCGACGGCGGGGGTTCGACGTCCGCGTTCGACATCCGGTGCACCACCGAGTCCAGGCGCCGGGCGTCGGCGAAGGCGGCCGCGCAGTGCGGACAACCGCGCTCGTGCTCGTCGGGGGTGACGCCGACCTCGGCCCGGTCCCAGGCCGTGGCCGCGTCCCGACCGCAGGCCAACGACTCGGAGCCCCATTCGGAGGCGCCGTGGAGGTCCGAACCGGAGAGCCTGTTCACCGCCACGGTCGCATCACCTCCGCCAACCTGGTCCGTGCCCGATGGATCCGCCCACGCACCGCGTCCTCGCCGGCACCGGTGATCTCGGCGATCTCGGTGTACCCGAGGCCCTCCAGCTCGCGCAACACCCAGCAGATGCGCAGGTCGTCCCGGAGCCCGCTCAGTGCCCGGCCCAGTGCGGCCATCTCGGCGTCGAGCTCGACGGCGCGGGCGGGGGAGTCTGGCGCGGCGGCGGTGTCGTCGACCTCGACCGGCATCGGCCTGCGCCGCCGCAGGATCGCGACGCACCGGTTGGTGACGATGCGGTACATCCACGTGGAGAACGCCGAGTCGCCGCGGAAGCGCCCGATCCGGCGCCAGGCGTCGAGCAGGGCCTCCTGGAGCGCGTCCTCCGCCTCGGCCGGGTCACCCATGACCCGTACGGCGAGGCGGTACAGGGCGGCCTGGTGGCGCCGGGCGAGTGTCTCGAACGCGCGGACGTCGCCCTCCTGGGCGCGGACGACGAGCGTGGTCTCGTCCAGCTCGTCGACCGGTGGCGGGGGCAGCTCGACGACCACGGGACACGCCGGGGTCGAGCCCACCCGTCCTCGGGTCGCGACCACCGGTCCCCCGTCATCTCCATGCCCTGTGCGACGTGCCCACTGGCGAGGAGGGGCGCGGCCGGGCGTCGGTATGCGACCGGAACGGTAGTCGCCGGTACGTCGCGGGGCATCCGGGGCGCGCCGACGACGAGCCCCCGTCACGGCTACTGTCCTGTGGTGCGTGAAGCGGGGCGGTACCCGGCGAACGGGTTCGAGCGGTCGGGCACCGCCGACGTCCTCGCCCGCCGGATCGCGGCCGCGGTCCTCGCCCATCCCGCCGTCGCACGTCTCGACGGCGGTCCGTTCGGCACCGTCGCGTCGCACCTGCCCGGCCGGCGTCGCATCCTCGGGGTGCGTGTCGGTGTCGGCGACGAGCCCGTCGAGATCGCCGTGGTCGCCCTGCTCGGGACGCCGCTGCCACGGTTGGCCGACGAGCTGGGCGCGATCGTCCGCGCGCTGCTCGGCCCGGTCGAGGTCGAGGTGACGGTCTCCGACGTCACGGACCCGAGGACCGCCGCGCTCACCGACCGGCCCGTGCCGGTCGTCCGACCGGGTTGAGGCCCACGTGGTGGGCGGTCGGCGGGCGAACGGGCCGTCTCGCCTAGACTGGCAGGGCCACCTGCCGGCCGCCCGTCTCGGGCGCGCCGCCACGCCCACGGGCGGGCCTCCTGCCCGTGCCGCGCCACGTTCCACAGTTCGACCATCGATCGAGGAGTAACCCCACCGTGAAGAGCACCGTCGAGCGGCTGAGCCCGACGCGGGTCCGGATCAACGTCGAGGTGCCGTTCGACGAGCTCAAGCCGGATTTCGACCGCGCCTACAAGAAGATCGCGCAGCAGGTCCGCGTCCCCGGGTTCCGCCCGGGGAAGGTGCCGGCCCGCATCATCGAGGCCCGGCTGGGTCGTGGCGTGGTGCTGGAGGAGGTCGTCAACGGGGCGGTCCCCGCCAAGTACACCGAGGCCATGACCGCCGCGGACGAGCTCACCCCGATCGGCCGGCCCGACATCGAGGTCACCGAGATCGCCGACGGTGACAAGATCGCCTTCACGGCCGAGGTCGACGTCCGCCCGGAGATCACCCTCCCGGACCTCGGGTCGCTGTCGGTGGCGGTCACCGACGTCGAGGTCACCGACGCCGACGTCGACGAGCACCTGGAGAATCTCCGCGCCCGGTTCGGCACGCTCACCGGTGTGGACCGCGCGGCGGCCACGGACGACTTCGTGCTCATCGACCTGACGGCCACCGTCGACGGCAAGCCGGTCGAGGAGGCCGCTACCAGCGGCTTCTCCCACCAGGTCGGCCAGGGCGGCCTGATCGACGGCATCGACGACGCCGTCGCCGGGCTCTCCGCCGACGAGTCGGCCACGTTCACCACGCAGCTCGTGGCCGGCGAGTACGCCGACAGGGACGCCGAGGTCACCGTGACCGTCACGGCGGTCAAGGAGCGGACCCTCCCCGACGCCGACGACGAGTTCGCCCAGCTCGCCAGCGAGTTCGACACCCTCGACGAACTCACCGCCGACCTGCGGACCCGCCTCGGCCGCGTACGGCGGATGGAGCAGGTCACCGCCGCGCGCGACGAGGTGCTCGACGCCATCGTCGAGGCCACCGACGTCCCGTTGCCCGAGAGCGTCGTCACGGCGGAGGTCGAGTCCCGCGTCCACGACGCCGTCCACGGCTTCGAGCACGACGAGGACCGGTTCGCCGAGTTCCTCTCCGCGCAGGGCAAGACCCGCGAGGAGTTCGACACCGAGACCCGCGACGAGGCCGAGAAGTCCGTCCGCACCCGGCTGGTGCTCGACGCGCTGGCCGACGACCTTCAGGTGACGGTCGACGACCAGGAGCTCACCGAGCGCATCATCTTCCAGGCCCAGCAGTACCAGATGCCGCCCGAGGAGTTCGTGCGCCGGATCCAGGAGGCCGGGCAGCTCGGAGCCATCTACGCCGACGTCCGCCGCAGCAAGGCGCTGATCTCTGCGGTCCGCGCGGCCACCGTCACCGACGCCTCCGGCGCGGTGCTGGACCTTTCGGAGCTCCTGGGGGAGGACGACGGCGGTGACGGGTCCGCGGACGGCATCGAGGTGCTGGAGGTCCCCGCGGGCGAGCCTGCCGGAATGGTCGTCGACGGGACGGTCGTCGACGCGACGGAGACCGCCGACGCCGACGAGGCCGCGGCCGACGGCACGGACGCGGGTCCCGAGCCGAGGACGCCGACCGCGTCCTGAGGCCCGTCCAGACGCCGGACGCCACGCCCAGAGCGAACAACGCGGCCGTACGCGGCGGGTCGGAGCCCCCGCCGCGTAGGGTCGTCCCCAGTAGACAACGCGAGCTGACCAGCAGAAGGCAGGGTGAAGTGAGCTCACAGGACACCGGCCCGCGCACGGCGGACCGCCTCATCGGAGCGGCCATGAGGCGGGGTGGAGCGCCGAGTGCGATGACGCTCTCCGACTCGGTGTACGAGCGGCTCTTGCAGCAGCGGATCATCGTGCTCGGCCAGCAGGTCGACGACGACATCGCCAACCGGATCGCCGCTCAGATGCTTCTGCTCTCGGCCGAGGACGGCCAGGCGGACATCCAGCTCTACATCAACTCCCCGGGCGGTTCGGTCACCGCCGGGATGGCCATCTTCGACACGATGGAGTTCATCGAGTGCGACGTGGCCACGTACGCGATGGGCCTCGCGGCGTCGATGGGGCAGTTCCTGCTCTCGGCGGGCACCCCCGGCAAGCGTTACGCGCTGCCGCACTGCCAGATCCTCATGCACCAGCCCTCCGCGGGCGTCGGTGGCACCGAGTCCGACATTTCGATCCAGGCCGAGCTGTTCAGGCGCCACAAGCGCGAGATGGCGGAGCTCATCGCCGGGCACACCGGGCAGACGGTCGAGAAGATCGTCGCCGACTTCGACCGTGACCGCTGGTTCTCCGCGCAGGAGGCTCTCGAGTACGGGTTCGTCGACCACGTCATCTCCCGCGCCGGGCAGCTGCCCGACGCCACCAGCCAGAACGGGAACGGGAGCGCCAAGTGAGCGAGTACCGGATGCCGCAGGGGCGCTATGTGCTTCCCTCGTTCGTCGAGCGCACCAGCTACGGGGTCAAGGAGTCCAACCCGTACAACAAGCTCTTCGAGGAGCGCATCATCTTCCTCGGTGTACAGATCGACGACGCGTCGGCCAACGACGTCATGGCGCAACTGCTGTGCCTGGAGTCGGCCGACCCGGACCGCGAGATCAGCATGTACATCAACTCGCCCGGCGGGTCGTTCACCTCGCTGATGGCGATCTACGACACGATGCAGTTCATTCGTCCCGACATCCAGACGGTCTGCCTCGGGCAGGCCGCCTCGGCGGCGGCGGTGCTGCTCGCGGCGGGCACCCCCGGTCGCCGGCTCGCGGTGCAGAACGCCCGCATCCTGATCCACCAGCCGGCCGTGGAGGGCATCTACGGCCAGGTGTCGGACCTGGAGATCCAGTCCGCGGAGATCTCGCGGATGCGCCGCCTGCTGGAGAGCACGCTCGCCAAGCACAGCGGCCGCACGACCGAGCAGGTGCGGATCGACATCGAGCGCGACAAGATCCTGACGGCCGAGGAGGCCAAGGAGTACGGGATCGTCGACGAGATCATCCAGAGCCGGAAGCTCTCCGCTGTGAGCTAGTACCACCGGCGTCGTGGCGCCGGGGCCGCCCGTCGGTCCCGGTGTCGATCGGCCGTGGATCCGTCGCCGAAATCCGAGCGTTTCGATGCTCCCCCGGTGACGTGTTCGACGGGTAACGTCACGAGGACGCGCCTACCGGGCTCGCCGGCGGGGCCGCGCTAGATGGGATTTGGGGTCTGCACTCATGGCACGCATCGGCGACGGCGGTGACCTGCTCAAGTGCTCGTTCTGCGGGAAGAGTCAGAAACAGGTCAAGAAACTTATCGCCGGCCCTGGCGTCTACATCTGCGACGAGTGCATCGATCTCTGCAACGAGATCATCGAGGAAGAGCTCGCGGAGGCCGGTGAGGTCAAGCTCGACGAGCTGCCCAAGCCCGCCGAGATCCATGACTTCCTCGACCAGTACGTGGTGGGGCAGAGCCAGACGAAGCGGACGCTGTCGGTGGCGGTCTACAACCACTACAAGCGCATCCAGGCCGGTGACAAGCGCGGGGCCGACGGCGACGGCGTCGAGCTCGCGAAGTCCAACATCCTGATGCTCGGCCCCACCGGCTGCGGCAAGACCTACCTGGCCCAGACGCTCGCGAAGATGCTCAACGTCCCGTTCGCGATCGCCGACGCCACGGCGCTCACCGAGGCCGGGTACGTCGGCGAGGACGTCGAGAACATCCTGCTCAAGCTCATCCAGGCGGCGGACTACGACGTCAAGCGAGCCGAGACCGGGATCATCTACATCGACGAGGTCGACAAGATCGCCCGCAAGTCGGAGAACCCCTCGATCACCCGTGACGTCTCCGGTGAGGGTGTGCAGCAGGCGCTGCTGAAGATCCTCGAGGGCACCACCGCGAGCGTCCCGCCCCAAGGTGGGCGCAAGCACCCGCACCAGGAGTTCATCCAGATCGACACGACGAACGTGCTGTTCATCGTGGCCGGGGCCTTCGCGGGTCTCGAGCGGATCATCGGTGACCGGGTGGGCCGTCGCGGTCTCGGCTTCGGGGCCGACGTCCGGTCCAAGAACGACCGTGACGGCGCGGAGAGCTTCGGCGACACGATGCCCGAGGACCTCATCAAGTTCGGCCTGATCCCCGAGTTCATCGGCCGCCTCCCGGTCGTGGCCTCGGTGACCTCGCTGGACAAGGACGCCCTCGTCAAGATCCTCACCAAGCCGCGCAACGCCCTGGTGAAGCAGTACTACAAGCTGTTCGAGATGGACGGCGTGGAGTTGGAGTTCACCGACGACGCGCTGGAGGCGGTGGCCGACCAGGCCATTCTGCGCGGCACCGGCGCCCGCGGCCTGCGGGCGATCATGGAGGAGGTCCTCCTGCCCGTCATGTACGAGATCCCGAGCCGTGACGACGTGGCGAAGGTGGTCGTCACCGAGCAGACGGTCCGCAGCAACGTCAACCCGACGATCGTCCCGCGCACCCCCGCCCGCCGGGAGCGGCGCGACCGCTCCGCCTGACGCCCGCCCGTCGGCCACCGAGCCTGCACCCGACGCCGGTCCCGGACAACCGGGGCCGGCGTCGTGGTCGTCCGGACTCACCAGGTTGCGGGGGCGCGCAGCGCGATCCAACTCCGCGCGGTCGTGTACACGGTCGCGCAGGGACACCAGGATGGCGGCAGGATTCCTGCACCGTGAGCGGATCGTCGCTCCACCTGTGTACCTCGGCCAGTTCTGGCTCGTGCTGCTGGGCTACGGCTTCGTCGGCGGTATCGGGCTGGGCGTCGGCTACATCTCCCCGGTCTCCATGTTGATCAAGTGGTTCCCGGACCGACCGGGCCTGGCCACGGGTATCGCCATCATGGGGTTCGGCGGCGGCGCCCTGATCGCCTCGCCGCTGACCACCCAGCTGCTGGGTGTCTTCGGCGGGTCCGGGCCCGACGCCCGGGCGGGAGGCATCGCGCAGACCTTCCTCGTGATGGGGTTGATCTATGCGGTCTTCATGTCGGTCGCGTGGCTGCTCATCTGCGTGCCGGCGGAGGGCTGGAAGCCCCAGGGGTGGGAGCCCGCCCAGCAGCGCACGGGGACGCTCATCAGCAGTGCGAAACGTGTCGGCCGGGAACGCGATCAAGACACCCCAGTTCTGGCTGCTCCGGGTCGTGCTCTGCTTCAAACGTCACCGCGGGCATCGGCATCCTCGAGAAGGCGTCGCCGATCTTCCAGGACTTCTCCCGGGACAGCACCCCTGCGGAGACGCTCGCGGCCGCGGCCGGCGGTTTCGTCGCGATCCTGTCGCTGGCCAACGCGCTGGGACGGCTGGGATGGTCGAGCCTGTCCGACGTGCTGGGGCGCAAGAACATGTACCGCATCTACCTCGGCGTCGGCGCATTGCCGTATCTGGCGATCATGGTGGCGGGCAACGACTGCGCGATCCTGATCCTGTCTTTCTACGGCGCCGGGTCCGCCACGATCCCGGCCTACCTGCGCGACCTGTTCGGCACCTACCAGTTCGGGGCCATCCACGGCCGGTTGCTCACCGCACGGTCGACGGCGGGCGTGCTCGGCCCGGTGATCGTCAACGCCATCGCCGACGCGCAGAAGGCAGCAGGCGTCACCGGACCCGCGCTGTACACGCTGTCGTTCTCGATCATGATCGGCCTGCTGCTCGTCGGGTTCGTCTGCAACGAGCTGATCCGTCCGGTGAACGAGAAGTACCACGAGCCGACGACGACCGACCGGGCAGCCGACCCGTCCCCGACCGCAGGAGCGCAGTCCTGAGCACCGTCGAGAACGCATGGTGGAGCCCAGGGAAGTGGGTGGGGCGGTGGTGCTGTGGCTGTGGGTCGTCGTGCCGTTCGGGTACGGGCTGGTCCAACTCGTCACCAGGATATCGGCGCTGTTCAGCGGATGAGCCGTGGTCCGGCAGGGTCGGGTGCGCGCGGTTAGGGTGCCGTGGTGACCGACAGCAGTGACGCCGCCGCCCTGACCGAATGGATCGCCGCCGTGTCGCGGGAGCTCGGCCTGGAGCCGGCCCTCGGCGCCATCGCCTCGGCGGACCTGGTGCTGAACCTGGCGGCCGACGTCGCCCACGGCGTCAGCCGCCCCGGCGCGCCGGTGACGGCGTTCCTCCTGGGGGGGGCCGCCGGGCGCGCCGACGACCCGACCGTCGCAGCCCGCGACCTCGCCGGGAAGATCAGCCGCCTCGCCCAGGGCTGGGACGCCGACACGGAACGCGCCGTGCCCGCGAACGACCAGTCCCGCCGCGCCTGACGCGGCCCTTCCACGCTCCGCCCCCTGCTCGGCCCCCGCGCGAACGGCACTTCCGAGCGGTGGGGTCGTGCGGGAGTGCTGCTCGCGCGGGTGGGTGGGTGGCAGGGAGCCGCGGGATGGTGTCTCAGGCCGTGACGTCCAGGCGGGCGATGACCTTCGTCGCCCGCAGGCGGACCAGGAGTTCGCCCGGTACGGCGTTGCGCCGGCCGAACTCCTCCGCCCGGTCCGCACCCATGTACCGGCCGCCGATGACGGTGGCCGGTCGGACCAGGTCGGCGGGGTCCTCGGAGGTCGTGGCCACGCCCTGGACCTGGACGAACCCGAACGGCGGGACCTCGGAGTCGACGCAGATCACCAGCCGGGGGTCACGCGCGATCGCCCGGCCCTTGGCGGTGTCCCGGCCGGTGGTGAACACGAGCACGGCGTCGTCACCCGCGCCCTCGACGACGAACCAGATCGGTGCCACCAGCGCGCGCCCGTCGGCGGCGACGTAGCCGAGCTTGCCGGTGCGGGTGCCTTCGGACAGGAACGCCCGGACGTCGGAGGTCAGTTCAGACATGCCCGGACTCTAGGTCGCGACCCGTCCGGGTCCACTGCGCGGTGACGGGTGCGCGCATCCACCCTGACTTGGCTCAATATGGTGTGTAGTCCCGGCAGGGCCGGCTCAGTTGATCATGGCCAGGGCGTCGCGGAGGTCGGCGGGCAGCGGGTCCTCGGCGGTGAGCCCGTGTCGGCCGGTGCTGATCTGGATGGTGCGGTAGCGGCGGGCGGTGCGGACGAACTTCTTGATCGACCAGCCGGTGCGGTCCTCGATGAGGTGGGTGACGGCCAGGGCGGCGAAGACGATGGCGAGGTGGGCGTCGATGGACTCGCGCTTGTGGTGGTAGATCGGCCGTGCCCGTAGGTCGTGCTTGGACATCCGGAACGACTTCTCGATATGCCAGAGCTGGTGGTAGGCGCCGATCACGAAGTCCGGGTCCGGGTTGGTGAGGTTCGTGACGTAGCCCTTCAGCCCGGCCAGGGCGCGGGCTTTGGCCTCGAGGTCCCGGTTGACCGACCGGTCCCCACCGGCAAGCTTCACGGACCGGTTCCGCTTGATGGGCGGTCTTACCCGCAACGGTCTGCTCGGCCTTGGCGACCTGGGTGTCGATGCCGTGAAGACTGCGGCGGGCGCTGTCGGCGCTGTAGCGGTAGTAGGTGACCTTGTTCCGGCGCCCGGCCGTCTTCTGCTTCTCCGTGGCCGGCCAGGGTTGGGTGAAGACGTGCCCGTCGGGGATGTCCTGACCGGGATGGGCCTTGCGCCAGGCCAGGACTTGGTAGGGGACCTGGGGGATGCGGGCGCCGATGATGTAGGCCGGTTCGGCGTCCTCGATCGCGTTCCGGTTGGCCTCCGACACCATGCCCGCGTCGGCGACGATGGTGACGTCGGTGAGGTGGTGGGCGGTCATGAACGCGCGGATCGTGGGCAGCATCGTCGTGGTCTCGGCCTTGTCGCCCTCGAAGGCCTCCAACGCCAGCGGGAAGCCGGTGGCGTCGGTGAGCAGGCCGATCGTGATCTGCGATTCCAGGCGCCGTTCCTTGGAGAAGCCGGGCTCGCGGAACCCGTCGCCGGTGTGGGTCTCGAAGTACAACGTCGACACGTCGTACAACACCAGCGACGCCGGACCCAGGACCGCGTGCGCCGCGCACGCCTTGGCCAGTTCCTGGCGCCACGAGGCTTCTGCGTAGGCGGGCAGGCGACGGTTCAGCGTCGCGTACGACACCGTGGAGACGCCGACCTCGCTGAGCACCCGCAGGCTGTCCAGCTTCGAGGTGGGCTCGATGATCCGGGCGAGCACCAGGTCACGGAACACCGCGTCACTGCCCGTCGCAGCCTCGAAGCCGAGCGCGGAGCAGGACCGGGAGAGCGCGGTCTTCACCGTCCGCACGTAGGCCACGACCCCACACCCTACGACCCGGTTAGTGCACACATTCTGCCCGCTCCACGAGCAGAACCGCTGCTCAGAGGCCTACGACTCGGCGAACCCCGACACCGTGAGCAAAGTCAGGCCACGATCGGCGCAGCCCCGCACGAACGCAGCGACGCCCGTACGAGGCAGCGCAACGGCCACCGAGACAAGACCGTCACCACCGCCTCCGGTGACCTGACGGTGCGGATCCCGAAGACCCGGACCGGGTCGTTCTTCCCCGCGCTGCTGGCGCCGCGGCGGCGCATCGACGTCGCCCTGCACGCGGTCGTGATGCAGGCCTACGTCGAGGGCGTCTCCACCCGTCGGGTCGACGACCTGGTCATCGCGATGGGTGGCACGGGGATCAGCAAGAGCGAGGTCTCCCGGATCTGCGCCCAGCTCGACGGCGACGTCGAGGCCTGGCGGACCCGGCCCCTGGACGAGCACGAGTTCCCCTACGTGTTCCTCGACGCGACGTACTGCAAGGCCCGCATCAACCACCGGGTCGTGTCCCAGGCCGTCGTCATCGCCACCGGTGTCAGCGCCGACGGCCAACGCGAGGTGTTGGGCTGCGACGTCGGCGACAGCGAGACCGAGACGTTCTGGACGGAGTTCCTCCGCAGTCTGCGCGACCGCGGATTGGGCGGGGTCCAGCTGGTCATCAGCGACAGCCACCGCGGCCTCACCAACTCCATCGCCGCCATGTTCGCCGGCGCCGGCTGGCAGCGGTGTCGGGTCCACTTCATGCGCAACGCCCTGGCCCGGGTCGGCAAAGGCCACGCCGAGATTCCCGACGCCGGTCGGACGCGTGAGTCGAGGCCCCCGAGGTGTCCGAGCGCTTCCACCCGTTTGGCCTGAGTAGCCGCCGGGTCCTCAATCGGAGGCGGCGACGGTGACCGGGCACGCGGGCACGACGGACGCGTCGACCACCTCGCGGTCACCGAGCGGATCGGTGAGCTCGACGGTGAAGGGGGTCCCCGGGTTGTCGGGCAGTCCTGGCCGCCTGGCAACGGTCGGACCCCGACCCGAAGCCGGACCTGTGTGGCGGTCTCCGCCAGGTCGACCTCGATGCGGCCGTCGGCGTCCCTTCCGGACGCGCATGCCCGCTCCTGGATCAGCAGGTCGAAAGTGCTCGTCTTCTCTGCCGGTGCGTCCGCGAGGGTGACGTCTGCTACTTCCAGACCGGTGTCGTCGACCAGCCGTGGCGCGCAGGGGCCGGCCGACATCAGCATCCAGGTGCCGTCGTGGCCTACTGCGACGACCTCACCGGCCCCGGGGTTCCCGTCCTCCTCGAACGCTGCTCGCTCACCTGAGATTGGAACCCAGACGGACCCACCACCACCGTCCCCCCTCATACGACCACCGTCCCAAAGGACCATCCCCAGCTGGCAAGGCGGGTTGGGGCCGCCACCGCGAGTAGCACTTGTGCAACACTGACTCCGTGACCACCATCGGATTGCGCGAACTTCGTCAGCAGGCCTCTGAGCTGCTGCGTCGCGTCGAGGGCGGGGAGCAGGTCCTCATCACTGTCGCCGGTCGACCTAGTGCTCGCCTTGTGCCGCTGAGCCCGCGAGCCTGGCGGTCCTGGAACGACGTCGCCGACATCTTCGACGGGCCCGCGGACCCGCACTGGGACAGCGACCGGGACCGTCTCGACGGTGAGGTGCGCGATCCTTGGGACACCACCCGGTGAGAGCGCTGCTGGACACCTCCGTCGTGGTTGCCACCGACGTCGCCCCCTTGGACGGCGAACTGGCCATCAGTGCGGCCACGCTGTCCGAACTGCACTTCGGTGTCTTGGTCGCCGCGGACCCCGCCGTACGTGCTGAGAGGCTGCGGCGCTTGTCAAGGGTGCAGCGGAGCTTCGATGCGCTACCGGTCGACGAGGCGGTGGCCGCCAGCTACGGCCGACTCGCCGCCGCGGTGGTCGCGGTCGGCCGTCAGCCCCGCGCGCGGACGATGGACTTGCTGATCGCCGCGACAGCCCACGCTCACAATGCGCGGCTCTACACCCGCAACGCTGCGGACCTGCGCGGCCTCCATGATCTCGTCGAGGTCGTCAGCGTCTGAGAGAGCAGTTTGAAACTCCGTCTACCAGTCTCCGGTGCCGGCCAGGCGGCGTGACATCGTCATGATCATTGAGATGTGGACCATGGACTCGCGGTGGGCCGGGAGTGTCTCGTAGTCGCGCACGCAGCGGCGGAACTTGCTGATCCAGGCGAACGTGCGCTCGACGACCCAGCGGCGTGGCAGGACCTTGAAGCCCTTGACGTCGTCGGTGCGTTTGACCACCTCGACGGTCAGGTTCAGGACCTTGCGGGCCCAGATGACCAGTCGTCCGGCGTAACCGCCGTCGGCCCAGACCAGGCTGATCGTGGAGAACCGGTGACGAGCAACCCGCTGTCCGTGTGTCGCCGGTCTGGCGCACGGGGGTGCGGACGGGGTGCGGACGGGGTCCCGCGCTCGATCCTGCTCACCGGAGTGGCACAGACCAGCGGGGGGGGGGGGCCGCCCGCCGGGGGGGGGGGGGGCGGGGCGGCGCGACGGCGGGGGGTGTGTGTGTGTGGGGGGGGGGGGGGGGGGGGGCAGGTGGTGGGGTATTTTTTGGGGGTGGGGTGGGGGGTTGTTACGGGGGGGCCCCCCCCGCTTGTGAAAAGCCGCACCGGTG
>JAJAZD010000344.1 GCA_026785945.1 Pseudonocardia sp. | reverse complement strand
TCGTGTTGGCCCGCGGTGGGTCGCGGCAGCGTGCCCTTGTTGATCTGGGCCTGCGTCGCGTCCTGATATGTGGAAAAGCGGTGGTCGAAGTGGCCGAGCATCTTCGCCTCGTACAGCGGCAGGTACTCATCGGTGTCGCGGCGGTACGACCAGCCGTCAAAATCCGCATCGGCGAGCCCCTCGGGCTGGTGGAACAGCCCGGAGTCGTTGGCCATGTGAAACAACGTCCCGAAAGATAGGCCCCACGGGTTCTGTCCGCCCGCGTCACGGATGAGGACAGGGTGCCGGCGGTAGGCGCCGAGGGTGATCTCGGCGTCGACACGGGTGCGGAACATCGGAAGGGTACCGGTGTTCGGATTGAGCGCGAGCACCTCGTCGGCGGTGAGCTCGAACCGACGTTCGGGGACGTCCTCGACATGCCGGATCACGAATGCGAACCGTGTCGCCTCCGCATGCCATCGGCTACCGCTCATCGCCGTAATCGAAAAACGAGGACGATTATTGACGTCCACGAATATGTTGCCCTCGTTCTCGAAGTCGTAGAACGCGAGCAGCCGCTTGGCACGGAGGGTGTCGGCGAAGAACGGCGCGGTCGTCTTGTCCGTGGCCAGGCCGGTGGGGGTGATGACACCGGCCGCACCCTCGGGACCGACGATCATGCGGAAGGTCTCGGCGAACACGCTGTAGGTGTTGATGTCGCCCTGCCCGGTGAGCGGGTAGCGGCCGCTGTCGTGCAGCACGTGGCTGATGCCGTCGGAGGTACGCAGGGCCTCGACGTAGTCGTCGTGGAGCGGTGAGCCCTCGTCGGCCAACGCCTGGATCATCGTCCGGCGGATCGCGGCGGTTTTGGCCGAGACGATGTCGTCGCGCCCGTGGGTGGCGAAGAACTCCTTGTCCTGGATCTTGACGCGTTCCCAAGGCGGGTTGCCGACCACGCAGGAGAAGCCGCCCGCCCAGCCGGTCTGCTGATCGACACGGGCACCACCGGCGGGAACGGTGAAGATGTCGGGGAAGGCCAGGTGCCAGTGCAGGAACCGATACTGCTCACGCAGGCGCACGATCTCGTCGTGGGTGGCCCGTGGCACCGTGTCGTCATCGGGGTCCCGCAGCGCGAGGAAGACGTCCTGGGTGACGGCCGGCGGCGCGTCGGCGGTCTTGTGCCACAGAAACGCGGCGCACCACGCGTCGGCCGACTCCCGGGCGGTGCGGTACTCGGGGGATGCCTCCAGGTCGGCGTAGCGCAGCGCCTGCTTGTGGACGTCGGCCAGGGTGTCGGCGGGCGCCGCGATGATGGTCCGCAGCCCCTGCGCCAGACCCACGTTCATGACGGCCACCCCGGCGGCGCCGTCGAACAGCGACATCTGCGCGTTGCGGGAGCGCTTCGCCAGATCGCCGGCGAAGGCGGCGTCGTCGCCGACGATGGGCTTGAACGCCGCGTCCGGGATTCCGTCGGTGAGCAGCGTCGGAGTGGCCCCGATGAGGGCGTTGCCGCACACGATGTGCGCGTCGAGGAAGCTGAGCGGCTTTCCCGGTTCGAGAGCCTCCAACCACAACGACACCTTGGCCAGCTCTACGGCCATCGGGTTGAGGTCGACGCCGTAGATGCAGCGGGCGATCACCTCGTGCAGCGCGGTGCGGACCGACGGCAGCGTCGGTTCGGGGTTGCCCTCGCGGACGGCGGCGACCCGCTTGGCGATACGCCGGGCGGCAGCGACCAGGAAGTGGCCCGAACCGCAGGCCGGGTCGCACACGGTCAGGGAAAGCAGTTCGCCGACGATCGACTCGGACGGGTCGAGTGTGCTGGCGGCGGTCTGTTCGCCGCGCTTGACGGCGTCGTCGATCACCGGGTCGAGCGCGGAGTCGAGCAGCAGCTCGATCAGCGACGACGGCGTGTAGTAGGAGCCGGTGGTCTTGCGGGCGTTGCCCGCGGCCGAGACCAGCTCGAAGGTCAGGTCCACCGCGCTGTGCCGGGGCACCAGCTCCAGCAGCGACTCGTAGATCGAGCCCAGTTCCTCGGCGTCGAGGTGCCGATAGTCCACCGTGCGCCAGCGGCGCGAGCCGGAGTCGCGCACCCGGGCCAGGTGCCGCACTGCCTCCAGGAGGTGCTCGTTGGCCAGCGTCAGCCCGCGCAGCGGTTCGTCGGCCGGGGTCGGGTCGAAGATGCCGCCCAGGCCGGGCAACCCCAGCTCGGGCCGGCCGTGCTCGTCGCCGAGCGCGTCGAGCACGAGCCGCAGGGCCTGGTGGAGGTCGCCGTGCGCGGTGCCGCGGCGGCGCAGTGCGTGGGCGCGCAGCCGGGCCGTCGAGAAGTAGCGGGTGTAGCGGTCGCGAGTCTGCGCACCGGCGCCGTCGGCGTGCAGGACGTCGCGGTCCTCGGCGACGAACACGAACAGCAGCCGGTAGACCAGCCGCAACAGCGCGGCGTGCAGGTCCGCGACCCGGACGTTCTCTCGCAGCGCCGCGTTGTCGGGGTGGCGCAGGAACCCGGTTCCGAGGGTGGTGATCGCGTTCTGTACGCCGATGCGGATCCGGTCGAGGGCCCGCGCGCCCGAGGTGATCGCCTCGCCGCGCCAGCGCTCCAGCCAACACGACGACGGCGCCGCGTCCTGCGCCACGGCGAAGCGGCTGACCTGGAGCAACCGGTAGAGCAGGACGAACTCGCTGAACAGCTCGCCGTCGAAGATCGCTTCGAGGTCGAACTCGACGTAGGCGGAGGTGGCGAGGGCGTTGGAGTCGCGCAGCAGCCGCAGCTGGCGGCCGTTGCTGACGATGCCCCACAGGTGCGCCTCGGTGCGGTTGAGGCATTCCTGCAGCAGCGACTGCGCGGGCACCGCCCCGGCCACGCGCTTGTCGAGCGGGTGGTGCCAGGCCGCCAGGTGCACGGGCACGTGCGTCCACCGGTGGCTGACCGGGAAGGACTTGCTGCCGTCGTCGGCACTGATGCCGGCAGCCCCGACGGAGGTCAGCGCGCCGAACCCGAGCTCCTCGAACAACGGCATCAGCCACTGGGTGACCGCAATGCCGGTGGCGTCGATCGGGACGTCGGCCTCCGGGGCGACGGGCAGCCGGTTGCGCAGCTCGGTCCACACCGATCGCAGGTAGTCCCAGTGCCGTTCGGCCTCGTCCTGCACCGAGCGCGAACCGAACGCGCGGTAGTCGGCGGGCCGGGAGCCGTCGACGTCCTTGCCCTCCGCGATGCGCGCCAACATGTCGGCAGGCAGCAGGCCCCCGACGGTGTGGATCGCGGAGAAGACCTGGGCGCGGTTGATCGCGGACATCACTGGGCTCCCGAGACCGGCAGGTAGACGTAGGCGCCGAGGACGTCGGCGGGCCGCTGCGCGCGCACCTGCACACCGCGCACGATCTCGCCGGACGCGCTGCGCACCCGGCGGTGCGAGGCGAGCAGCTCGGCGGCGAGCTCATCGCCGTAGGCGTCGAGGTGCGCGGTCGTGGCGTCCAAACCGGAGAGGACGCGGTCCATCGTCCGCTCGGCGAAGTCCGGGTCGGTGTTGGCGTCGGCGGCGACCTCCAGCAGGTCCAGCGCGTGGTCGGGCGCCAGCCAGGTCGCGGTGGCCGGGGAGCCGGTGAACGCGAGCAGCCGGGCGTCCTCGGCCACCTGCTGGCGCTCCCCCACCCGCGACGGCAGCGTCAGGTGGAAGCGGTAACGCACCAGCAGCAGCGTGGTGCGGACGGCGACAGCGCCGGTCCGGATCACCCCGCAGCGCCGAGCCGGCCGCGGTCCACCGGCCTGCGCATCGAGCGCGGCGTTGAGGACGTACCCGGCGAGCGCGCCGACCACCGGGTCGGTGCGCACCATGGCGACCTCGCCGCGGGCCACCGCCGCCGACGCCCGGAACGGCACGCGGGGACCGTCGTCGACGGAACGGCCGAGCGCGGCGGCCACCCCGTCCCGCAGCCCCACCGGCGACCCGGACAGGTCCGCGGCGAAGCCGTCTTCCTTGTCCCGCCACAGCACACCGTCGAGCGCAGTGAGGGCGTGGTCGACGAACCCCCGCACCTCGGCCGCCCGGCCGAGGGTGTCGCGGATGGCGACGACCTCGCGGGCGACCTCCTCCGGGTGGATCGAACGCTGCGCATAACGCGAGCGCGACGTCTTCTCGCGCTCGGCCGCGGAGTTCCACTCCTCGTCGAGCGAGAGCTGCTGCGGCCCGAGATCGAGCTCCTCGGTGCCGAACAGCGCACCCTGCTCCGGGACGCTGCGGCGGTCCATCAGCCACCCGACGATCGCCTCGGTCACCCCGGCCGCCGCCGCCTCTGGAACGGCCACCGAGATGCCCAGGTCCTTGCGGATCTGCCGGTGCTTCTTGATCAGTACTTCGAGTACCCGGCTGTCGATCACGTTGTCCTCGCCGTACACCGTGACGACCTTGACGACGTCGCGCTGCTGACCGAACCGGTCGACGCGGCCCTCGCGCTGGTCGTGCCGGGTCGGGTTCCACGCCAGGTCGTAGTGGACGACGGCGTCGAAGTGGTGCTGCAGGTTCACCCCCTCCGACAGGCAGTCGGTGGCGACCAGCACCCGGCGCGCCGCCGGGTCCTCCCCCGCCAGGTCGGCCAGCTCCTCGATCCGGGCCAGCCGCTGCTGCGGCGAGAGCGTGCCGGTGACGGCCTGGATCACCGTCTTGCGACCGAGCTTGCCCTGGAGGTGCTCGGCGACGTACTCAGCCGTCGGGATGTAGCGGCAGAAGACGATCGGGTGGTAGCCCTCGGCGAGCAGCGCCTTGAGCTGGGTGACCAGCACGCCCAGCTTGTGGTCCGCCGCCGCGCCCTCCAGCTGCTCGGCGCGCTCAGCGAGTTCGGCGAGGCGGGCACTGGTCGCCTCGGTCCGCGCGCCCGGCGCGACGTCGAGGCCCTCCAGCCGGTCGGCGTCGGCGCCGTCGCGGGTGATCGGAGCACCGAGCCGGTCCGCCTCCTCGGCGGTGCCGGCCTCGGCCGTCGCGGAACGGGTACGGAGGGTCTGCGCGGCGGCCCGCGGAGAGGACACCAGCGAACGCAGCAGCGCGATCGCCGACCACCACGCGATCCGGGTCTCGCGCTTCCCGCGCTCCCCCGCCGCGGCCACCCGCTCGCCCGCGAACGCGATGGCGTCGTCGAGCAGCGCGCGGTAGCCCGGCGACAGCGCGTAGGTCTTGTCGGCGAACAGCCGGTCGGACGGGAACGCTGTGCTCTCCGCGAGGCTGTCGTCGGGTGCGCCGTCCTGCTTGGTGAGGAACTGGCGGACGTCGGCCCGCTTGCGCTGCACGAAGTAGCGGGCCAGCGAACGCCGGCCGGCGTCGGTATCGAGCTCGACGTCGGCCAGCTCCGGGGTGAGCAGCCCCAGCAGGTTGCGGAACGCGCCCTCCTTGCCGCTGTGCGGGGTCGCGGTCACCAGGAGCAGGTGCCGCTCGGCGTCCCCGGCGACCTTGCGCAGCAGCTCGTAGCGCAGCTGGTTCTGGGACGCCGTCGTGTCGTCGGCGGCCACACAGGTGTGCGCCTCGTCGACGATCACCAGGTCCGGGCAGTGCTTGACGAAGTCGTCGCGGTGCCGGGTGGACTTGATGTAGTCGGTGGAGACCACCACGTGCGGGTACCGGTCGAACAGCGACTGGCCCAGGTCGAGGTCGCGCTCCAACCGGGACGCGGTGGAGGCCAGCACCAGCTCCGGGTCGATGCCGAACTTGCTGCGCAGCTCCCCCTGCCACTGCTCGGCCAGCGCCGGCGAGCACAGCACCGCCAGGCGGCGTGCGCTGCCCTGGGCGAGCAGCTCCGCGGCGATCAACCCGGCCTCGATCGTCTTGCCGATGCCGACGTCGTCGGAGATCAGCAGCCGGACCACCCGCTGGCGCAGCGCCATCATCAAGGGCACCAGCTGGTAGGCGCGTGGCTCCACAGCGATCCCGGCCAGCGATCGGAATGGGCCCGCGCCCGACCGGAACCCGACCCGCAGCGCGGTACGCAGCAGGCCGGCGGCGTGGGCGTCACCGATGTCGCTTGGGGTGGGCCGGGCGAACTGGGCGCCGGTGACCTCCTCGACGGCCGGGAACACGGCGGCGACGTCGTCGTCGCTGCCCCCCAGCGGGCGCAGCACAAGCATGTCAGGGGCACTCTCGGGGAGCACCACCCATTCGCGGCCGCGCGTCGCGACCAGGGATCCGGGCGTGTAGGTCGGCATACTCGTTTCCTGATCAGTTCCGGGCGCCCGCGCCGAAGTAGCGCGCATGATGGGTGGTGATCGCCGCCCAGTCGACCCCGTGCGGGAAACGCACGACATCCCACCCCAGATCGAGCAGCCGTTCCTCGGCCTCGATGTCCCGCTCGGCGACCGCGGCGAACTGGTGAACCGGACCGTCGACGAAGACCGCGACGTTGGCGTCGGAGAGCCGGTAGACGAAGTCGGGCCGCGCACGGGCGTCGGCGATCACCGCCTGGGCCTCATCGGGCAGGCGCAGGCCGTGCTCCTTCAACCACCCGAGGAACCGGGCCTCCAGCCCGGTGTCCGACTCGCCCTCCAGCCGCGCGAACTGCTCGGACCGGGTCTCACCGCGACCCGTCGCCAGGGTCTCGGACCGGGAGAGCCGCACCAGCAGATCGCGCACGGCGTGCCGGTCGATCGCGGCGTGGTGGGTCTGGTTGCCGTAGGTCAGCAGGCAGTCGTAGCAGCCGCGGGCACACTGCCGATCAGAATGCGAACCACCCCGGTCGGTGCCGTCGGGATCGAAGTGGCAGATGTCCAGCGCCGCCGTGGCGACCCGGCTCAGGTCGAACCGCTCGGACTGCAACTGCCGCAGCACCCCGGCACCACCCTCCGCGGCCTCGGTGAACAACATCCGGTCGCGCGGGCCGTCCGACGGCGGCAACAGCTCACTGGTCAGCTCGCTGTCCTCCAGCTCGTAAGTGGCCTCGATGCCGCGTTCGAGAGCGAACATCAACGACAGCGCCACCGGCTCGTCGAGCGGGTGCTCCATCCGGACGACGAGGATGTTGCGGCGGTCCTCCACGTAGGGGATCACCCGCTTCTTGCGGCGCCGATCGTCGTCGGAGCCGACCACGGGTAGCTCGCTGGAGTCACCGGCCGCCTCCGCGGCGTCCTTCTCGTTCATCCAGCGGCCGTCGGCGAGATCGAGCCAGAAGCCCGGCGGTTCGTCCTTCTTCGCGCGCACCCGGCCCTCGTTGGTGATCCGCACCGTCGCGGAATCGCCGTAGGTGATAGTGGCGATCCGGCCGGCCTCGTCGTCGACGAGCCCGTCACGCCGACCGGGCCGGACACCATGATCGTGGAACCGGTACGACGTCACCAGGCGGAAACCCGCACGGCGGCGCTCCTCCTCGTCGGAGGAGATTCGCTCGCGCTTCGTGGTGTAGACCGTGTGCAGCTGCAGAAGGCCGGTGGTCTCCGTAGGGAGTCCTACCGTGCACATGGCGCAGACGTCCTCGTCGACGGCGCCGAGGTAGCCGCACGCCTCGCAGCGCTTGGCGGTCGTGGTCGCCAGATCGCCCGCGCCACCGGGCGGCAGCTGGATGCGGTCGACCTGGTAGCGGGCTCCTTCGTGGTAGATCAGCGCGCCGGGGCCGAACTCACGGATCGCGAGGAACCGCGGCCGCTGCAGGTAATCGCCATCGCCGAATCGGCGCGCGGACGTCGGGATGTAGGCGGCCAGCGGCAGCCGCGGGAACGAGTAGCCGGGCAGGAAGCCCTCGCTGGCCAGGTAGCGGTACGGGTTGAAGTCCGAGAGCACCGACTTGTTGTCGACACTCTCGTTGATCAACAGCTTCAGCTGTGTCTCGGCTTCCCGACGACGCCGACCCGCGATCTGCCGATCGCGCTCGGACAGCGAGTGGTCCAGCACCCTGCGGTTCTGCTCGTCCTGATCCGCCAACGCGGCCTTGAACAGTTCCCGCCACCGGTCGAAGGCCCGGTCGAACTGCTCCGGGGCGGCCACGACGACGTCCTCGATCCACTGGTCGTGCCACCACGTCGACTCCACGGCGAACCGGTCACACAACGGACCGAGGACCTCCCGGGTGGCCGTCACCGCGCGGGCCTGCGCTGCTGCGGCGCCGACCTTCGCCACCACGTCCTCGTGCAGGCGCAGCAGCGGAGCAAGCGGGCGGACCTCCGTGTCGTAGGAGGTGTCGATGATGGTCGGGACCGCGCTGCCCAGCTTCAGCCCGCACTCCGCCAGCCAGACCGCCTGCACGTGGGAACGGACGAGATCCTCGTTCGCCAGGTCGAGCCGGGGCGGCGCCACCACGCCCGCGACCATCCGCTCGGAGCGGCGGAAGTAGTACTGGTCGTGGCTGTTGCCGGTGGCGCAGTAGGTCGTGACCAGCGCGGGCTGTCCGGACCGGCCCGCCCGACCGCTGCGCTGGGCGTAGTTCGCCGGCGTCGGCGGCACGTTGCGCATCATCACCGCGTTCAGTTCGGAGATGTCGACGCCCAGCTCCATCGTCGGCGAGCAGTAGAGCAGCTTCAGCGTGCCCGCCCGGAAGGCGTCCTCGCGGCGCTGGCGCTCCGCGGGGTCGACCTGCGCGGTGTGCTCGCGCGCCACCAACCCCGCGAGCGCCTGGGCCGCCTCCTGGTAGAGCTGCTGGAAGAAGCGGTTGACCCGCGGACCGTCCCCGCTGGCGTAGGTGCGGGTCAACGGGTCGTACGCGCCCTGCTCCCCCGCACCGACCTTCCACACCAGCGCCGACGCCTTGACCCGGTAGCCGGTGCGGGCCGGTCCGGAGGTGCGCCGACGCCAGCCGGCCTGCTGCGGTGCGATCGTGATCCGTTCGACGAGACCCGCCCTGGCGAGCACGGTGAGCAGATCCTGGATCACCGCCTGGGCATCGTCGGCCGACAGGGCCTTGAAGTGGGTGCGCCGCAGGTACTTCCCCACCTTGCCACGGCCGGAGAAGTACACGTCGGCGCGGTCCGCGCCCGGCCTGGACCCCTGCGGGAAGGCGGTGCCGACCCGCAGCTTGTCCGTCGACGACAGCACCCAGGGATCCTTGAGGCGTTCCTCGCTCGCCCGCTGCAGGGTGTCGAAGTCCTCTCGGAAGTACTGGACGTCGATGGCGAGGGAGCGGCGCATCTCGTCGAGCAACGCACGCATGATCTCCGCGCGCTGGGCGGGTGTCGCGTCGCGCAGCTGCGTGGCCGTCGCCGCCCAGCGGTCGTCGCGCCCGGCGAGCCAATCGAGGTCGGCATAGTGGACTTCGAGCAGGCCGGTCTGTTCAAGGTTGGGCATCGTGACCCGCCAGCCGCGTTCCAGGTCGCGGTAGAGCCGGAACGCGATGACGTCGCGCAGCGTCCGGGCCGCGTTCGCGGCCAGCGATGGCGGCAGGTCCGCCTCCCCCGCGTAGTCGGCGACGTCCAGGCCCAAGGCCGCGGAGACCCGGTTGGCGATGTCCTCGTGGTTGATACCGCTGTCGCCAACCTCGACCAGCGCCCGGTACAACGCTCCGCGCAGCTGGGTGACCTGCACGAAGTCGTTGAAGTGCCCGGCCTGCAGCGAGGCGTCCTGACGGTTGTCGACGAAGGTGAGCAGCTTGCGGGCCCTCGGATCGAGCGCCTCGGCCGGGATCTGCTTGAGCGAGCGCACGATCGACGCCGACACGACCGACGTCGCCGAGGAGCGACCCTCCTGGTCGAGCGTGGCCAGCTTGGCGAAATCCTTGCCACGAACCTGCTCGTAGCTCACCCCGCAGTGCAGGCAGAACAGGAACGGGGCCGGGATGAACGTCGCCCGCAGCTCGCCGCGGCCCTCCTCGCCGTACGGGTCGACCGTGACCACCCGTGGCAGGCGCTTGCGGTATGAGTCGCGTACGGACTCGTAGCCCGCATCATCGGACTCCAGCCACGAGTCGGGCAACCGACGGCCCTCGATCGCGTCCGCGACGGTGCTCGGCCACGGGTTGCCGACGTCGATGTGCAGGTAACCGTCCTCGACCCGGCCCCCCGTCGCGCTGGTGTCCCGCCGGGACGCGTATGTCACAACCCCGTTGTCGGCCTCCTTGCGCCACACCGTGAGGTACTCCTGGCCGCAGTCGCGACAGAACGCCAGCGGCAGCAGGATCTTGTCGCCCGACCCGGGTTGCACGAGCTGGTAGTCGCGGGTGAGATGGCGGCGCTCGGGCTCCTCCAGCGTCACGAACACCGTGTCGCCCTTGGACAGGAACTGGTGCAACCGGAACGCGAACAGCGGGCGGCCGGTGACAGGGTGCTTTGCCTCGGACCCCGCGCGCAAGGTGCGGCGGATCGCCTCGGCGCAGCGGTCTGCGCCGACCCCGCCGGCCTGAGCCAGCTCGACCGCCGCCGCCTCTATCTTGGTGGGAGCGGCCCGGACCAGCCGGCCGGCCTCGCTCCGGAGCCCGAACCGCGACTCGATCCACCGGGCGAGCGGGTCGGCACTCAGGTCGGCGTACGCGCGCGGCGCCACCGGATTCTCCAGTCGCGCGGCCGGCACGACCTCGGGCACGTCACCGGTGGCCCGTTCGAGGGTCTCGCCGATCACCTCATCCGGCCGCACTGTAGTACCGAACAACGTGCTCGCGACCTCGGCGACGACCTGGCGGCGCTCGACGACGCCGCCCTCATTCGACATGGTCGCCGACGTGCCGATGCACTGGAGGCTCTGCGCGCCACACGCCTCCCGCACCCGGCGGACCAGCAACGCGACGTCGGCGCCCTGACGTCCACGGTAGGTGTGTAGCTCGTCCAGGACCAGGAACTCCAGTCCCTTCGCCATCCGGACCAACGACCGCCGGTCGTCGGGGCGGGTGAGCATCAGCTCGAGCATCACGTAGTTGGTGAGCAGGATGTCCGGCGGGTTGTCGCGGATCTCCTTGCGCCGTTCCTCGTTCTCCTGGCCGGTGTAGCGGGCGTAGGTCACCGGTTCACGGCCCGCGCCGTAGCCGTGTCGCAGGTACTTGTCGAGTTCGTTGAGCTGACTGTTGGCCAGCGCGTTCATCGGGTAGACGATGATGGCCCTGACCCGCTTCGAGGCCTGCGGGCCTTCCGCTTCGCGCTCACGCAGTACGCGATCCACGATCGGCACGATGTAGGCCAGCGACTTGCCCGAGCCCGTGCCGGTGGTGAGCACGTAGGACTCGCCGGTCTTCGCCGCGTCGATGGCTTCGCCCTGGTGCTGGTGCAACGTCAGCGGCCGTCCGGTGCAGACCGTGGCGTCGGCGGCCTTGTTCTCCTGGAAGATCCGTGCGCACTCCGGGTGCAGGACATTCCGGTTCGCGAGTTCTAGGACGGTTCCGGCGGAAGCGAAGAACGGGTTGAGCGACAGCCACGGATCGGGCCACTGCGACTTCTGGTCCAGATCGTTCTCGACGAACGCGGCGATCGAGGTGTCCCGGATCACCGTGCCGGCCGCGGTGAACGAGCGGTAGTCCTCGATCAGCTTGCGGTGCACCTCGAACATGTCCAGGCCGGAGCTGGTCAGCGGGGGGTCGCTCGACGCCACCGGAACGGCGGGCACCGGGCCGTTTCGGCGCAGGCCCGCGACGGGGTCGGAGTCGTTCCATCCGCGCACCGGCTCATCGCCGACCGCCAGCCGGCGCAGCGCGTCGCGCACCACGCCTGCGTTCTCCGGCCGGTCGGCAGGCTCCTTCGCCAGCAGGCGCTCGATGAGCAGCTCCAGGTCCTTCGGGACGTCCTGGCGGAGCATGCTCAGCGGCGGGGGCTGCTCGTGGCAGTGCCGCTGTCCCAGCTCGTACGCGGACTCGCTGTGGAACGGCGGCACCCCTGTGAGCACTTCGAACAGGACGCAGCCCAGCGCGTACAGGTCGGCGGCCTGGGTCACCGACGAGGTGCGGAACTGCTCGGGCGCCATGTACCGGGCGGTGCCGACCGTCACGCCACTGCTGGTCAGCGTGCTGGCATCGACATCGGCGACGATCTGACCGAGGCCGAAGTCGAGAACCTTCACCAGGCCACCCGGAAGCAGCATCACGTTGGCCGGCTTGAGATCGCGGTGGATCACGTCGACAGCGTGCGCGGCGGCCAGACCGGAGGCGATCTGGGCGCCCAGCGCGGCAGCCCAGGAGGTAGGGAGCTGCGGGTGCTCGGCGATGAGGTCGGCTAGCTGGCGCCCGTTCAGCAACTCCATAGCCACGTATGGCCGTCCAGAGCTGTCGATGCCGCCGTCGATGGTTCGCGGGAGGTTGGCGTGGGCGAGCTTGCGCATGATGCGCACCTCGCGGGCGAACCGCCTCGCGACCACCGTGTCCGCCATCGCGCCGTCGAGCGATCCCGAACGGCTGCGAAGGATGAGCTTGACGGCGACCGTCCGATCAGCGGATGCCTCGGTGGCCTGCAGATCCTCGGCGCGGTAGACCTCGCCCATGTTGCCTCGGGCCAGCGGTCCGACCAAGCGGAAACGGCCCGCGACAACGATCGGGTCCATGGTGATCAAGTCCTCCCGCGGTTCGGCGTCTGCCTCGTTCGTGCCTCGTACTCGGCCTGCGACTTTCACTGGTGCTCGCGGTCTCGCTCGGCGACGATCTCACCAATCGTCGTCGGGCGATCTCAATCTGTTGCAGGTGGCGCTCCGGGTGGCACTGTGCCACCCGGGTCCAGCAAACCTTCCGCCACGCCGTCGATCCACCGCTGAGCGACCTCGCCACCGAGCGCAGCCGCGTGCGTGAGTACTCGGGTGAACTCGGCAATCAGCTGGAACCTGGCGCCGATCCGCCGCTGTTCCTCGATCGGTAGTCGGGGAACCTCCACGCGTCGAACGTCCAGCCGATGGACTCCGGATGTGGACGACGAGACCCGGGCTGCCTCGACACTGCGCAGATGGCCGGCCAGGAACCAGACATCGATCCCGGCCGGGTCAACCCCCGGATTCAGCCCCCACGTCTGCCCACGAACTGTGGAACCCGGGGGCCACACACGGTCTGCAGCTGACCGAATTAGCCCTGGTCTTTCAGTGGGACTCCGAGCTGACGAGACGATCTTGACTCGATCCGTGCCCGCGTCTTGTGCGTCTGGGCGTGCGGGAGCGGCCGGTGTGGTGGCCGGCGTCTCCGGGTCTGTCTGTTGTGGATGGTCAGGTGTCCTTGACGCACCGGAACAGGTTCTCGATCTGGGTGCGGTGTCGATACCAGTGCTCGACGGCGACCGCGCGGTCGCTGGTGGAGACGTCGAGGTCGGTCACGATGAACGAGTAGGCGTAGACGGCGTCGGTATCGGCGAGCTCGACCAGGGGCAGGGCGCGCTGGTCGGGGTGCGGGGTGCGCCCGCGGATCGCTCAACACCTGGCCGTGATCGAGGTTGAGCTGCCCGCGGCGGATCAGCAGCCGGGTCTTGGCCGGCCACCAGCCCGGGCAGTACTCGGTGACCGCGACCTGGGCGCTGGTCCACATGTCAGGCCCGCCCGGCACGCGCATCGGACCCAGCGACTCAAGCCCGTCCTCGCGTCCCGGAGGCGGATCGATCAGTGGGACGCCACTCCCGGCGTCGAGTCCAGCCCGAGGTACACGGAAAGTTGGCGCGCCAGGCGGTCGAGCTCGGGCATTGCGAGAAGCCCGCGACGCTCGAGCAGGCGGCTCCGAGCCACAGGCTGCAGTCCCGTCACGTCGGCGAAGGACTCAGCGTAGAGCGTGAGCCCCGCGTCTCGATCAAGTGGAACGTGAGTCTGGTCCGGCCCGCGAGTCCCAGTCACAGGAATCACTGCCACGTGTCCGAGGCGGGTGTTCAACACGTTGATGCTGAACACCACAGCTGGATGCGGCCCGAAATCGTCGAAGTCGACGTCCCAGACCTCGCCGCGAAACGGCTCAGGCAGGGACATCGACATCAGCGCTGCGGCGCTCGGGCCGGACGCCGATAGGCAGAGCGGGTTCGCGGCCCGCGTAGAAGGAGTCCACGCTCCTGGCCATCCGCTCCTCGGCAGCCCGCTTGTGCAGCAGCTCGAGGGCGGCCTTGACGATCTCCGTTCGGCCGACCAGTCCCAGCAGCTCCGCGTCGTCTCGAAGCTGAGCTGCTAGTTCGTGGGTGATGCGAGCCTGCCACGTCTCGGAGGCACCAGTCGTAGTCGTCATCTGTATACGATCCGCCGTACAGCACTGGATTGTCAACCGCCGCCAGTCGAGATGGGCAGCGGGAGGTGTCCCAATCGCCGATCCCCTACCGGCAGCTGAGGAGCCCGGAATAAGCACGCGAGGAGACTCACCAGAGCTGGCCAGACCCGGATGTGCCAGCTCCTTGGTCATCGCTTCCCCTGTCTGGCAGGGCGGGTGCGAACCGGCCCCTCGAGTACGCGGTGATCACGATCATCATGACCAGCCCCGCCAACACAGCCGCCGCCTCGGCGGCCTCACATGGGCTGATCCTCCCCGATCCCAGGTGCGAAGCGTGCCCCCGGTAGCCGATCGTTGACCGGGATGTGCGGCTCGGAACTGACATTGCCGGCCGGGTGCTGTGACGAAGGAATCCCGTCTACGAGGTCGGCGGGGCGGGTCACGGTAGCTGGTCTTCTTGATCAGGTCTGCGCAGGCGAAGGACAGGTTCTGGATCATGGTGGGCATGCCCAGCCCGGTCATCAGCCGCACCGCCGGCATCACCGCGGTAGCGAACCGGCCGAAGGTGACGATCTCGCGGGTGAGTCCCACGAGGGTCCCATGCTTGGCGGGCTCCAGTGTCGGCACGTCCGCCTCCAACCCGACGACAATGCCGAGACAAGCCGCGCTCACCGTCAGCACCCGGGCGCCTCCGATCCGTCTCGCGCCGGAGCGCAGTCCACCGGGCGGACGTCTCTGGTCCACTGCGACCACCCCCCTGGATCAGCGGCGGCGTGACCACAGACGGCGGGCCGGCGGCGCAGACCCGGACAGGCTCGACGAGATCAGGCCGCTCCGCGCGTCACGTGATTCGGCGGGTCCTGCGCGAGCTTGGCCATCCAGCCCTGGTTCTCCACCGACACGACGTCCTCCGCGCGTAGGGCCAGCGCGGCCCGCTCGGCGTCGGTGCAGCCGGGCATGTCCGCGGCCCGCCGGAGCTGCCGCAGCCGCTCGGCGGTGCGCAGGAACTCCACGAGCTGGAACTCGTAGCGGGCCGCGGCCACGTGCGCGGCGAGGCCCGCCCCGACCGTGGCCACCACCGCGATCCAGGCCGCGAGCGCCGCGCCGGCGACGGCCGCCACCCCGCCGAGCGCCGCCCCGAGCAACCCGAGAGCCACCTCCACCACACGGGACCGGCCCAGCACGACCCGGATCCGGTCGGCGCGTGGCTGGTAGTACCGGTCGATCTGCCCGCCGACACGGACGGCGAAGAACGAGGGCAGGTCGGTGACCTCCGGCAGCCCCCGCTGCTCGGGCTCGATGCCCTGTCGCTGCGCGAGCAGGTCCGCCGCGTCGGTGCGCAGCAGGTCGGTGCGCTCGGCCAGCAGCACCCCGTCCCCGTCGCCGGCGAAGTCACCAGCGCGGGCCAGCCACAGGTACACGTCGCTCTTGAGCGCCTCGGACACCGACCGCGCCCGGGTCCAGTCCCGCAGCCGATCCCCGCTCCACGCCGGGCGCAGCAGCGGCAGCACCGCCGACCCGACCGCGGCGGCCGCCGCCAGCCAACGCGCCGGGTCCGCGGCCACCGGGGCGAGTGCCGCCGCGGTCGTGCCGCAGAGCGCGACGAGGACCACGAGCACCAGCGCCGCCAGCCGGGCGCGTTCGATCCGCTGTTTCATCCGGTTGGCCGTGCGGGACCACACCGACTGCTCACGCCACAGCTGGTCCACCACCGGTGCCGTCACGCGACACATGGTGGCAGGGCCTGTCGGATCGACACCCGCCCATGCCGTCTGCCACACTTTCGGTGATCCCGGATCCGATCCGGGATCATCCGGGAGGTATGCGGTGGAGGTACGGATCTTCCTCAGCTGGTGCCATCAGGACCGCGTCCTGAAGGAGGCGTTGCTGCGCGACCTGCTCCCGGTGCTGGGCCTGTTCACCGACCTCACCGTGCGATGGTGGGAGGACAGCCATCTCACCTGCGGCGAGGAGCTGACCGAGTCGATCGTCGGCCGGCTCGACGAGTGCGACTTCGGGCTGCTGCTGCTGAGCACGCGGTTCCTGTCCCGGCCGTTCGTCCGCCGCCACGAACTGCCCCGGTTCGCCGGCCCCACGGCCGACAGGGGCGCGCTGCCCGTCGCACTCAGCCCGCTGCCCGGCCACGGTCCGCAGCACGACCTCGGCGGCGTCGAGCGCCAGCTCGTCTTCACCCGGGACGGCCTCAGCTTCGCCGACCTCACCGGCTCCCGGCGGACCCGGTTCGCGAACGACCTGGCCGGCTCGATCCGCCGCCGCGCTCTGGGCGAGAACGGATACCGGACGCTGTGACCCCCCGCCTGCACCGGGCCCAGGTCGAGCGGCACGTAGCCGAGCTGCACCGCCGCGCCTCGCTGACCGCGATGCAGGCGGCCCGTCTGGTGACCGTCACCGGGCTGGTCGACGGCGAGGGCCGCTTCCTGCTGCGGGCCGCGCTGGTGGCCGCCGAGTTCCCCGCGGGCGACGCCCAGGGCCAGGAGGCGTTCCAGGACTTCCGGCGCCGGATCAACGAGGCCGCCGCGACCGCGGGGGTGCCGCTGCGGCTGGAGCTGGACTCCCGCAAGGCCCCGCCGGACCGGCGGCACGGCTGGTTCACCGGCGGCGACCTCGTCGACGACGGCATCGCCACCTTCAGCGGGGAGGCCGTCCGGACCGGGATCGAGCATCCCGTCGGGCCGGAGGTCGCCGAGCTGGGGCGGTCACGACGGACCCGGGTCTACGTCAGCGTGGCGCCACCCCGAACCTTGGCCGAGGCCCGCCGGCTGACCGATCTGCGCACCAGGCTGGGCGACGCGCTGGCCCTGGACCCGGACCGGACCTGGGAACTGGCCGACCCGGACGCGGTCGGCATCGGCGAGGACCCCGAGGAGGCCCGCGACCGGCTGTGCGCCGTGGCGGACGTCCGTGTGGTGCTGGCCGCGCCGCCCTACTTCGCGGGGGCGGAGCGCGAGCGGGCGCGGGCGCTGCGCGAGGGCGGGCGGGTCGTGGCGTTCGCCCTCGACGGCCTGCCCGACCACCCCGCCGTCCTCGGCGGGCTCGACCGGCGCGAGGTCCGGTGTCGCGACCGCCCGTGGAGCACGCTGCGCAGCCCCGAGCAGCGCCGCAGCTACGTCCAGGACCTCGTGGACGAGATCCACCGCGCGCTCCGGCCGCCCGCCGCGCCGGGCCGGGTGCCTGATGACCACCTCGCGGACTGGTCGGCGCGGCTGGCCCGCACCCGACGGGCCGGGGACAGCGCCGTGCTCATCGAGCCGGACTCCGCCGAGACCCGGCTCAGCGAGTCGCGCCTGGACTCGGCCGGCGCCGAACACGGCCCGGGCCTGCCGGCCGTCGACCGGCTGGTGCAGTGGGCGACCGCCGGTGCCGGGCCGCGGCTGTGCGCGTTGCTCGGCGACGTCGGGATGGGCAAGACCACGACAGCGAAACTGTTCACCCGCCGGCTGCTGGAGTTGCGCGCCGCGGGGGCCGGCGCCCCGCTGCCGATCCTGTTCGACCTGCGCGACGTCCGCATCACCGGCCTGGTGGCGACCCTGACGCTGGACCACCTGCTCGACGGGATGCTGGACGCGAACCGGCCGGCGGGTGTGCCCGCGGAGCTGCTCTGCGCAGATGTGGTGCGGCAGCGGCTGAGCCGGGGCGACGCCGTGGTGGTGTTCGACGGCCTGGACGAGGTGCTCGTGCACCTGAGCCCGCACGACCAGCAGGTGTTCACCCGCCAGCTGTGGCGGGCGATCGGCGCGGACTCGTCGGCTCGGATGCTGCTCACCTGCCGCACGCAGTACTTCCGGACGATCCGCGACGAGGTCACGTTCTTCACCGGCCAGGACCGCCATGGGCTGCGCGGCGACGACTACCTGGCGCTGCTGATGCTCCCGTTCCGGGAGGAGCAGGTGCGGGAGTACCTGGCCGCGAACGTCGACCGCGACGCCGAATGGGTGGACGGGTTCCTGGCCACGATCGGCGCCGTGCACGACCTGCCCGACCTCGCCCGCCGCCCGCTGACGCTGCGGCTGATCGCCGACCAGGTCGAGTTCATCGAGGCGGCCAAGCTGGCCGGCCGCACGCTGCGCTCGGTGGACCTCTACGGCGAGTTCGTGGACCGCTGGCTCTCCCGCGACGGCGGCAAACACACCCTGGAACCGGAGCACAAGCAGCTGCTGATGGAGGAGATCGCGGCCGCGCTCTGGCGCTCGGGCCGCAACTCCTGGGGGCCCGCGGAGGTCGACGACTGGCTACTCGCCCTGCTCGACCGCCGCCCGGACCTGCGCCGCCACTACCGCGACCCGCTGCCCGACCTGTGGAAGGCCGACTTCCGCACCGCCACGTTCCTCTCCCGTGAGGGCGACGAGTTCGAGTTCGGGCACCGGTCGCTGTTCGAGTACTTCCTGGCCCGGCACCTCGCCCGCGTCCTCGGCGACCCGGCCGCCGACCCCGACGCCGTGGCCATGCCGGTGCCGAGCCGGGAGACGCTGGAGTTCCTCGGCCAGTCACTGGCCGGGGCACCGGAGCAGGACCGGGCGCGGGCGGTCGCGACCCTGGCGCGGATCGGGGAGGAGTACCGGCCGGACGCGTCCGAGGTGGCCTTCGCGTACGCGCTGCACGCCGCGGACCGGGGGCACCCGCACCAGTCTCTGGTCGGCGTGGGGCTGGCGGGTGCCCGGCTGAGTGGGTGGGGCATCGGCCCGGACGACCCCGATCGACCGCTCCTGGCGATGCCCGGGGCCGATCTGCGCGGCGCCCAACTCCGGGACGCCTGGCTGGGGCGGGTCGACCTCACCGGCGCGGACCTGGGCGGGGCCGACCTCACCGTCGCCGAGCTGCACGACTGCATCCTGGACGGGGCACGGGTCGCCGGGGCGCAGGCAATCGGCACCGTGCTGCGGGCCTGCCGGATCCGGGGTGTCGACCTCGCGACGACGACGAGCTACCGGGCCGAGGTCCTGGGGTGCACGCCGCCGCCGCGGGCACCCGGCCTGTTGGTGGCACCACGGGAGGGAGCGGGCAGCGCGAAGCCGGGCCCGGAGGAACGGCTCGGGCTGTTCACCGGGCACACCGGCCCGCTACGGGCGGTGGCCTGGTCCACCGACAACACCCGCATCCTCACCGCCGGCGACGACGGCACCGCCCGCATCTGGGACGCCACCACCGCACAACCCCTGCACACCCTCACCGGACACACCGGCTGGGTACAGGCGGTGGCCTGGTCCCCCGACAACACCCGCATCCTCACCGCCGGCGACGACGGCACCGCCCGCATCTGGGACGCCACCACCGCACAACCCCTGCAC
>JAJAZD010000343.1 GCA_026785945.1 Pseudonocardia sp. | reverse complement strand
GACCACCGCGAGCTGCTCCCGCAGCCCGGCGAGCTGCTCACGCAGCCCAGCAACCGCAGCAGCATCATCGGACACCACACCATCATCAACATCAACCGCTCACGATCAAGCCGCCGCGCCGCAGGGGACCTGACCAGTTACACGACTTGAACGAATGCCGAACCTATCCACAAGGGCGACATGGTCAACATGTCCCGGCCTGCACGACGCCTAGGAGCTTGTAGGACGGAGGCTTGCTGGGCTGGTGCTCGGCCTCGAGCACCCATGCCGTCAGCGCCTCGGAACCCATGCCCCGTGCAATGTCGAAGGCGTTGGCGCGATCGGTTGCCGTGTCCAGTCGTACGACCTCACGCGACCTCCCAACGTGGTCGCGCTCGGTCCGTCGGCCCTGCACTTCGTACGTGATCGTTGCCGCCAACATCTCACTCCCCGCAATGAGCGTTCCCTGGAAGCAAGGCCGACGACCGCAGCCGGGTCCCCCCGTGTCGAGTCGCCGGCCCTGCAAGGCTCATCGTCGTGGAACGCCGCTGTCGGCGCCACGTCTCGTCGTGAGACTCTCATGGACATGAGCGTCGCGAAGCGAGGAAAGATCACGTGCCGAGACGTGCGAATTTCGATGCCTCACCATGAGACACTGAGGAGTGTGGCCATGAGCGCTGGCGGATCAGTTGTCGTCCGACGACAGCTCGGATCGAAGCTGCGTGAACTACGAGTTGGGTCGGGCAAGAAGGTTGCCGACGTGGTGGCAGCCAGCATCGCTTCACGGGCCAAGGTCAGCAGGATAGAAGCTGGTCAGACCCCCGTGAGGATGGCCGACGTCATGGCCTTGTGCTGGCTCTACGGGGCCGACCGAGAGACGCAGGACGAACTTGTTGCCCTGGCACCAGGCACGCAGCAGGAGGACTGGACGGAGCTGTACGCCCAGGCGGTGTTGCCGGACTGGTTCGGGCTCTACATCGGCTTGGAGCAGTCGGCTTCCACGTTGCGATGCTTCGACCCCGAGCTTGTCCATGGCCTGTTGCAGACGGACGCCTATGCCCGAGCGGTCGTCGAGGCCGACCCACGGTTGACGCCGGACGTCGTCGAGGAGCGTGTGCGCTTTCGCATGGATCGCCAGAAGCGGGTGCTCGGCAACCGGCCGCAGTTGACCATCATCCTGGGAGCCGGGGCACTGTCGTTGATCGTGGGGTCGTCCGAGGTAATGGCCCAGCAGGTCGAGCACATCCGAACAGTGGCCGACACCGGCGGCGTCGAAGTACGAGTCCTGCCCTGGTCGGTAGGTGCCTATCCGATGCGCGGTAGCTTCGCGATCTTGAGCTTCGACGGTGCGGACGATCCAACCGTCACCTACGTCGAGTTCTCGATGGGTGCTCGCTATGTCGAGCAGGTCGATCGAGTGCGTGAGTACGAACAGGTCTTCGGTGATCTTCTAGCCAAGACCGTCTCGGTAGAGGAGTGGATCAGTGAGCGATGAAGCGGTGTGGGTGAAGGCGCGCGCAAGCAACGCCGACGGCTCGTGCGTCGAACAGAGGGCGCACAACGATTTGATCGAGGTGCGCGACACCAAGGACCGATCGGGCCCGGTGCTTCGTTTCACCCGTGCCGAGTTCAGTGCGTGGCTCGACGGTGCCCGCTCTGGCGAGTTCGATCATCTGGTGGGCGGATGACGATCTTGGTGGTGACCCGCTGGTGGACCGCAGGCGTTGAACGAGCACGCCTTCCGGCGCTCGACAACGAACACCCTGTCAGCGACGTTTTGGCCGGTCATGGGCATCGTTGAGCCATGACGACCAACAACGAACCACCCCGGTCGCGTTCCCGGTTCAACCAGGACTAGACCGGGGGTGACCTGGTGCGACGCCGGATCCTGCAGTCCACCCTGTTGGTCGTCACGATCACCGCGCTCGTGCTGGGCGTGCCGCTCGCGATCACCACCTGGCAGCTGGTGGACGACTTCACCCGCGCCGAGCTGACGTCGCGCCTGGAGCAGGTCGCCGCACGCCTCGACACCGCGCCGACCGACACCGCGCCGACCGACACCGCGCCGGCCGACACCGCGCCGGCCGACACCGGGGCGATCGAGCTCGCCGTGCCGGCGGGCGGGCGGCTCGTGATCGCGCAGTCGGGCCGTCCGGTCCGGGTGATCGGCTCCGACGTCGGCGCCGCCCCCGTCTCGGAGACGCTGCCCCTCGGGCCGGGTGGGATGCTCACCCTCGAGGAGCCGAGGTCGATCATGCGCTCCCAGCAGGTGCAGGTGACGCTGATCGTCCTGCTGCTCGTGGTGGCATCGGTGGGCGCCGGGGCCGTGGTGGCCACCGTGACCGCGCACCGGCTCGCCGAACCGTTGCGCGACGTGGCCGATCGGGCGGCCCGCCTGGGCGCGGGCGACTTCCGCCCCGCCCCGCTCCGGCACGGGATCCCCGAGCTCGACCGTGTCTCCGACGTGCTCGACACCTCCGCCGGAGCGCTCGCGGAGCTGGTGCAGCGTGAGCGCGACCTGGTCGGCGACGTGTCCCACCAGCTGCGCAGCCGCATGACGGCGTTGCAGCTGCGCCTCGACGAGCTGGCGGCGCACCCCGACCCGGGCACCCGACGTGAGGCCCTCGCCGCCCTGGAGCAGGCCGAGCGGCTCTCCGCGGTGCTCGACGAGCTGCTCGAGGCCGCCCGCGTCGCGCGGGCGGCGGGCGCCGAGCTGCAGGACCTGCGCGAGGGGCTGACGGCCGTGGCCGACGAATGGCGCCCTGCGCTCAAGGCCGCGGGTCGGGCCTTCAAGGTCCGGGTGCCCGACGGGCTCCTCGCCAGGGTCACCCCCGCGCGGATCCGCGAGGCCGTCGGCGCGCTCGTGGACAACGCCATCCAGCACGGCGGCGGTACCGTGACGCTCAGCGCGCGGGCCGCCGCGAACAGCCTGCTCATCGAGGTGTCCGACGCGGGAGCGGGCGTACCTGCCGAGCTGGTGCCGCACGTGTTCGATCGGGGCGTGTCCGTCGGTCCGTCGACGGGTTTGGGCCTGGCGCTCGCGCGGGCGCTGGTCGAGGCCGACGGCGGGCGCCTGGAGCTCTCGCGCGCCCGCCCGGCGATGTTCACGATCTTCCTGCCGACGGCGCGTGCCGACGATGTGGTCGGGGTGCCGCGTCCGGCCCATGGCCCGCGCTGATCGGCGGGCCTACGCGGTGGGCACCTGGTGCCGGACGTCCTTGTGCGGGAACACGAACCGGCGGAACGCCCACCACCGGAACCCCATGCCCAGCAGCACGCCGACGATCTGCCCGCTGACGAAGTCGGCGATCTCCTGGGTGAACAGTGTGACGTCGGGTACCTGCAGGTCCAGCAGGTACCGGGAGACGGCCAACGGGGCCGTGTAGACGCCCACACCGATGCCACTGATGACGAAGAAGAGCAGGGCCTCGTGGTGACGTTCGCGGCCGCCGCGGGTGCGGAACGACCACTCGCGATTGAACACATAGGACGCGATCGTCGCCACGATCACGGCGATGATCTTTGCCGTGAGCGGCTTCTCGTCCAGCACCGTGGCCTTGAGCAGCAGGAACACCGTGGTGTCGATGATCCACGTGGTTCCGCCGACGAGGGCGAACTTGACCAGCTCGCGGTGCTTGAGCGCTTTGTCCCGGTAGGGCTGGGGGATCGCGTTGAGCACGGTCTCGACCAGGGGCACCCGACCGATCGTGCCAGACCGGGACCTCGGCGTGCCCGCAGGTACGCTTACAGCACTGTGGAAGCGTTCCGATCCGAGCCCGTCCCACACGCCGTCCCGGTCGTCGGCATGATCGGCGCCGGGCAGCTGGCCCGCATGACACACCAGGCCGCAATCGCGCTCGGGCAGTCGTTGCGGGTCCTCGCGGCCGCGCCCGCCGACCCGGCGGCGCTCGTGTGCGCCGACGTCCACCTCGGCACCGATCTCCCGGCCATGCGCGCCTTCTCGCGCGGGTGCTCGGCGGTCACCTTCGACCACGAGGGCGTGCCGCAGGAGCACCTGCGAGCGCTCGTCGCCGACGGGGTGCCGGTGCACCCTGGCCCTGAGGCGCTCCTGCACGCCCAGGACAAGCTGGTGATGCGCCGGCGGCTCGTCGAGCTCGGAGTCGCCGTCCCGCAGTTCGCGCCGGTGCGCGAGCCTGCCGACGTCGAGCGGTTCGTCGCCGACCACGGCCCGGCAGTGCTCAAGGCCGTCCGGGGCGGGTACGACGGGCGGGGCGTGTGGATGCAGCCGGCGTCCGTTGCCGAGCTCCTCGCCTCAGGCACGCCGCTCATGGTGGAGCAGCTGGTGCCCCTGCGCCGGGAGCTCACGGCGCTGGTCGCCCGCTCGCCCTTCGGTCAGGCGGCGGCGTGGCCGGTGGTGGAGACCGTCCAGGCCGACGGCCAGTGCGTCCAGGTGCTCGCGCCCGCTCCCGGACTCGACGACGAGGTCGCCGCCGGTGCGCAGCACCTCGCCCTGCGCATCGCCGTGGAGCTCGGGGTCACCGGTCTGCTCGCGGTCGAGCTGTTCGAGCGACCCGACGGCCGGCTCGTGGTCAACGAGCTCGCGATGCGCCCCCACAACTCCGGGCACTGGACGATCGAGGGCTCGCGCACGTCGCAGTTCGAGCAGCACCTGCGTGCGGTGCTGGACTATCCGCTCGGCGCCACCACCCCGACCGCGCCCGCGGTCGTGATGGCCAATGTCCTGGGCGCCGCCGCGCCCCCGAACATGGAACTCGACGAGCGGGTGCACCACCTGTTCGCACGGTTCCCCGACGTCAGGGTGCACCTCTACGGCAAGGTCGAACGGCCGGCCCGCAAGGTCGGGCACGTCACGGTGCTCGGTGCGGACATGGCGACCGTGCGGGAGCGGGCGGTGCTCGCGGCGGAGTGGCTGTCGACGGCGGTGTGGTCGGACGGCTGGTCCGTCCACGCCCCACGGGGAGCGGGGGCCGACGCCGGAGCCCGGGAGGTGGCGCGTGCCTGACCCGACGGTCGGCGTGATCATGGGCAGCGACTCGGACTGGCCCGTGATGAGCGCCGCGGCGCAGGCGTTGGCCGAGTTCGAGATTCCCCATGAGGTGGGCGTGTACTCGGCCCACCGCACTCCGCAGCGGATGCTCGACTACGCCACCGGCGCAGCCGGGCGCGGTCTGCGGGTCATCATCGCGGGTGCGGGCGGGGCCGCCCACCTGCCGGGCATGGTGGCCGCGGCCACGCCGCTGCCGGTGATCGGTGTCCCGGTGCCGTTGGCCCGACTCGACGGGCTCGACTCGCTGCTCTCCATCGTGCAGATGCCGGCCGGGGTGCCGGTGGCCACCGTCGCGGTCGCCGGTGGGCGCAACGCAGGACTGTTGGCGGTGCGGATCCTGGCCGCGTCGGACCCGGTGCTCCTGGGCCGGATGGCGCGGTTCCAGGCCGACCTCGCGGAGTCCGTCCTGCTCAAGGACGCTGCTCTGCGCGCAACGGCCGCCGAGGAACGATCCGGGCGGTAGGAGCGACACACCGTCCGTGCGCGTGGTCACTCGATCAGACGACAACCGCGGGCTGGTCGGCCCCCGAACGACACGATGACCTCGGTCGGGTGGACGGGCACCGGATCGGAACCCGGGTTGTGTGATGTCGGCATGGAGCGAGTGATCATGCGCAGTTCTTCTCCGCTGTCGGTGGAAGCCGATGACCTGCCGGTCCTGCGCGAATGGATCGAGAGCGGCACCCCGGGCAGCGCCGCGGCCCGGCGCGCCCGCATCGTCCTGCTCGCCCGGCAGGGACTGGGTCCGTCGGCCATCGCCGGGGAGCTGCGGTGTTCGAAACAGACGGTCATCACCTGGCGTGAGCGCTACCGCGCGGGTGGCCTCGCAGGACTGCGTGACGCCCCTCGTTCGGGGCGTCCGGTCACCGTCGACGCCGCCGCCGTCGTGCTGCGGACCCTGGAACCGCCCGGCCCGGGTACCGCCCGCTGGTCCACGCGGACCCTCGCGGCCGAACTCGGCATCAGCAACGTCGCGGTGGCGGGCATCTGGCGTGCGTGGGGGAGCGCGCCCGGCGCCGCGGGCCGGGTGCGGTTGGCCGCCGAGCCGGCGTTCGAGGCCGGGGTGGCGGGCGTCCTCGGCGTCCATCTCGACCCGCTGGTCCGGATGATCGCGCTCCTGGTCGCGGGAGCCGGGCCGGGCGGCGGTGCGACCGTCCCGGTGCGCGAGCGGCGCGATCCCGGCCCCCGGCTGGCGGTCCTGGACACCGGACATCCGGGCACCGCGCATCCGGGCACCGCGCATCCGGGCACCGCGCATCCGGACACCGCGCATCCGGACGGTGGACATCCGGGCCCGGGGACCTCAGGTGAGCATCTCGGTCCCGCCACTTTCCTCGACCGGCTCGGCGATGCCATGGGGGGCGGTCGGGTGGCGCTCCTGGTCGAGGAGGGCGGCGGACCGGTGCGGCGCTGGGCGCAGGCGCGTCCGGGCGTCGGTCTGCACGTGGTGGCCCCCGCGGTGTCCCGGCGGCTCGTGCGGGTCGCATGCCTGCTCGCCGGCGCGACGCGGGACGGTGGCGCGTCGGTCGCGGAGCTCGACGGCGAGCTGGACGGCCACCGCGCGGGGACTCCGCTGTCCTGGGTACGCGCGGCCGGACCCGAGCGGACATGAACAGCGCGGCCCCGTCCCGGTGTGGACGTCACCCCATGGGGTGGGTGCCGGCGCGCGCCGTATCCGCCGGCGATTCCTGCTCGTTCAGGCAGTTGACCGGCCCGACTCGGGCCGGTTGCACGAGTCGGGGTGCGCGACCCCGCGAGGGGCGTACCTGTCGCCCGGACCGGTACCTCCCGGCGCCGGGGAAAGGATGGAGGATGTCCGAGTCCCCCCGCACGAGGCGTCCCGCAGCCACGGCAGTGATCGCCGCCGGTGCCACGCTCGCCACCACCGCGCTCGCCCTGCTCCCCGGGACCGCGAGCGCGTCGAGCCACCGTGAGGCCCCGCTCATCGCGGACGCCCCGGCCTACGACAACACCGACCTGTACGCCTTCGTGTCCCCGGACAAGCCGGACACGGTGACGTCCGTGTCGAACTGGTTCGGTCTGCAGGAGCCCAACGGCGGCCCGACCTTCTACCCGCGGGCCGACGACGCCCGCTACAACATCCTCATCGACTCGGACGGTGACGCCAAGCCGGACGTCACCTACCGGTACGAGTTCACGACCGACAACAAGGCGCAGCTGGACACCTTCCTCTACGCCAACGGGCCGGTCGAGACCCTCGACGACGAGAACCTGCTGTTCAAGCAGTACTGGACGCCCACCAGGATCGGCGAGGACGGCAAGGAGCAGGTGCTCTACGGCGGTGACCTGTCCGAGGTCGGGCAGGACACCCTGGCCGGCTGCAACGTCAACACCACGGTCCGGCAGGTGCCGAGGGTGCCGCCACCAGCGGCATCGTCGAGGCACTGGCCACCGGTGACGGGGTCGACGCCAATGACAAGGCCTTCGGAGACGCTTTCCCCTACGTCGCCGAGGCGAGCAACCTGAACGTCAACGACGCCTCCAACAACCAGGGTGACGGCCTCGGCGCCGTCGTTCCGGTCAACACCCCGGGAACAACATCGACATGCCGGCCCCGTCCGTGGTGACCGGCATCGCCGCCCTCGCCCTGCTGGGCACCGGCTTCGTCATGATCGCCCGCCGTCGTGAGACGGTGTCCGCGGTCACTGCCTGACCCGTAAGGTTCCCGATCTCTTTCTGTCCCGATCTCGTCTCCGAGGTGCACCGATGACCGGCTCCCGAGTCCCCGTCCTGCTGGTGGCGATCGGCGTCCTGCTCGCCGCCATCGCGGGCACGAGCTTCTTCGCCACCGGTGACGGCGGTGGGGGTGGGGCAGCGCCGGCGCCGAGCGCGGCACGGTCGTCGGCGCCGAGCGCGCTCGACGAGCTGATGTACCGGGCGCAGGAGACCCTGCGCCGCACCCCGGACGACGCCGCCCTCTGGGCCCAGCTGGGGGCGGCCTACGTCGAGCAGGCCCGGATCACGGGTGACCCTTCGTACTACGGCCTCTCCCAGGGGGCCCTGGAGCGCTCGCTGGAGATCGCGCCGCAGGACAACGGCGAGGCGCTGATCGGACTCGGACAGCTCGCCAACGCGCGCCACGACTTCACCGCCGCGAAGGACTACGGCGAGCAGGCCCGCGTCCTGCGCCCCTACACCGGGGACGTGTTCGGGGTGCTGGCCGACGCCTACACCCAACTCGGCCGGGCGCAGGACGCCACCGCGGCCGTTGACGCCATGCTCGGACTCGAACCCGGACTCGGCGCGTTCAGCCGCGCGTCCTACGAACTGGAGCTGCGCGGACGCGTCGACGAGGCGCGGGGTGCGATGGAACGGGCGCTGTCCAGCGCGGCCTCACCCGAGGACGTCGCGTTCTGCCGGTACTACCTCGGCGAGCTGGCCTGGAACTCCGGTGACGTGGCAGGCGCCGCGACGCAGTACGACGCCGGACTCGCCGCCGCGCCGCAGAACATCGCGCTCGCGCAGGGCCGGGCGAAGGTCGACTGGGCCCAGGGCCGGGTCGACGAGGCGCTGGCCGCCTATCGGACGATCACCGACCGTGCCCCGCTGCCGCAGTACCTGCTGGAGTACGGCGAGCTGCTCGAGTCGGCAGGCCGTTCCGCCGAGGCGACCGGCCAGTACGAGGTGCTGACCGTGCAACAGCAGCTCTACGCCGCGCAGGGATCCACCGATGACCAGGTCGCCGCCCTGGTCGCCGCGGACCACGGCGACGCCGCCGAGGCGTTGGCTCTCGCCGAGGCCGAGTGGGCGCGGCGCCAGAGCGTGTTCAGCGCCGACGCGCTGGCCTGGGCGTTGCACGTGAACGGCCGCGACGCCGAGGCGCTGCCCTACGCGGAGCGAACCACCGCGCTGGGTGGGACGAACGCCGGTTGGTCGTTCCACCGCGGCATGATCCTGGCCGCTCTGGGACGTCGCGACGAGGCACTCGCCGCGCTGGACGAGGCTCTCCGGACGAACCCGAACTTCAACCCGTTGCAGGCGCCCGTCGCCCGCAGCACGATCGCCACCCTGGAGTCCGATCGATGACCACTGTGCGGCTTGCGAGCACTGTGCGGCTTGGGAGCACTGTGCGGCTTGCGAGCGATGGGCGGCTTGCGAGCAATGGGCGGCGCGTCGCCGTACTGGTGCTCGCGATCGGCGCCCTCCTGCTCGCCCCTGTCGGGCCCACCGCCGCCCCGGCGGCGCAGGCCCACCCGCTGGGCAACTTCACGGTCAACCACTACGACGGGGTCACGCTGTTCCCGGACCGCATCGAGGTCCTGGCGATCGCCGACAGCGCGGAGATCCCCACGTTCCAGCAGCGGGGCACCACCGACACCGACGGCGACGGCGCGATCTCCCCGGCCGAGGCCTCGGCGCATGCCGCCACGGAGTGCGCCGCGCGGGCGGCCGCCGCCACCGCGCTCGTCGACGGCCTCCCCGCGGTGTTCACCGTGGCCTCCGCCGCCGCGGAGTACCCGACGGGCGAGCAGGGCCTGCTCACCACGCGCGTGACGTGCCGGCTCACCGCACCGGCCGACCTCTCCGGCCCGGCCGAGGTCGAGTTCACCGACTCCCATCTCGCCGACCGGATCGGCTGGCGCGAGATCACCGCTGCCGCCGAGGGCCTGCGCATCGACGCGAGCGACGTCCCGGCGCAGAGCGCATCGCGGGAGTTGCGTGCCTACCCCGGGGACCTGCTGCTCGATCCCCTCGACCAGCGCTCCGCGCGGGTCTCGGTCGCGCCGGGCTCGGGGTCGGCGGCACCGCTTGCCGTGCTGCCCGGCACCGGGGTCGGCTGGCTGGACTCCGCGCTGGGCGCCATGACGGCGAGCTTCTCGGCGCTGGCCGGGAGTCCGAACCTCACCCCGGCCGTCGGCGCGCTCGCGGTGCTCCTGGCGCTGGTGCTGGGTGCGTCGCACGCCATGCTGCCCGGCCACGGCAAGACGGTCATGGCCGCCTACCTGGCCGGCAAGCAGGGCACGCGGCGGGACGCGCTGTACGTCGGTGCCGCGGTGACGGTCACCCACACGGTCGGGGTGCTGGTCTTCGGGCTGCTCATCCTGGCCGTCTCGGCTTTCGCGCCGGTCGAGGCCCTGCGCTGGCTCGGCGTCGTGAGCGGGCTCCTCGTGGCGGGGGTCGGCGTGACGCTGCTCGTCACAGCGGTGAAGCGACGCCGCGAGCTGGCGGCGCTGCCGGCCGCGGAACGCACCGGGGTGCTGGTCGGCGCGGCGGTGAGCGGCGAGGCCCTGAAGGCGGGCCAGGGACATGGGCACGGTCACGGGCACGGTCACGGTCACGGCCACGGCCACGGCCACGGGCATGGGTACGGCCACCGGCGCGGGCAGGACCGGTGGAGCCGCACGAGCCTCGTCGGTCTCGGCATGGCCGGAGGGCTGGTCCCCAGTCCGACCGCGCTGCTCGTACTGCTCGGCGCGATCGGCCTGGGCCGCACGTGGTTCGGGATCGCCCTGGTCCTGTGCTACGGGCTCGGCATGGCCGCCACGCTGACGGCGGCCGGACTGCTGCTGGTGTCGGTGCGTGACCGGATCGCGCGGATGGAACGGACGCGGGTGCTGCGGGAGCGCGCCGGGCGTCTCATGGCGGCGCTGCCGGTGGTGACCGCCCTGCTCGTGCTCGTCGTCGGTGTCGGGCTCGCCGTGCGCAGCCTGACCGGCGCCTGACCGGCCATGTCCTGCGGGCGCACATGTCGTTGTAGGTCGCAGCGTTCGGATCGGTTCGGATCGCAGAGTGCGCGGTCGGAGAAGGTCTCACGTTTTCTGGAGGAGGACAGGTGCGTCGTCACATCGTCATGGCTGGGTTGGTGCTGGCTGCGGCCGGTGCCGTCGCGGGGTGCTCCTCGGAGCCCGACCTCGGCCCGGTCTTCAACAACGAGGGTGGCCAGGAGGTGAGCTGCATGGCCCACCAGACCGAGGAACCGGGCCTGCGCTACACCGACAAGGCCACCCGCGACGCGCAGAAGGACACGGTCACGATCCTGGCGTTGATGAAGTACTACACCGCGAACGGCGCCAAGTCCTACTGCGACAACGAGCCCGCGGACGACGTCGACAGGGCCTGGGGTCAGCTGTACGTCGACCTCGGCGGCACGACCGAGAAGGCGTCCTCGGTGCTGGGCTGACCGGAGCCGCCTGATCAGGTGCCGGCCGGTCGCCGGACCGGGTCCGTATTCGCCTGGCGAAGGTCCGGTTGCGGTCGTACGGTGGCATCACACGTGAGAGGAGGTGGTCCAGCGTTGATCAGCAACAGGACTCGTGAGGTGGCTGTCCGCTAGCACCACAGGACATGTCTCCGACGGTTGTGGTAGCCGGTGTGTGCCGGTGAGTACCAGGCAGTCACCCGTGTTCCCCGGGCCCGAGCCCGTCCAGCTCGGCTTGCGCACCCCCACGGTGCGGCCCGGGGATCACGCACGTCCGGCCCCGCTCGAGGGTCAGCGGCGCTCCAGACGCCCGGCGACCGCTTCCAGCCGGCGCGCGAGGGCATGGAGGTCCCCAGCCGGCCTGATCGGTTCGACGGGGAGCATGTCCGCGACCTTGCGGAAGCGCTCCCGGCAGGCGTCGATCCCGTCCGCCGGGGCCCCGGCCGCCAGCCACGCCCGCAGTGCGAGGTTGTGGGCCGCCACGACCGCCGCTCCGGTCACGGCGGCGCGCAGCTCCCCGTCGGAGCCGCCTGCGAACCGCGCCCGCAGCTGGCGGGTGAACAGGCGCCGGTAGTGGTCGACGCTGGCCGACTCGCGGTCGCGCAGGGCGTCGACGTCATGGGTGAGGCGGAAGCGCGCCACGGACAGGGCCGGGTCCTCGGTGTAGAGGTCGAGGACCGTCTCGCTGGCGCGCAGCACGAGGGGCGCGGTGGGTTCCGTCGGGTGCGCGGCGTCGAAGACCTCGGCGATACGGGTGAGCGCCGACCCGTGGTCGGGCGAGATCGCGTCCTCCTTGCTCCGGAAGTACCGGAAGAAGGTTCGACGTCCGACACCCGCGGCCGCCGCTATGCCGTCGACGGTCGTGTCCCCGTAGCCCTGCTCGCCGAACAGGCGCACCGCCGCGGCGACGAGGTCGCGGCGCACCTGCGCGCGCCCCTCGACGGAGCGCCCGCGCCGCGCCCGCGCCACCGTCGAGGCACCGTCCCCCGTCAACGCACCGTTCCTTCACCCGTCGCCCCGGCCGACGCTCCCGTCATGCCGCCGCTCCCGTCGTCACGCCGCCTGCTGTGTGGCACGGAGAGTAGCAGTTCACTTGCTCAACGGCACGCAGTGCCATTAGGGTTCGGTCGATCCGCCGCGCGACTCCGAGGACTGTGGCCATGAACTCCGATTTCGACGCCTACCGGCTCAGCGACGAGCACGAAGCGCTACGCGACGCCGTGCGCACCCTCGCGGAGAAGGAGATCGCACCGCACGCCGCCGAGGTCGACGAGCTGAGCCGCTATCCGGTCGAGGCGCGCGACGCCCTCACCAGGGCGGGATTCCACGCGATCACCATCCCCGAGGAGTACGGCGGAGAGGGTGCCGACGAGCTCGCGGCGTGCATCGTGATCGAGGAGGTCGCGCGGGTCTGCGCGTCGTCCTCGCTGATCCCCGGCGTCAACGGCCTGGGTCTGACCCCGATCCTGCTGTCCGCGTCACCCGAGCTCAAGGCGCAGGTGTTCCCGTCGATCGCGTCCGGAGAGGCGATGATCAGCTACGCGCTCTCGGAGCGGGAAGCCGGTTCCGACGCCGCCGCGATGAGGACCCGCGCCCGCCGCGACGGCGACACCTGGGTGCTCGACGGCACCAAGTGCTGGATCACCAACGCCGGGGTCTCGACCTGGTACACGGTCATGGCGGTCACCGACCCCGAGCAGAAGGCCAACGGCATCTCGGCGTTCGTCGTGCACTCCGACGACCCCGGTTTCGAGGTCGGGCCCAAGGAACGCAAGCTCGGCATCAACGGGTCACCCACCCGCGAGATCTACTTCCAGACCTGCACCATCCCGGCCGACCGCATCATCGGGGCTCCCGGCACGGGCTTCAAGACCGCGCTGCGGACGCTCGACCACACGCGTCCGACGATCGGCGCGCAGGCCGTCGGCATCGCGCAGGGGGCGCTGGACGTCGCCGTCTCCTACGTCAAGGAACGCAAGCAGTTCGGCAGGAACCTGGCCGAGTTCCAGGGTCTCCAGTTCATGATCGCCGACATGGCGATGAAGGTGGAGAGCGCGCGTCAGCTCGTCTACGTCGCCGCCTCCCGCGCCGAGCGGGGTGAGCCGAACCTCGGCTTCATCTCCTCCGCGGCCAAGTGCATGGCGTCCGACGTCGCGATGTCGGTGACGACCGACGCGGTGCAGCTGCTCGGGGGGGCCGGGTACACCAAGGACTTCCCGGTCGAGCGCATGATGCGCGACGCGAAGATCACGCAGATCTACGAGGGCACGAACCAGGTCCAGCGCATGGTGATGGCGCGGTCGCTGCTGAGGTGAGTGTGAGGTCGCCCGCGGTTCACGACGGTCGCGGGGGTCGCCGGTGCGGAGGTCGTGTCCGGGTGGCGCCGGGAGGCGGATCAGGGCAGGCGAACGGTGGTCCGCTCGGTGATGGCCCGGCGCTCGGTGGCATCCGGATCGGCGTTGCGGCACTGCACCAGGGACGCGCCGGCGGCCAACACGGCGAGGAGGCCGTCGGTCAGGGTGGCAGGGCTCGACCAGTCGAGTGTGGAGAGCACCCGGTCGTTCGCCGACAGGCCGAGTGCCGCCGCGCGGGCCCGCGCGACGGCCAGCATCCGCGCCACCGAGATCCCGTCCAGGGCGGAGGCGTCGTCGGACAGCGGGGCCCAGGGCAGGAAGTCGTCGCCGTGCAGACGCACCTCGGTGGCGAAGTCGATCACGCCCGCGGGCAGGCCGGTGATGCCTTTGCCGAACGCGTCGAGCGACAGCGCCACCACGCCGTGCGCCGGGGCGGCCGCGAGGGCGAGATCGAGCCGACCTGAGTCGCAGAGCACCAGATCCGGGGCCGGTGTCGCGGGATCCACCACCTCGCCGCCGCACCACCACACGGCGAGCAGCACCGCTGCGGTCTGCCAGTGTGCCGGGAGCATGACGGCCACACGGGCGCCGGGTTCCACGTCGCACTCGTCGCGCAGCAGGTTGGCGGCCTTCGCGGCCCAGTTGGCCGTCGTCGTGCCCGACAGCTCGATGCGTTCGCCGGTGGCGTCGTCGTAGTAGGTGATCAGAGGCCGCGCGGCGGCGGGACCGGTGCGGATCGAATCGAGCAGAGCGGCGGTCAGCGTCACGGACCACGACAGTAGTCCGGACGATCGCCGCCGGTCGGGATGCCGGGCCCACGGCTCCCGGTTCGCAGCCGGCCTCAGTCGATGCAGGGCACGCCCGCTGCGCTGATGGGCGCGGCCGGATCGATGGGCGCGGCGGGCACCGGTGCGGCATCGGCGGGGAGAGGCCCCACGCCGTTCCGGTCACGGCGAGGACCAGCGCCGCTGCCGCCGCGAGCGCGATCCGCCGCGGCCGCGCGGCACGGCCGAGCAGTGGAGGGCGTGCCGGAGCGGTTCCCGGCATGTCCATCCGATGTGGACTTCGGCGTGATCGTCCCGAACTCGTTGACGGAGACTCCGCCGCCTTCCACCTGTCCACACTCCACCTCCTGACCGGATCGGCCGGCCCCCTAGATGAGTGATTCCGTGCGGCGCCCGTGCTCCCCGTCCGCGGCGACACCCCCCGTCGAACGGGGGCACCGACCCGCGGCAGGGAGTACCACCGGAGAACGGGGGCATG
>JAJAZD010000342.1 GCA_026785945.1 Pseudonocardia sp. | reverse complement strand
GCTGGCCTGCTCCTCGATCGGCGTCTCCGGGTGGGTGGTGGGCGGCGGGGCGGCCGGCTCGCCGTCCCCGCGGCGGGCCGCGCGGCGCCGCGCGGCGCAGGTGATCTCCTACGAGATCGCGCTCGGGCTGTCGATCGTGGGTGTGATCCTCTACGCCGGGTCGCTGTCCACCGCCGACATCGTGGCCGCACAGGCCGGGGGTCCGTGGTTCGCGCTGCTGCTGTTCCCGAGCTTCGCGGTCTTCGTGATCGCGATGGTCGGCGAGACCAACCGCTCGCCATTCGACCTGCCCGAGGCCGAGTCCGAACTGGTCGGCGGTTTCCATACCGAATACTCGTCGCTGAAGTTCGCGCTGTTCTTCCTGGCCGAGTACGTCAACATGGTCACCGTCTCGGCGATGGCCACGACGCTGTTCCTCGGTGGCGGCACCTGGCCGTGGCCCCTGGATTTCCTCAACGCCAACGGGTGGCTGCAGTTCGTCGCCTTCCTCATCAAGACCTTCCTGTTCCTGTTCGTCTTCATCTGGCTGCGCGGCACGCTGCCCCGGATGCGTTACGACCAGTTCATGCGGCTGGGCTGGAAGGTCCTCGTCCCCGGCAGCCTGCTGTGGATCCTGACGATCTTCGCGATCCGCACCTACCGCACCAGCAGCGACGGCAGCGTCACCACCCTGCTCGTGGCGGTGGGCATCGGTCTCGTCGTGGTGCTGGCCGTCGCGTTCCTCGTGCCCGACCGGCAGGTGGCCCAGGAGCAGGTGGTCGAGCTGGCCTCGGACTTCCCGGTGCCGCCGATCGACCTCACGGTCCCCACGCCCATGCGGCACAAGGTGCGCGCCCGGGCCGCGGAACGGCGTGAGCCGGCTCTCACGGCCGCCGCGGTACCGGAGCGGGCACCCACCCCGAAGGAGTCCGACGATGTTTGAGTTCTTCAAGGGCTTCGGTGTCACCTTCTCGACGATGTTCAAGAAGGTCGTCACCGAGGAGTACCCGGAGAACTTCCCGCCCGCCGCCCCCCGCTACCACGGCCGCCACCAGCTCAACCGGCACCCGGACGGCCTGGAGAAGTGTGTGGGCTGCGAGCTGTGCGCCTGGGCCTGCCCCGCCGACGCGATCTACGTCGAGGGAGCGGACAACACCGAGGAGGCGCGCTACTCCCCGGGCGAGCGCTACGGCGCGATCTACCAGATCAACTACCTGCGCTGCATCGGCTGCGGGTTGTGCGTCGAGGCGTGCCCCACCCGGGCGCTCACGATGACCAACTTCTACGAGATGGCCGACGACGACCGACAGAACCTGATCTACACGAAGGAGCAGCTGCTCGCGCCCCTGCTGGCCGGCATGGAGCAGCCCCCGCACCCGATGCGGCTGGGTGAGCACGAGCAGGACTACTACGTGGAGGGTCCGGCGCTGGCCAAGGCGGCCGACGCCGGGGAGACCGCACGATGACCTCCCTCGCGCAGGCCGTGGTGGACTCGGTGTCCCTCGGTGAGGGCATCACGTTCTGGGTCCTCGCGCCCGTCGCGCTGGCCGGTGCGCTGGGCATGGTCCTCGCCCGCAACGCGGTGCACTCGGCACTCATGCTGGTCACGACCATGTTCTGCCTGGCGGTGTTCTACATCGTGCAACAGGCGCCGTTCCTCGGATTCGTGCAGATCATCGTCTACACCGGCGCGATCATGATGTTGTTCCTGTTCGTCCTGATGCTCGTCGGGCGAGATAGTTCCGACTCGGTCGTCGAGGTGCTGCGCGGTCAGCGGCTCGCGGGGCTCGCACTCGGGCTCGGCCTGGCCGTGCTGCTCGTCGGGGCGGTCGGCAGCGCGCTCATCTCGGTCGAGCCGATCGGGCTGGCCGCGGGCGGCGCGGGCGCGGGCGGCAACGTCACCGGCCTCGGCGCGCTGATCTTCACCAAGTACCTCCTCGCGTTCGAGCTCACCTCGGCGCTGCTCATCACGGCCGCGATGGGGGCGATGGTGCTGGCGTACGCGCAGTCCAAGGGCTACGCGAAGCGCGGCCAGCGCGCCACGGTGGAGGCCCGACTCCGCGGCGAGCACGACCGGATCTCCCCGCTCCCCGGTCCCGGCGTGTTCGCCACCGGCAACTCGGTGGCCGTGCCCGCGATCCTCCCCGACGGCTCGATCGCGCCCGAGTCCATCTCGGCGATCATCGACGCCACACCCGTGCAGGTCGTCGACGAGATCGCCCCCGGCGCGAGAGCACTCACCGACGCCCGCGCCCTCACCGGCGGCCGGGCGGACGACGACCGCGGCGCCCGTCACGACGCCGAGGAGACCTCGTGACCCCCACGTACTACCTGCTGCTGTCCGCGCTGCTGTTCTCCATCGGCGCGGTGGGCGTACTCGTTCGGCGCAACGCGATCGTCGTGTTCATGTGCATCGAGCTGATGCTCAACGCGGTGAACCTGACCCTGGTCACCTTCGCCCGGATCAACGGCTCGCTCGACGGCCAGGTCATTGCCTTCTTCGTGATGGTGGTGGCCGCCGCGGAGGTCGTGGTCGGCCTCGCGATCATCATGTCGATCTTCCGCACCCGCCGGACCGCGTCGGTCGACGACGCGAACCTGCTGAAGTACTGAGACCAAGGAGTGCTCCCCGTGCTCAGCTCCCCGTTGCTGCGAACGCCACAGCACGGTTGTCCGGACCCCTGTCGGACAGCCGTCGCCTCGCATGCGCAACGTTCGGTCCGTCGCTCCGCCGCCGCTGACGGGGTGCGCCGATGACGGCGGCTCTACTGGCCGCCGAACTGCCCGTGGTCGGTGACGCCACCGGTCTCGGCTCGCTCGCGTGGTTGTTGTTCGTGCTGCCCGCGATCGGGGCGCTCGTGCTGTTCGTCGCCGGTCGTCGGGCGAACGCCTGGGGCCACTGGCTCGGCGTCGCCACGGTCGTCCTGTCGTTCCTGCTGGGCCTGGCGATCCTCCTGGAGACGGTCGGGCTGGACGCGGCACAGCGCACCCGCGAGTTCACCCTGTTCGACTGGATCACCGTCGGCGACGCCCTGAACGTCGAGTTCGGGCTCCGGCTCGACCCGCTGTCGCTGACGTTCGTGCTACTCATCACCGGTGTCGGGTCCCTGATCCACATCTACTCGGTCGGCTACATGAGCCACGACCCGGGCCGCCGCCGGTTCTTCGCGCAGCTCAACCTGTTCGTCGCGGCCATGCTGATCCTGGTGCTGGCCGACAACTTCGTGATGCTCTACCTCGGTTGGGAGGGCGTCGGTCTCGCGTCCTACCTGCTGATCGGCTTCTACCAGGACCGCCCGGCCGCGGCCACGGCCGCCAAGAAGGCGTTCCTGATGAACCGCGTCGGCGACGTCGGGTTGGCCATCGCGATCTTCATCCTGTGGACGCAGCTCGGCACGCTGCAGTACACCGAGGTGTTCGAGAACATCGGGCAGGTCGACACGGCCGCGCTCGTCGCGATCACGGTGCTGCTGCTGCTCGGCGCGTGCGGCAAGTCGGGGCAGTTCCCGCTGCAGTCGTGGCTGCCCGACGCCATGGAGGGCCCCACCCCGGTCTCGGCGCTCATCCACGCGGCCACGATGGTCACGGCCGGGGTGTACCTCATCGCCCGTTCGCACCCGATCTTCGACCTGTCCGAGGCCGGACGCCTCGTGGTAGCGCTCGTCGGTGTGGTCACGCTGCTCATCGGCGCGATCATCGGCTGCGCCTACGACGACATCAAGAAGGTGCTCGCCTACTCCACGGTCAGCCAGATCGGCTACATGATCCTGGCCGTCGGTCTCGGCCCCGCCGGGTACGCGTTGGGCATCTTCCACCTGCTCACCCACGGCTTCTTCAAGGCCGGCCTGTTCCTCGGGGCGGGCTCGGTGATGCATGCGATGCACGACGACGTCGACATGCGCCGCTACGGCGGGCTCGCACGGCACATGCCCATCACATTCGTGACGTTCGGGCTGGGCTACCTCGCGCTCATCGGGTTCCCGTTCCTCTCGGGCTACTTCTCCAAGGACGAGATCATCGCGGCGGCATTCGACCAGCCGGGCTGGCAGGGCTACGTGTTCGGCGGCGCGGCGTTGCTCGCGGCCGGGCTGACCGCGTTCTACATGACGCGGCTGATGCTCATGACGTTCTTCGGGGAGAAGCGCTGGAAGGAACTGCGCACCGCCGACGGGCGGGAGTACCACCCCCACGAGTCCCCGGCGTCGATGACGGTACCGATGATCGTGCTGGCGTTCGGGTCCGTCTTCGCGGGCTTCCTGCTCTACCAGGGTGACACGCTGGTCGAGTGGCTGGCGCCGTCGCTCGGTGAGCTGGAGGAGCTGCCGGCCGCGGCCGTGCCGCACGCGCTCACGCCGTTCCTGGTGGTCGGCATCTCGGCGCTCGGTGTGCTGACCGCGTACCTGACCGTCGGACGCCGGCGCACGCCGGTCGAGCGGCCGGAGCGGGTGTCGCTGCCGGTCCGCGCGGCGCGGCGCGATCTCTACGCCAACGCCGTCAGCGAGGCGCTCATCGCCCGGCCGGGCACCTGGCTCACCCGCGCGCTGGTCTACGTCGACAACCGCGGGGTGGACGGCGTCGTCAACGGCACGGCGGCGCTGCTCGGCGGCAGCTCCGGGCGGTTGAGACGGCTGCAGACCGGGTTCGTGCGCTCCTACGCGCTGTCGATGCTCGGCGGCGCCGTGCTCGTGATCGCCGCCCTGCTGGCGGTGAGGTTCGCATGACGACCGGGGGAAGCGTGTTGCTGCTCGTTCTGCTGGTGCTGCCGCTGGTCGGTGCGCTGGTCGTGGCACCGATGGGGGGCGACGCGCGGCGGGCCAAGCTCGTGGCGCTCGGCTTCGCGCTGGCGTCGCTGGTGCTCACGGCGCTCACCTGGGCCTCCTACTCCGTCGCGGACGCGACCGGCGGGGCGCGGTTCCAGCTGGAGTTCTCCATCGCCTGGATCCCGGCGTTCGGCACCCGGTTCGCGCTCGGCGTCGACGGCATCGCACTGGTGATGCTTGCGCTGATCGCCGTGCTGGTGCCGATCGTCATGGCGTTCTCGTGGGAGGAGAAGCTCCCCGAGGACCGCACGCCCGCGGGCTTCTACTCCCTGATCCTCGCCACCCAGGGCCTGCTGGTCGGGGTGTTCGCGGCTACCGACGTGTTCCTGTTCTACGTGTTCTTCGAGGCCATGCTGGTCCCGATGTATTTCATGATCGGCCGCTTCGGTGGGCCGCGACGGCAGTACGCGGCGGTGAAGTTCTTCCTCTACTCGCTGCTCGGCGGGCTGATCATGCTGGCCTCGGTGATCGGGCTGTTCGTCGTCAGCGGTGAGCAGCTGGGCTCGGGCACGTTCACGTGGACCGAGCTGCAGGCGATGGCGGCGGGTGTCGACGAGGGCACGCAGATCTGGCTGTTCCTCGGGTTCTTCCTCGCCTTCGCGATCAAGGCGCCGCTGGTGCCGTTCCACACCTGGCTGCCCGACGCCGGTGCCGAGGCGCCCGTCGGGGCGGGCGTGCTGCTCGTCGGAGTGCTGGACAAGGTCGGCACGTTCGGTCTCCTGCGCTACTGCCTGCCGCTGTTCCCGCTGGCGTCCCAGCGTCTCGCGCCCCTGGTCCTGACGCTCGCGGTGGTCGGCGTCCTCTACGGTGCGCTGCTCGCTGTCGGGCAGACCGACATGAAGCGGTTCGTCGCCTACACCTCGATCGCTCACTTCGGGTTCATCGCGCTGGGGATCTTCTCGTTCTCCTCGCAGGCCTTCGCCGGCGCGACGCTCTACATGGTCAACCACGGGATCTCCACGGGGATGCTGTTCATCGTCGTGGGCCTGCTGATCACCCGGGGCGGGTCGCGGCTGGTGGGCGACTACGGCGGCGTCTCGGCGGTGGCGCCGCTGCTCGCGGGCGCGTTCCTGGTCGCGGGCCTGTCGTCACTGGCGCTGCCGGGCACCAACTCGTTCGTCAGCGAGTTCCTGGTGCTGGTCGGCTCCTACCCCCGCCAGCCGGTCTACACGATCCTGGCCACCGCCGGGATCATCCTCGCCGCGCTCTACGTGCTCTGGATGTACCAGCGGACGATGCAGGGCCCGCTGCGCGGGTCCGCCGTGCTGGGCGCGCTGGAACGCGCAGGCGGCCCCGGCACGATGCTCGACCCGGCCGTCTCGGCGAAGCGCCCGGGCTCGGGTTTCCCGGACCTCACCAGGCGTGAGATCGCCGTGGTGACGCCGCTGATCGTGCTGATCGTGGCGCTCGGGTTCTTCCCCGGGCCGGTGCTGGACGTCATCACCCCGTCGGTGGTGGCCACGATGAACGAGGTGGGTCTCGCGGACCCGGTGGAAGGACTGTCCCCGTGAGCAACCTTGCTCAGGCGCCCGTGCCGCAGATCGAGGTCCCGCCGATCGACTACGGCGCCATCGCCCCGCTGCTGATCGTGCTCGGAGCGGCGTGCGTCGCCGTGCTGGTCGAGGCGTTCCTGCCGCGTCACCAGCGTTGGCCCGCCCAGGTGGCCCTGTCGGTCGTCGCGCTGGGCCTCGCCGGCCTCGCACTGGGTCTGTACGCGGGCAGCAGCGGTCCCGAGGGCATCACCACTATCTCCGACGCGCTCGCGATCGACCGGCCGACCCTGTTCCTGTGGGGCACCCTCCTCGCGCTGGGGCTGGGCAGCATCCTGCTGATCGCCGACCGCTCCGTGGAGCCCGGCGGGGCGTTCATCGCCTCCGCCGCGACGCGGGCGGCCGCGGGGGCCGGCGGGGGCCCGGGTCCGATCGACGACCCGGACGACCGCTCCTACGGGTCGGCCGACCAGGCGCCGACCATGCAGACCGAGGTCTTCCCGTTCACGCTGTTCGCGCTCGGCGGGATGATGGCGTTCTGCGCGGCCAACGACCTGCTCACGATGTTCATCGCGCTCGAGGTGCTCTCCCTGCCGCTCTATCTCATGTGCGGGCTGGCGCGGCGCCGGCGGCTGCTGTCGCAGGAGGCGGCCGTCAAGTACTTCCTGCTCGGCGCGTTCGCCTCCGCGTTCTTCCTCTACGGCCTCGCGCTGCTCTACGGCTACGCGGGCTCCGTGCGGTTCACCGACATCGCCGCCGCCGCGACCGGCTCCGGTCGCTCGGACGCCCTGCTTCTCGGCGGGTTCGCGCTGCTGGTGGTCGGGTTGATGTTCAAGGCGTCGGTCGGCCCGTTCCACACCTGGACGCCCGACGTCTACCAGGGCGCTCCCACGCCGGTCACCGCGTTCATGGCGGCCTGTACGAAGGTGGCGGCGTTCGGCGGCATCCTGCGCGTGCTCTCCGTGGCCTTCGGCGACACACGGTGGGAATGGCGCGGTGTGCTGTGGGCGATCGCGATCATCTCCATGGCGCTCGGTGCCGTGATCGGTCTCACCCAGACCGACGTGAAGCGCATGGTCGCCTACTCGTCCGTCGCCCACGCGGGCTTCCTGCTCCTCGGTGCCATGTCGATCACGGCCCAGGGCATCTCGGGCACGCTGTTCTACCTGCTCGCCTACGGCTTCAACACCCTGGCGATCTTCGGGGTGATCAGCCTCGTGCGTGACGCCGACGGCGAGGCCACGCACCTGTCGCAGTGGGCGGGGCTCGCCAAGCGCTCACCGGTGGTCGCCGGTGTCATGGCGTTCCTCCTGCTAGCGCTGGCCGGCATCCCCTTGACCAGCGGTTTCACGTCCAAGTTCGCGGTGTTCTCCGCGGCGCTCGCGGACGGCATGGCACCACTGGTGATCATCGCGCTGGTGGCCAGCGCGGTCGCCGCGTTCTTCTACGTGCGCGTGATCGTGCTGATGTACTTCAGCGAGCCGGCGCCGGACGGTCCCACCGTCACGGTGCCGGGGGCGTTCACGACCGCGGCGATCACGCTCGGGGTGATCATCACGCTGCTCCTGGGGATCGTGCCCACGCTGGCCTTGAGCTGGGCCGGCAGCGGTACCTTCGTAGGCTGAGGACATGAGCGGGCCCGCTCACCATCACCATGCAGGGACGCGAGCTCGGCCGCCGAGCGACAGCGAGGAGGCCGAGTGAGCGCGAATGCGATAGCGGGTGTCGAACTCGGGGACCCGGCCCTGGCCGCGGCCACCGAGGTGGCACTGACCCGGGTGGAGGAGTTGCTGCACCGCGAGGTGCACAGCGACTACCGCTTCGTCACCGAGACCTCGCTGCACCTGATCGAGGCGGGCGGAAAGCGGTTCCGTCCGCTGTTCACACTGCTCGGGGCGCAGATGGGACCGCGGCCCGAGGCCGACGAGGTGATCACGGCCGCGGCTGTCGTCGAGCTGATCCACCTGGCCACGCTCTACCACGACGACGTCATGGACTCCGCCACGATGCGGCGCGGGGCGGAGAGCGCGAACTCGCGGTGGGACAACACCGTCGCGATCCTCACCGGCGACTTCCTGTTCGCCCACGCGTCGCGGCTCGTGGCCGACCTCGGCCCCGACGCCGTACGGATCATTGCGGACACCTTCGCGGAGCTGGTCACCGGCCAGATGCGGGAGACGCGCGGGCCGCGCCCCGGCGAGGACGCCGTCGAGCACTACCTGACGGTCATCGCCGAGAAGACGGGCTCGCTGATCGCCACCGCAGGACGCTACGGCGGCATGTTCTCGGGCTGCCCGCCCCAGCACGTGGAGTCCCTGCAGCAGTTCGGGGCGATCATCGGCACGGCGTTCCAGATCTCCGACGACGTCATCGACATCGCCTCGGCGTCGGACAGCTCGGGCAAGACGCCGGGCACGGACCTGCGCGAGGGTGTCCACACCCTGCCGATGCTCTACGCACTGCAGGAGACCGGCTCCGAGGCGGATCGCCTGCGGGTCCTGCTCGCGCGGCCGATCACCGACGACGCCGAGGTCGACGAGGCGCTCGTCCTCCTGCGTCGCGGTCCCGGCCTCGTGCGGGCCAGGGAGGTCCTCGGCGACCGGGCCGCTGCCGCCAACGCCGAGCTGGCCGACCTCCCGGCCGTCCCGGCGACGGAAGCCCTGGCCTCGCTGACCGCCTACGTGATCGACCGCACGAGCTGACGCACCGGGTCGGCCGGCCACATGGGCACCTGTGGTCGTCGGATAGGGCCATGGGACGCCACATGTGTCCAGATGGCAGCACAGGCCGGTCCGGACGTGGTCAGCCTGCGACCGTCCAGGTGTCTCGGCCGTTCAGGAGGCCTTGGAGGTTCGGGGTGCGGGTCTTCCGTTCGTGGTCGACCTGTGCGCGGGTGGCGTCGTCGTAGGTGGTGCGGGCGACGTCGCGGAAGATCCCGATGACGGTGTGGGTGAGGTCCTGGTCCGACAGCCGGGACAGCGCGAAGGCCAGCTCGTGGTCGCCGGCGTCGTGCACGACGACCTGCGAGGGATCGACCTCGTCGGTCTTCGCCACGCGCAGGCCGAAGCCCTCCTGGACGACGGCGTAGGCCCCGGGACCGTCCTCCGCCGCGGGGCCGAAGCGGATCGGCTCGCCGTGGGTGAGGTGGATGAGCCGCTCGGCGGCCTCGTCACCCTTGCGCAGGACGTCGAACGCACCGTCGTTGAAGATCGGGCAGTCCTGGAAGATCTCCACCAGCGCGGTGCCGCGGTGCGCGGCCGCCGCGCCGAGGACGGCGGTGAGCCCGGCACGGTCGGAGTCCAGTGCCCGCCCGACGAACGTGGCCTCGGCACCCAGCGCCAGCGAGACCGGGTTGAACGGGTGGTCGACCGAGCCGAGCGGGGTGGACTTCGTGACCTTCCCGACCTCTGACGTGGGCGAGTACTGGCCCTTCGTCAGCCCGTAGATCCGGTTGTTGAACAGCAGGATCTTGAGGTTGACGTTGCGGCGCAGCGCATGGATGAGGTGGTTGCCGCCGATCGAGAGCGCGTCGCCGTCGCCGGTGACGACCCACACCGACAGGTCGGGCCGGGTGACGGCCAGCCCCGTGGCGATGGCCGGGGCGCGCCCGTGGATCGAGTGCATCCCATAGGTGTTGAGGTAGTACGGGAACCGCGACGAACAGCCGATGCCGGAGACGAACACCGTGTTCTCCCGCTTGATCCCCAGCGTGGGGAGGAACTGGCGGACGGCCGCGAGCACGGCGTAGTCGCCGCAGCCCGGGCACCAGCGCACCTCCTGGTCGGAGGCGAAGTCCTTGGCGGTCTGCGTGTCCTCGGCGGTCGGAACCCCGTCCAGCCCACCGAGCTGCGGTAGGCCCAGGTCGATCGTGGTCATGACTGTTCCTCCGCGGGAGCGAGTACGTCGTCGGTCATGGCTGCACCCCGTCGAGCAGGCGCAGGAAGAGGTCCTGCAGCTCTTCGGCCTTGAACGGCAGGCCGGAGACCTTCGTGTAGCTCTTGGCGTCGACCAGGTAGCGCGCCCGCAGCAGCATCGACAGCTGCCCGAGGTTCATCTCGGGGACGACCACGGTGCGGTAGCGGGCCAGCACGTCACCGAGGTTGGCCGGCAACGGGTTCAGGTGTCGCAGGTGGGCGGTGGCGACCTCGCGGCCCAGGGCGCGGACCCGTCGCGCACCGGCGCCGATGGGGCCGAACGTGGAACCCCACCCGACCACCAGCAGCTCGGCGTCCCCGGACGGGTCGTCGACGGTGACGTCGGGGACGCGGATGCCGTCGATCTTGGCGGCGCGCAGGCGGACCATGCGGTCGTGATTGTCCGGGTCGTAGGAGATCGAGCCGCGTCCGTCGGCCTTCTCCAGGCCGCCGATCCGGTGCTCCAGGCCCTTCGTGCCGGGCACGGCCCACGGCCGGGCGAGGGTGTCGGAGTCGCGCAGGTAGGGCCAGAACTCGTCGGTCCCGTCGGGGGCGTTCGGCTCCGTCGCGAAGCCGGGGTCGATGCTCGTCAGCGTGTCGACCGACGGCACCTTCCACGGCTCGGACCCGTTGGCGAGCGAACCGTCGGACAGCAGCATGACGGGTGTCCGGTAGGTCACCGCGATGCGCACGGCCTCCAGCGCGGCGTCGAAGCAGTCGGCGGGGGACCGGGGCGCGATGATCGGCACCGGCGCCTCTCCGTTGCGCCCGAACATCGCCTGCAGCAGGTCGGCCTGCTCGGTCTTGGTGGGCAGCCCGGTGGACGGGCCGCCGCGCTGCACGTCGATGATCAGCAGCGGTAGTTCGAGGGTCACCGCGAGCCCGATGGTCTCCGACTTCAGCGCCACGCCCGGCCCGGACGTCGTGGTGACGCCCAGCGCGCCACCGAACGCCGCGCCGAGCGCGGAGCCGACCCCGGAGATCTCGTCCTCGGCCTGGAACGTCGTGACGCCGAAGGCCTTGTGCTTGGAGAGCTCGTGCAGGATGTCCGACGCCGGGGTGATGGGGTACGAGCCCAGGAACACCGGCAGTCCGCTGAGCTGCCCGGCCGCGATGATGCCGTAGGAGAGCGCGGTGTTGCCGGTGATCTGCCGGTAGGTGCCGACGTCGAGACGGGCCGGCGCCACCTCGTAGGTGACGGCGAACGCCTCGGTGGTCTCGCCGTAGGCGTGGCCGGCCCGGAAGGCGAGGATGTTGGCCTCGGCGATGTCGGGCCGGCGGGCGAACTTCTCCCGCAGGAATCGCTCGGTGCCCTCGTGCGGCCGGTGGTACATCCACGACAGCAACCCGAGCGCGAACATGTTCTTGGACCGCTCGGCGTCCTTCTTGGACAGCCCCGTCCCCGCCAGCGCGCCGCGCGTGAGCGTGGCCATCGCGACCGGGTGCACCTGGTACTGCTCGGTGAGCGTGTCGTCCTGCAGCGGGTCGGCCGCGTAACCGACCTTCGTCAGGTTCCGCTTCGTGAACTCGTCGGTGTTGACGACCAGCACACCGCCCGCGGGGAGGTCGGCGACGTTGGCCTTCAACGCCGCCGGGTTCATCGCCACCAGCACGTCCGGGCGGTCGCCGGGGGTCAGGATGTCGTAGTTGGCGAAGTGCAGCTGGAACGAGGAGACCCCCGGCAGGGTGCCGGCGGGCGCTCGGATCTCGGCGGGGAAGTTCGGCAGGGTCGACAGGTCGTTGCCGAACGCCGCGGTCGCGGAGGTGAACCGGTCGCCGGTGAGCTGCATGCCGTCACCGGAGTCACCCGCGAACCGGATGACGACACGGTCCTTCTTGATGACCTGTTCGGTGGGCTGGTCGACGGCGGTGTCGGAAGACGTCATGTCGAGGTCGATCCTCGATTCCGGTGCGGGGGCGGGCTACCCCGAGGCTACTGCGGGCACTACACGGGTGTCGCCTCACACCGAGACGTGTCACATCAGCGCCCTCGTCGATCCGCTGACGCCGTCGGTGGTCTCGCTGCGGACGTCGACATCGGCCATGCGGCCATCCTGCCCCGTCCGGGCCCGACTTCTCCGAAACGCCCACGAGACCGCGGCCGTCTGGCTACCGTTTCCGCATGGCTGATCTGGCGGTGGATCTCGACGGTCTGGCGTCACTGGGCGCGAATCTGGACCGGGCCCGTGACCAGCTCGACAGCACACTCGCCGCGATGCGCGACGTGGGCTCGGCACCGCTGGGCACCGAGGATCTCGACCGGGCGTGCGCGGAGTTCCAGCGGAGCTGGGAGTACGGGCTGAGCAAGCTCGGCGAGTGCATCGGCATGATCCGCACGGGCATCGACGGCACGGCCGGGTCCTACGCCGAGGTCGAACGGGCCCTCTCCGAGGGCTTCGCCCGGATGAGCGACGCCCAGGGGCAGGGGACGTGAGCACGCGCGCCTGGCCGGGCCTGGGTTTCGACCCCGCGCCCGGTGATCCGGCCGCGACGGGCGGGCTCGTCCGGCAGCTCGACGACACGGCCCGGCGGCTGCGGGAGACCCACGACGTGCTGTCCTCGGTGCAGCAGCAACGGGGGACCTGGACGGGCGAGGCGTCGAAGGCGTTCGCCGCCAAGCTCGACGGCCTGCCGGGCTACCTCGCGAGCGCCCATGCCTCGATGCAACGTGCCGGTGGCGTCCTGGGCCGGTGGCAGGCAGCACTGGGCGGTTTGCAGACGAGGGCGCGCGGTCTGGAGACCCGAGCTCTGGTCGCCCGCGAGGAGCTGGCCGGCGCCGAGTACGCCGCGCGAGCCGCCCGCGCCCACCCCGACTTCGGGCTGGTCGCTCAGCAGTTCTCCGCGGACGAGCTGTCCGTCGCCCAGCGCCGGGTGAACGACGCCCAGGCGGGCCTGGACCGGGCCGTGCTCGCCGTGGCCGGGCTGCTCTCCTCGCTGGAGGTTCTCCTGCGCGAGGGCGAGGCGCTGCGAGCCGAGCACGAGGGCGAGGCCCGCCGCACCGCCGACGGTGTTCGGGCGGCCGACGACGGCCTGACCCCGCCGGAGCCGGCGTGGTTCGAGAAGATGTCGACGTGGGTGGTCGACAATCTCGACCTGATCGGTGACGTCGCCGGAATGGTGTCCTCGATCGCCGCGACACTCGCCCTGATCCCGATGCTGACGCCGTTCGCGGCGCCGATCGCGCTGGTGGCGGGAGGTGTGGCACTCCTCGCACACGGCGCCGACGTGCTCGTCCACGAGGAGAAACGGACCGATGTGGACGCCTGGGTCGACGTCGGGGCCGACCTCGCCGGGCTGCTCCCCGGCCTCAGGATTCTGGGCGCCGCCCACGACGGCGCGATGACGTCGATCCGGGCGGGCGACGGGATCCGGTCGTCGCTGTCCGCAGCGTGGGAAGCCGGGTCGACGGCGGTCCCCACCACACTCGCGGCGATGGGCGAGGCGGGTGGGATCGCCAAGCGGGTGGCCGACGGCGTCACGCCCGCTCTGAACTCCGCACTCGGCACGACGAGCAGCGCCGCGGAGGTGGCCAAGACCGTGGAAGGGATGGTGGGCCTCGGCACCCAGGTCCCGACCGTCGTCGAGTGGGCGACAGGGGAGGAGGACTCCGCGGTGGGCCGGCAGGCTCCGGTCGTCGACATCGGTGTCGGCTTCACCGACTTCCGGCTCGACCAGCTCGCCCGGGCGGCGGGGTCGGCCGCGGGGGCGGCCGCTTCATGACTGTGACGGCTCCGCCGGTCTGGTTCGACGTTCCCGACGCGTTCACGGCTCTCGATCTCGGCGCCGACGCCGCGCCCCGCGTCGAGCTCATGGTGGCCCGGACCCCGGCGCTGCGCGACGAGCAGCGGGTGCACCTCGTCCTCACCCAGGAGATCATGATCGAGAGACTGCGTGCAGGACAGGTGGCGTACGCCGCCCACGGGCTGTTCCGTGTCGCGGGTGACCGGCCGCGGCTGTCGGTCGCACAGCTCACCGTCTCGACACACCGGGTCGACGTCGGGAGCGAGAATGTGCTCGACTCCATCGCCGCGCGGCTCGCCGTACCCGGGCTCCGTCGCCAGGTGGGTTTCCTCGACCTCGCTGTGGGCAGGGCGCTCACCGTCGTCGAGGATCGACGGTTCAGCACCGGGGCGACCGTGTTCGGGCAGGCTCGGGACCGGGAACACGTCGTGCGCCAGGTGCAGCTCATGCTGCCGTTCCCGGACCGCCGCCACCTCGCGACAGTGGCGTTGAGTACCGAGTTCCTGCACGACTGGAGTGACTACATCGAGATCGTGGGAGCGGTGGCCCGCTCGGTCAGTTTCACCGCTCCGGACACCTCTCCGCGAGGCGCCGACGGCCCCTCTCCGAACCTGATCCGGACCGCGCTCGACGACCCGGTCCGCCCATGAACACGTTTCTCCACCTGCTCATCGGGATGGTGCCCACCGTGGCGAACATCCATTTCGTCCGGTCCTATCTCCGTCGTCTTCGGACGGGGGCCCGGCAGATCGCAGCCGTCGAACATCATCTCCGCCGGAACGCGCGTCTCGGCCAGGTCGTGGTCGTTCCCTCCCGTTTCGGTCGCCTGTCCGTCGAGATGCTGCGCGAGATCGCGGCGACCCACGGGTTCCGCTACCTCGGTGAGCGAACCTACGGAGGGGCTGTCCGCCTCCTCCTCGAGATCGACCCGGCGCTCCTCGACGGAGGTACCGGTGAACGGTGAAGGACTGGCCGAGGCGGCGAACCTGTTCACGAACTCCATGATCATCCTCGCGATCGTGTTCCTGGTGATGGCGAGCGCGACGGATCCCTTTCCCCGGCCCCGTGGCCGGCGAGCCGTCGCGCAGCGCGCAGCGCTCGACGCCGAGGTGCGGGGCTGGAAGATCGACCAGCACGACAAGGTCGTCCGGTGGTTGGACCACGCGGCCCTGAGCAAGGCCACCATCGCGGAGTCGGCCGGGGAGCGGCACTGGTTCTACCGGGACCAGGACATGCACGCCGACGGCTGGCCGCTGTTCTTCACCCGTTCCGCCTCGGCGAGGGGCGCTCTGGCGAAGGAGGCGCAGCGGTACGCGAGCGTCCAGGATCGGACTGTCCCCGCCGGGCCGAGGCCGGGACGGTCCGGACCGGTGGCCGGGCCGGGGGTCCCGATCGCGGGGTCTGCGGTCACCGGGCGGTCCCCGCATCTCCGGTACTGGCCCGAGGAGCCCCGTCCGCCGCTGCCCCCCGATGTCCAGCGTCGCTACAACGCGGGGGCGGCCGTTCTGATGTTCGGGATCTTCTGGCTGATCGTGGTCGTCGCCTTCAGGGTCGACCACGTGATCGGCTGGGCGGCGTTCGTCCCATCGATGATCCTGGCCACGATCCTGTTCCGGCGGGCCAACGCCTACCGGCGCCGGAAGGAATCCGGTCGAGAGGCTCGCAGCGGCGGCGTCGACCCGTAGCGGACGCGAGATGCGCAGCCCGGTGACGCACCGTCGCGGAACACCGCCCCGTGATCGCTCGTTGCCCGACGGGAACGCGGGTCGGGTTCACGGACGACGGACGGTGGTGGGCGCGCATGTGAACGAGCTGAGGACTGCGGTCCTGCTCGGCGGGACGAGTGCGGTGGTCCTGCTCGTCGGGTCCCTCTTCGGACGGGCCGGGCTGTCGATCGCGGTGCTGGTGGCGCTGGGCGTCTGCGGCTACGCCTGGTTCCACTCCGACACGATCGCACTGCGGGCCATGCATGCTCGGCCGGTCACCGAGACCGAGGCGCCGGTGATGCACCGGATCGTGCGCGAGCTGTCCCGGGTCGCGCGCCAGCCGGTGCCGCGGCTCTACATCAGCCCCACCGCCGCGCCCCACGCATTCGCCACCGGCCGCGGTCCTCGGCACGCCGCGGTCTGCGCCTGCTCGACCTTCTCGACGAGCGCGAGCTGCGTGCGGTGCTCGCCCACGAGCTGTCCCACGGTCCACCACCGCGACGTGGTGATCTCGTCGGTCAGCGGTGCGCTCGCGTCGATGGTGACCTTCCTGGCCACCGCCGCCCTGTTCAACGGCGTGTCCGGCGACAGCGACGAGCCGAACCCCGTTGCCGTCGTCCTGATCGCCGTCCTCGGACCGGTCGCGGCGGGCGTTCGCACCTGGCGGTGAGCCGGTCACGGGGGTACCGGGCCGACGCGAGCGGTGCGGAGCTCACCGGCGACCCCCTCGCGCTCGCGTCCGCCCTGCGCAAGCTGGAGCTCGGCACGCAGGTGGCGCCGTTGCCCCGCAACCGCAGCTCGTCTCCCAGTCACACCTGATGATCGCCGGCCCGTTCCGCGCGGGCGAGCGGGCGGCCAGGCTGTTCTCCACCCACCCGCCCATGGCCGACCGGGTCCGGCGGCTCGAGGAGATGCGTCTCGGCCGTCCGTGATCCGCGGTCAGGCGGGCTGTGGGAACAGGCCGGTCAGCCACGCCTGCCACGCCGCGGTGAGCGCGTCGGCGTCCACCGGTTCGCCGTAGAAGTAGTGGTAGGCGCTGACGCCGCAGCCCTCCTCGCCCTCGGCGCCGATCCGGTGCAGGCCGTGGGCGGAGCGGACGCCGAGGAACTCCGTGCTCGCGAGGTCCACCACGCCCGTGACCGGTGCCGGGCCCTCGGGTGTCAGCGTGACCCGGTCGCCGACCGCCGGGGGGCCGGTGAGGCCGAGCGCCCGGTGCAGGCGTGCCCATATCTCCGTGGCGGAACCCGGTGCGAACGCCATCGTGACGACGCCCTGCGCCGGTTGGCCCGCGAAGTGCTCGAGGTAGGACCGCAGGTTGCCGAAGAACAGGTTCCAGCCGACGTCGAGACTCGAGTACTCGCCCTCCCAGCCCTCGTCGAGGAAGCCGCTCTGCACGAACCGCAACACGGTGCCGCCGCCGTCACGGCCCTCGACGAGGAACTCGAACGCGTAGTCCGCGGCGCCCTCCGGTGG
>JAJAZD010000341.1 GCA_026785945.1 Pseudonocardia sp. | reverse complement strand
GCTGGGTTTTTTTTTTTATAAGTCCCGGGGGCGGTGTTTCCTTTTAACGGGGGGCGGGGGGCGGACGGCCTGGCGGGCCCCCGGCGGGTCACCCCCGCGGCGCCGGGCCGCCCGCCCCGGGCCGGGCGCCCCCCCCGCCCACCCGACGTGATCCGGGAGGTGGTCACCGGGCGCGGACGAGGAGACCGAGCTACTCCGCCGCCGGGCGGTTCATCATTCCGGCGATCCGCTCCAGGTCCTCGACCGAACCGAACTCGACGACGATGCGGCCCTTGCGCTGACCGAGCTCCACCTTGACCCGCGTGTCGAATCGGTCGGACAGGCGCTCGGCCAGATTCTGCAGTCCCGGCGCCTGCATGGGCAGGCGGCGAGCCGGCTTCCCCGCCTTCGGGGGGACGTCCCGGCGTAGAAGCATCACTGCCTCCTCCGTCGCGCGCACAGACATCCCCTCCGCCACGATCCGCGCGGCGAGATCCTCCTGCCGGCCCGCCTCCTCCAGTCCCAACAGTGCCCGGGCATGTCCGGCGGACAGCACACCTGCGGCCACACGACGCTGGACCGACACGGGGAGCTTCAGAAGCCGGATCGTGTTGGTGACGACGGGCCGGCTCCGGCCGAGCCGGTCGGCAAGCTCCGTGTGCGTGACGCCGAACTCCGCCAGTAGCTGCTCGTAGGCCGCCGCCTCGTCGAGCGGGTTGAGCTGGGCGCGGTGGATGTTCTCGAGCAGCGCATCGCGGAGCATGGCGTCGTCGCCGGTCTGCCGGACGATCGCGGGCAGGCGTTGCAGCCCGGCCCGCTGCGCCGCCCGCCACCGCCGCTCGCCCATGACGAGCTGGTACGCGCCGGGGGAGGACTCCCGCACGACGATCGGCTGGAGCAGCCCGAACTCGCGGATGGAGTGTTCGAGCTCGGCGAGCGACTCCTCGTCGAACGTCGTACGTGGCTGCTGCGGGTTGGGCACCACCGCGGTCAGGTCAATCTCGCGGTAGACCGCTCCGGCGACCGGTACCGGAACCGGTGCGGCGGCCGGTGTGGCCGGCCTGACGGAGTCGGGGAACCCGGTGCCCGGCGGCCTCAGGGAGAGGTCGAGCGCCTCGGCCCCGGTGGGGATCAAGGCGGCCAACCCGCGTCCGAGCCCACCCTTGCGCTCGGCCACCGGACTCACCGCCCGCCCCGGTCGGCAGGGACGTCCATGACCGCGCCCCGTTCGGCGATCTCACGAGCGGCGTCGACGTAGCTCGTCGCGCCGCGGGAACCGGGGTCGTACGCGAGCACCGTCTGGCTGTAGCCGGGCGCCTCGGACACCTTGACGCTGCGCGGGATGACGGTGCGAAGGACGGTCGGACCGAAGTGGCTGCGGACCTCGTTGGTGACCTGGTCGGCGAGCTTCGTGCGACCGTCGTACATCGTCAACAGGATCGTCGAGATCAGCAGCGTCGGGTTGAGGTGCGCCCGGACGAGGTCGATGTTGCTCAACAGCTGGCCGAGCCCCTCCAGCGCGTAGTACTCGCACTGGATCGGGATGAGCACCTCGGCCGCGGCGACGAGCGCGTTCACCGTGAGCAGGCCCAGGGACGGGGGACAGTCGACGAAAACGTAGTCGACGGCCATCTCGTCCAGTGTCTGCGGCGACAGCGCCTGCTTGAGCCGGTTCTCGCGAGCCACCATCGAGACCAGCTCGATCTCGGCACCGGCCAGGTCGATGGTGGCGGGCACGCACAGCAGGTTCGGTGATGCGGTGCTCGCGACCGCGGCCTCGGCCAGGCGGATCTCACCCAGCAGTGCTTCGTAGACCGATGGCGTGCCCAGCCGGTGCTCAACCCCCAGCGCCGTGCTCGCGTTGCCCTGTGGGTCGAGATCGATCACGAGGACGCGGACGCCGTGCATGGCCAGCGCCGCGGCGAGGTTGACCGTGCTCGTCGTCTTGCCGACGCCGCCCTTCTGGTTGGCGACGGTCATGACCCGGCGATGGGAAGGCCGGGGCATTCCGTACCGATCCGGGTGCAACACCCGGGCCGCCCGTTCCGCCTCCTCGGCGATGGGCGTCCAGCCGGGTTGCGATGTCTCGTGGGCCCGGCTCGTCGTACGTGGACCTCGCGCTGGACGTGGACCGGTTGATTCACGTGAAACATCGCGCTCCGACACGTTGAAGGACACGCTCACCCTCTCTTCCGCCGTGCGCGATCGGAACCGGTTCCGCGAACCCGCTCCACGACTATCACCGTGCTCGGGGGATCGACGATCCCGGATCCACATCTCTCGATGCGGGCCTGTCCACCGCCCGCCCTGCGAACCGCAGCACCGTCCCGCTCGATCTCCGACGACGCTGTCACACCCTTCACCGCCAGCATCACACCACCGGGGCGCAGGAGTGGGAGGCACCACCCCGCGAGTCGGGCCAGCGGCGCGACAGCACGGGCGGTCACCACGTCGGCACCCTCCCATCGCCGTCGGGTCGACGCCTCCTCGGCCCGTCCCCGTTCCACCTCGACGAGGAGGCCGAGATCGGCGATCACCTCGCGCAACCACTCCACCCTCCGGGCGAGCGGCTCGACGAGAACGATGCCGAGATCCGGGCGGGCCAGTGACAACGGTATCCCGGGCAGCCCGGCGCCCGAACCCACGTCCACGAGCCGGGACCCGTCGGGGACGAGCTCGGCGACCACAGCGCAGTTGAGCACGTGACGATCCCAGATCCGTGCCGCCTCACGCGGGCCGATCAACCCGCGCTCGACCCCGGAGGTGGTGAGGTGCTCGACGAAGCGGAGGGCCAAGGGCAGGCGGTCACCGAAAACGCGGTTGCCGACGTCGGTGGATGCCGGCGCGTCGTCAAGCACCACGGAAGACGACGACCTGGCGCCTCGGCTCCTCGCCCTCACTCTCGCTCGACACACCCTTGACGCGGGCGACGGCGTCGTGGACCACCTTGCGCTCGAAAGGGGTCATGGGTCGCAACCGGGCCGAGTCGCCGGACGCCAGCACGTCCTTGGCCGTCCGCGTGCCGAGCTCGGTGAGCTCGTCGCGTCGTGTCTGCCGCCAGCCGGCGATGTCGAGCATCAGCCGGCTGCGGTTGCCCGAGGACTGCTGCACGGCGAGTCGGGTGAGCTCCTGCAGAGCCTCGAGCACGGCTCCCCGGTCGCCGACGAGCCTGTCCAGGTCCTCGCCACCGTCGATGCTGACCACGGCACGCCCCGCCTCGACGTCGAGGTCGATATCGCCGTCGTAGTCGAGCACGTCCAGCAGGCGCTCGAGGTAGTCGCCCGCGATGTCTCCCTCCCGGACCAACTGCTGCTCGGCGGTGAGCGGGGGGCCGGACCTCGGCCCGGCAGCGCCCGACGCGCCGGCGCTCGACTCCTCAGCGCCCGACTCCTCAGCGCCCGACTCCTCAGCGCTCGGTTCCGCGACCGCCGGCCCGTCGGTCCGGGGCCCCTCGGCTCTGGAGCTCGGGCCTCCCGAACCCGGTGCGGCGGGGCTGTCGGCCGCGGGGCTGTGGGTCGCCCCCTCCTGCGCAGTCTTCGGCACGATGCGTCTCCTCTCCCGAAACGTGCGGTGCCGAGCCGGACTCCGGTACGGCACCGCGGCGGTCGCCGACGCGGGCGACAACAGATGGATCGTGGTCAGCGACGCTTGCGGGGGCGCCGCGCGGCCGGCCGGGAGCCGCCTCCGCTGCGGGCGCCTGCCGCCTTCCTCGCCGCGCCGTCCGCCGCGCCGTTCGCGGTGGACGAGCCGTGGGACGTCGAACCGTTCGAGCCGGACCCGTTCGGACCGGACCCGTTCGGACCGGACCCGTTCGAGCCGGACCCGTTCGCGGTCGACCCCTTCGCGGAGGCGGGACGGGACGGACGGGTGACCGGCTTGGCACCCGGCGTCTTCGCGTTCGGCTCGTCGGGGACGACGTCGGGTCGCTCCGGCTTCTGGCCCGGCTTCGGGGCGAGCGCCTGGCGGGTGACGACGGCCTGCTCGCGCTTCACGGACTCCTCGGAGTCGATGCGGCGGTAGACGACGAACTGCTGGCCGAGGGTCCACAGGTTGTTGGAGACCCAGTAGAGAAGCACGGCCAGCGGAAGGAACGGCGCACCGACCACGACGCCGATCGGGAACACGTAGAGCATCAGCCGGTTCATGATCGCGGTCTGCGGGTTGTCACCCTGCGCAGCTGTCTGCCGGGCCACCGAGTGGCGCGCGGTGATGTGGGTGAAGATGCCCGCCGCCAGCATCAGCGGGATCATCACGAAGAGCATCTGCGGGATGGACGTGCCGGCCTCCCGCAGGACCTGCTCGCCCTGAAGGGGCCAGGAGCCCAGCTTCGCGCCGAGGAAGTCGGCGGCGAGGAACGAGCGGACCTCCTCCTGGCCGAAGAAGTAGTTCTCGGTGCGCATCGAGCCGTCACCGTTGAGCAGGGTGAAGTTGCGCAGCACCTGGAACAGACCGATGAAGACCGGCACCTGCACGAGCACCGGGAGGCAGCCGGCCAAGGGGTTGACGCCGTGCTCCTTCTGGAGCCGCTGCATCTCCTCGGCTTGCTTCTGCTTGTCTTTCGCGTGCTTCTTGCGGAGCTTCGCGATCTCGGGCTGGAACTCCTGCATCTTGCGCATGGAGCGCACCTGGCTGACGAACGGCTTGTAGAGGATCGCCCGCAGCGTGAAGACGAGGAACACCACCGACAGCGCCCATGCGATGCCGTTGTCCGGGCCCAGGATCGAACCGAACGCCTTGTGCCAGACCCAGAGGATGAAGGAGACCGGGTAGTAGATGAAGTTCAGCACGGCGCTTGCTCCTCGTGGTGGTCCTGGACCTGGTGGTCCCGGGCCGGGCGGGTGCGGGTGTGGCGGGCAGGTGGCACCCGGTCGATACCTCCAGGGTGCCACGGACCGCAGCGCAGCAGCCTCCGCAGCGTGAGCCAGGTGCCGCGCAGGATCCCGTGCACCTGCAGGGACTCGACAGCATAGGCACTGCAGGTGGGGTAGAAGCGGCAGCTGGGAGGCAGGGCCGGCGAGACCCAACGCTGATAGCCCCGGATGAGGACGATCAGGGCACGGGTGAGGATCACGACGTGCTCGCGTAAAGTTTGCGCAGTGCTCCGCGCATCCCGGCGTCGAGGTCGTCGGCCAACTCGGCGGCCGAGGAACCCGCGGCAGGTGGCAACGCGCGGACCACCATGAGCGCGTCGCACGGCAATATCGCCAGCCGGGGTGCGACCAGGTGCCGAAGACGCCGGACCACGCGATGACGGACCACGGACCCTCCGACCGCCTTGCTCACGACGAAACCGGCCCGGGGCGTCGGGACTCCGGCGGACCGCTGCAGATGAACGACGAGACGTGACCGGCCACTGCGCCGGCCCCGCCGGATAACGGCCGCGAACTCGTCCCGATGCGTCAGCCGGGACCCTGCCGGCAACACCGGGGGCCCGGATCAGGCCGTCAGGCGATCGCGGCCCTTGACACGGCGCGCGGCGACGATCGCGCGCCCGGCCCGGGTGCGCATCCGCAGCCGGAACCCGTGCGTACGCGCGCGGCGGCGGTTGTTCGGCTGGAAGGTGCGCTTACCCTTGCTCACGGTCGGCTCTCCTGGTCGACGGCGGGAAGGGGCCGTCAGTGATCGTCGTGCGCTGTCTGTCGGACGTGGTGCGATCGTGCCCGAACGCGTGCGGGCCGGGGGCGTCACGAGGACACCACGCAGCGCGCCTTGCGGGCACGATCGCCCTCAGGGTACGCAACCGCTCGACTGGGGGTCAAACCGCCCGGCCACCGCCATCCTGACGGATCTTGCACGGACAGCTGTCTTGTGGCGACGCAATCCGGTCGCTAGCGTACCGTCCTCACCGCTCGGTCCCGGGGGGACCGACGCGCAGCAGACCACTCCGGGGCCGCACAGATCAGACTGCGTGAGCCTGCGTACGGTCTGCACACAGGTGTGGACAAGTCTGGGGATGGCCGTCCTCACGTGGGGTAGCGGGACGGCCGCGAGGGCGCCGACCGGAAGGGAGTCACCGGTGGCCGACCAGCCAGGAGACCTCGGGAAAGTCTGGAATCGTGTCATCGCCGACCTCTCGGGAGCGTCGGCGGGATCAGGGGTGCAGACCCTGTCCCCGCAGCAGCGGGCCTTCCTCCGTCTCACGCGGCCGCTGGGCCTGATCGACGGAACCGCGCTGCTCGCGGCCCCGAGCGAGTTCGCCAAGGACGCCATCGAACGCATCCTGCGACGCCCGATCAGCGACGCCCTCGGACGCCATCTCGGGGTGTCGGTCAACCTCGCGGTCGTCGTCGATGCCTCGGCGGCGTCCGGTGGCACCGAGGTGCCGGACCCTCCCGTCCGCGGTGGCGTGAACTCCGCGCCCCACCCGTCCCAGCACAACGGCGACGGCCGTCGGTCTCCGTCCGGCGAGCACGCCGACGCCCACAACGGCCGGGCCGACACCACCCACCGTTCCGACGAGGACGCGTCGGGCCGGGACCACGACCCGACGGGGACGGACGGCCTCGCGGACCTGGCGGAGCACGGTCGCAACGGCGGACCCACCCACGTCGGCCGGGCGCCCGACGTGTGGCCCACCTACTCGGGGACGACCGCCGGCGAGCAGGTCATTCCCCGCTCACAGAGCCGGCTCAACGAGAAGTACACCTTCGACACCTTCGTCATCGGCGCGTCCAACAGGTTCAGCCATGCCGCGGCCGTCGCGGTGGCCGAGGCGCCGGCGCGCGCCTACAACCCGCTGTTCATCTGGGGCGACTCCGGGTTGGGCAAGACTCACCTGCTGCACGCGGTCGGGCACTACGCCCAGCGGCTGTTCCCCGGAATGCGGGTGCGGTACGTCTCCACCGAGGAGTTCACGAACGACTTCATCAACTCCCTGCGCGACGACCGCAAGGTGGCCTTCCAGCGGCGCTACCGCGACGTCGACGTGTTGCTGGTGGACGACATCCAGTTCCTCGAGGGCAAGGAGGGCACCCAGGAGGAGTTCTTCCACACCTTCAACACCCTGCACAACGCGAACAAGCAGATCGTCGTCTCGTCCGACCGGCCGCCCAAGCGCCTCGAGACGCTCGAGGACCGCATGCGCACGCGGTTCGAGTGGGGCCTGATCACCGACATCCAGCCGCCCGAGCTGGAAACGCGCATCGCGATCCTGCGCAAGAAGGCGGCACAGGACCGGCTCGCGGTCCCCGGCGACGTGCTGGAGTTCATCGCCGAGCGCATCGAGCGCAACATCCGCGAACTGGAAGGCGCGCTGATCCGCGTGACGGCGTTCGCCTCGCTGAACCGGCAGCCGGTGGACACCCAGCTCGCCGAGATCGTGCTGCGCGACCTCATCCCGAACTCCGGCGCCTCGGAGATCACGGCACCGACGATCATGGCAGTCACGGCCGACTTCTTCGGTATCACGATGGACGAGATGTGCGGGCCGGGAAAGACGAAGGCCCTGGCCCAGTCACGCCAGATCGCCATGTACCTCTGCCGCGAGCTCACCGACCTGTCACTGCCCAGGATCGGGCAGACGTTCGGCGGCCGCGACCACACCACCGTCATGCACGCGGACAAGAAGATCCGCAACGAGATCGCACAGCGCCGCAAGACCTTCGAGCAGGTTCAGGAGCTCACCGCGCGCATCAAGCAGCGCGCCCGGCACTGACACGCCGTCCGTCACGCGCGTCCGTGGTCAAGGCAGTCACAGGGCAGTCACAGGGGCCGGTTCGCCGTGCGGCGAGGAGCGCGCCCCGACGCCGACCCGGGACGTGCCGCGGCCCACCTCCGTCAGTAGCCACCCGGTTGTCGAGCGTGATGTCGGATCGCCGAACCGTCGCCCGGACGGGGTCACGCAGCGTCCTCGCCCGTGTGTCGGGTGGGACAACTGTGAGTTGCTCGCCACCGGCGGCAGCCCGCTGACCGACGATTCCGGTCACCCGGCGTTCACGGCCGACCACGCCCCACCCACATCTGGGGACAACTCTGTGGATGGACGTCCTTCGACCGGTGGACCGATCGTGCGTCGTCAGTGGACAGCCCGTGGTCAGCCGGTGGACAGATCTGCCCGCCGGTCGTCCGTCCACCGCGGCCACGACCTGCCCACAATCCGTCCACGGGTCGATCCACACCCCGCCACACCGTGCGAACTGGGGAGACGAGCTCCATCCACACTGTGCACAGGCCCTATTACTACTGCTGTAGATCTCTGGTTGGGGAACTGAAAGAACAACAACCCCGTGGATGGACGCCGTTCGTCGCCCGGATCGGGCGACACACAGCCGGGGTGACACCCGAAGCTGCGAGGCTCTACGGTGAGTCCACCCCCGGTCAGCCCGGGAAAACCCGGTCCGGCGCCGTCCTGACCGGCAGGCCGTCCCAACACCGACGAGCCGGTCGACGAGCCGCCGCCACCGCCACCGCGAGAGGTCCCCGCCATGAAGTTCCGGGTCGAACGCGACGTCCTGGCCGACGCCGCAGCGTGGGTGGCGCGCAGCCTTCCCGCCCGTCCACCTGTCCCGGTGCTGGGCGGCGTGCTGATCGAGGCCACCGCGGGCGCGGACGGCGACCGGCTCACGGTGTCGGGTTTCGACTACGAGACCTCCGCGCGCGGCGAGCTCGACGCGCCCCTCGGCGCTCCGGGCCGGGGTGTGGTGTAGGGGCGGGTGCG
>JAJAZD010000340.1 GCA_026785945.1 Pseudonocardia sp. | reverse complement strand
TGCTCCGCTGCCCAGTGTTCCGCTGCGGAGAGCGATCGTGCCCCACCGGCACGACCGATCTCAACACGTGCAGGAGACAGTAGATCCGACCTGATCCCGACGAGCGGCTGACATGTCCATCGCCGACTTTGTCGGCCCTAGCAAGCTAGGACGGGATCACGTACGCCCGGGCGAAGAACGTACTCACGGCAGCGGCGTGCAGGTGCCCGCTGAGTGCGCGGTCGCCCTCGACTGCCATGACGGCGTGGACGTGCACGGTGCCGTCCACGATCTCCCCGGTGCCCGACATCTCGGCGGGCAGGGTGTAGCTGGTGATGATGTCGTCGAATGCGTCGGCCGCCCGCATCGTCGAGATCGTGAAGGCGTCCACGGCGCCGATCAGGCTGACGATGGCACCCTGCTCGATACCCCTGTTCGCCACCTCCTTGGTGATGCCCTCCAGGAGCTCGCCGTTGCGGATCTCGATCACGTGCACGCGGTCACCTTCCGATCATGGGGCTGAGCGACTGGAGCATGACGGCTGAGCACCACCGGGCGCCCCCGTCGCGGTCGCTGACGGCTTCTTGGGCGAACCGCTGGGCGACGAGCCCGGGCTGAGGAAACAGTCTCGGGTTGGCCGCGAGCTCGGCAGCCTTGGTCCACTCCAGCGAGCACACCCGTGAGACGACGGCCGTCATGTAAAGCGACCGCACCTCGGCGTCTCGGGACAGCACCTTGGAGACGCGGATCGCGTCCGCCTGGCCGGGCACCTTGGCGAGGATCCCGGCAGCGTTGACCCGCAACATCGGGCTACCGTCGTCGAGCCACCCTCGCAGGTTCACGAGCGTCCGGCGGTCGGCCAAGGTGGCCACCGCGAGATCGATACCGTGGGTGGTCTGCACGTTGATCAGCGGTGTCGGGTCGTTCCCGGCCAGGCTCGCCGTCAGCCGGCTGATGACGGTGGCATTGCCGGCCGCGATGCCCACGACCTTGAGGAAATCACGTCGGTTCACGGCCTCACCCAACCCTCCTACGCCCAGCACGCTCTCATAGGCGGAGGTCACTTCGCTGGTCGCTGAGCGACGACCGTTCTCGATCATGCTCAGCAGGGACCTGCCGTAGTAGTGGGTGCGTGCGGCCATCACACCGAGGCTCATCCCGGCAGCCACGCGGGCTGCCCGGAGTGTTTGTCCGACGTGGATTGTCAACGCCTGTGAACCCTTCGTACGCCCTGATGTGCATCGGGTTCGTCGCGGCTGCCGGGCCAGTTTCGATACCGGCCGGGATCCCGCGCGCCGCACGGGGGCCGTCAGGACAGGCTGGCGGCGAGCCGGTCCAGGAACTCGACCTGTGCGGCCACCAGCTTGACCCGCGCGACGTCGAGGCCGAACCACGCCGCCCGGTCGATCTCGGGGAAGGACCGGACCTTCCCCGAGCGGGGCGGCCACTCCAGGTCGAAGGTGCCGGGGGTGATGGCGTCGGCGTCGAAGTCGGCCTCCCGCGCGAACACCGTGATCTGCTTGCGGCCCCCGCGCTGGGGGACCGTGCCGAGCTCCCGCGACTCACCGGCGGGTGGAGCGGAGCCCAACTCCTCGGTGAACTCCCGCTCCGCCGCGGCCCGCGGGTCCTCGTCGGGGTCGTGCTCGCCCTTCGGGATCGACCACGCGCCGTCGTCCTTGCGGACCCAGTAGGGCCCGCCCATGTGCCCGAGCAGCACCTCCACGCCGACGCCGCCCCCGGCGGGGCTCCCGGGGGAGGGGTGAGGGCCGGTCCCTGACCCGCCCGGAGCAGCGCGGAACAACAGCAGACCCGCGCTCAGTACCGGCACGGGCCCAGCATCCCAGACCGCTTGACGGTGGTGGTCAGGCCCGCCGCTCGTCGCGCCAGGCCACCCACTCCTTGACCAGGCCCAGGTCGTAGTCCGGCCCGTTGAGGCCGATGGTGAACAGGGTGGCGTTCGCCGCCACCAGCGCCTCGGCGACCTCACCCGGGGCCTGGCCGACGCCGATGGACCGCTCGATCTCCGCCGGGTCGCGCCCGACGTCGGCGCAGTGGGCGTCGAGGATGGCGTTCTTGCGGGTGAGCACGTCGACATCGCCGAAGCTGTGCCAGATCTGGGCGTGCTCGGCGGTGTAGCGCAAGGTCTTCTTCTCCCCGCCGCCGCCGACCAGCACCGGGATCTCGCGGGTCGGGGCCGGGTTCAGCTTGCTCCAGCGGGCCTTGATGCGGGGCAGGGCCTGGGCCAGGTCGGCCAGCCGCGAGCCCGCGGTGCCGAAGTCGTAGCCGTACTCGGTGTAGTCGCGTTCGAACCAGCCCGCGCCGATGCCGAGGATGAGGCGGCCGTTGGAGATGTGGTCCACGGTGCGGGCCATGTCGGCCAGCAGCTCGGGGTTGCGGTAGCTGTTGCAGGTGACCAGCGCGCCGATCTCCACGCGGCTGGTGGCCTCCGCCCAGGCACCGAGCATCGTCCAGCACTCGAAGTGCTGGCCGTCGGGCTCGCCGTAGAGCGGGAAGAAGTGGTCCCAGTTGAAGACGACGTCGACACCGGCCTCCTCGGCGGCGGTCACGGCGTCGCGGATCCGCGCGTAGTCGGCGTGCTGGGGCTGCAGCTGGACACCGATCCGGATGGGGTGCGTCATGGCCTCGATCCTGTCACCAACGGCGTGCGGCGGCTCGGTCCACGGGTCGGCTCACTGCGCCGCCGGGACGGCTCGCGACGATCGGGTCAGCAACCGGTCGAGTCCCATCGCGCCGGCCGCGAGGACACCGAACATGGCGGTGATGCCCAGGGAGTTGAGGGCGCCCCCCGCGGAGCCCCGGGCGCCGCCCGCGCTGGACCGGGTGGGGGTCCAGCCCGGCAGCGCCCCCCGCCCCCCGGTGTGGGGGCGCCCCGGGGGGGGGCCCCCCCCCCCCCCGGGGGGGGGGGGGGCCCCCGGCCTGCACCCCCCCCCCGCACCGCCCGGGCGCCGCCCGCGCGGCCCCGGCGGCCGCCCTCAACTCCCTGGGCATCACCGCCATGTTC
>JAJAZD010000339.1 GCA_026785945.1 Pseudonocardia sp. | reverse complement strand
GTGTCGAGTCGTGAGTCAGCCGCCCCAACGCCTCCTCGCCCTGGCCACAGGTATCAGGCGCAACTGGGCACTCGACGTCACCGCAGAACGAACACCGGTCGTCGACGACCGCTGAACACCAACTTCACGGAATCACTCATCCAGGACGGCGGCGCCGGCCGGTGTGGCTCAGTGGTGGAGCAACCACCGTGCAAGTGTTCCGCGCTGAACGTTGTGCGAGAGCGGCGTCTGACCTGCGTAGACCGTTGATCGTCCTGAGCGGAACCGTCGACGTAGGTTGCTCAGGTGAGGATCACAGCGTCCTGTCGTACGTCCTCCGATCGCCGTCTTCATCATCCTTACCTGGTGGCCGACCGCAACCCGGAAGGCTGACCTCACCCGTTCGGGTCTCCGCTCTCGTGCACTCCTGCATGCCGCCTGCTCGCCTCCTACCCTGGCGTGCGCGCTGTGTGTGACCGATGGGTAACAGGTCGGGCATCCGAACCGATGGGGTGGACGGCGAACGGAGGGACCTACGGATGACGAAGCTCGGCACGATCCTGGACCAGGTCGACGCGGGTTCCATGCTGTTGCCGGAGTTCCAGCGGGGCTATGTGTGGAACCGCGACCAGGTGCGCGGCCTCATGCGCTCGCTCTACCACGGCTACCCGGTGGGTGCCCTGCTGGTGTGGGAGACCGACGGCGGGGCGCAGGCCGTACGCGGCGGTGGACCGGTGACCACCGGCCAGAAGCAGCTGCTGCTCGACGGGCAGCAGCGGGTCACCACGCTGTACGGGATCATCCGGGGTCGCCCGCCGTCGTTCTTCGAGGGCGACGAGGCGGCGTTCGACGGGCTGCGTTTCAACGTGGAGACCGAGGCCTTCCAGTTCCACGCGCCGGTGAAGATGAAGGGCGACCCACGTTGGGTTGACGTCACCGCGCTGTTCCTGGCCGAACCCGGGTCCCAGTACAACCAGCTGATCGACAGCGCCGAGCTGCGGCCCTCGGTGGGTGTCTACCTGGAACGGTTGTCCCGGCTGCAGAACGTGCTGCAGCGCGAGTTCCACATCGAGCAGATCACCGGCGCCGACAAGACCGTCGATGTTGTGGTCGACATCTTCAATCGGGTCAACTCCGGCGGCACCAAGCTCTCCAAGGGCGACCTCGCGCTGGCCCGCATCTGCGCGGAGTGGGGGGACGCGCGACCCACCATGCGGCGCAACATCGACCGGTGGGCGCAGCGGGATCTGCGGTTCAGCGCGGACTGGCTGCTGCGCAACGTCAACGCCGTCGCCACCGGCCGGGCGCCGTTCTCGGCACTCGAGGACGTGTCGGCCGATGCCTTCCAGGACGCGCTGTTCGAGTCCCTGCACGCCATCGACCACGTCCTCGACCTGCTCGCCGGGCGGCTCGGCCTCGACCACGACCGGGTGCTGATGGGTCGGTACGCGGTTCCGGTGATGGCGCGGCTGCTGCACAACAGGGGCGGACGGTTCGTCGATCACACCGAGGCCGACCGGGTCCTGTACTGGTACGTGCACGCGGCCCTGCGCGGGCGGTTCGCCGGGTCCACCGAGACCTACCTGGCCAAGGACCTGGAGACGGCCGACGCCAACGGCATCGACGGCGTGATCGCCAGTCTCGGCCGCTCCCGCAAGGGGCACATGAGCGTCGACGCACAGGACTTCGAGGGCGTCGGACGTGGCTCGCGTTCCTACCCGATGCTCTACATGCTGTCCCGGATGTTGGACGCGCGGGATCTGTCCACCGGTCGATCGCCGGGTCGGGAGTCCCCCTCGGTGGAAGTGCACGAGATCTTCCCGAAGTCCCAGCTCGTCAAGCACGGCTACTCGCGGGCCGAGGTCAGCGCGATCGCCAACTTCGCCTTCGTGGCTCCGTCCTCCGCGACCGAGCTGTCCTCGCTGGCTGCGCACTACTACCTCAAGGAGTGCCCGCCCGGGGTACTGGCATCCCAGTGGATTCCGCAGGACAGCAGGCTGTGGGAGATCGAGAACTACCGCGAGTTCCTCGACGAGCGCCGCCAGCTGCTCGCCGCGGCAGCCAACGACGTGCTCGGCAGGTTGCACGACGGCACGCTGCCGCGCGACCGTGAGCTGTATCCGCTCACGGTCACCGAGCCGGTCCGGTCGTCCTCGAACGCGCGGGTCGTCCAGCTCACCGCGCTGTTCGAGGAGCTGACCGGGATGGGCTATGCACAGCCCGCGCTCGACGTCGAGATCCCGGACCCGGACACCGGCCGCCCGCTCACCGTCGCCGAGGCGTTCTGGGCCGACGGGCTGCAGCGGGGTCAGGGTTCGCCGGTCGTGCTGCAGCTGGAGGCCGAGGGCGCGGACATCCCCCGGCTCACCGAGCTGGGCTGCGAGGTCTTCACCTCGGTGGACGCGCTGCGCGCCTACGTCGCTCGGCGCAACGAGGTGGCCGCGGGAGACCGCGAGGCGGAGAGCGGGGTCACCACCCTGGAGCCCACCCCGGTGGACGACGCCGCCGACGATCAGGCCGGTGCGGGCGGCGACTTCGAACGGGCGGTGTTGGAGATCATCGAGCGCTGCCGCGTCGAGCTGCACTACAACCCTCGCTACTTCAAGGTGATGGTCAACCAGCACGGCGCTGTCGGCGCCACTCGCAAGCTGTTGCACGCGCCCGCGGTCAGCGACGGGTTCGTCTCGCTGTGGGAACGCAACCGACTCGACCTCGTCGTCGAGTCGCTGGTCGTGAACGGGCGCTTCGCGCACCTGTTCGACGACCAGGAACGCGAGACCGCCCGCAAACGGCTGCTCGACTTCGGGTATGGCACTACCGCGGCGTGAGTGCGGCGGGCACCAGCTCGCTCGCCGTGCCCGACCAGGAGATCCGCAGCCGCTCGCGGGCCCTGGTGCAGGCCACGAACAGCAGACACCGTTCCTGCTGGACGTCCAGCGCGTGTCGGACCGGGTCCTCGGTGGCGGGGGTGACCGCCTGCGGCAATGGGAGGGTGTCGCGACCGGCGCCGACGACGGCGACACAGCGGAACTCCAGGCCCTTCATCCCGTGCATCGTGCCGACCCGGACGGCGTCGGCCTGCGGGTCGTGCTCGTGCAGTTCGGCAGTGCGAATTCCGTGCGCGCCGAGCTCGCCCGCCAGTTGCCGGGCGACGCGGGTCGTCCGCGCCACGACAGCGATGTCGCCCAGCTCGACGCCGTCCTCGTGCCACTGCTGCACGGCCAGCGCGAGGTCCTCGGCCTCGGCCACCGCACTGGCGGCCGGCGCGATCTCGGGTGGCTCGCCGTGCAGCGCCGAGCGGTAGCCGGCCAGCGAGTCGAGGCCGTCGTCCAGATCGGCGACGGCGGTGTCGCCGAGCACCCCCATGGCCCAGCGCAGGATCTCGGCGCTGGTCCGGTAGTTGATCCGCAGCCGGGACGAGCGGCCGGCCACGCTGATGCCGACGTGGCGCAGGCTGACGTGGTTGCCGTAGATCCGCTGGTGCGGGTCGCCGGTGAGGAACAGGTCGTCGGGTCCGCGGCGCACCGCGGCCCGCAGCAGCCGCCACTGGGCCGGGTGCAGATCCTGGATCTCGTCGACGACGACGTGCCGGTAGGGCGCGCGGGCGCGGGCGGCGACCAGCCGGGCGGCCTCGTCGGCGATGGTCAGCCAGGTCCACAGCCGGTCGGTGCGCAGCCCGGCCGCGAGCCTGTCCACGGCCGCCCACACCGTCCGCTTCTGCGCCTTGGTGAGCCCGCGGCCTCGCCCCCGGCGGAGAGCGGCCAGGTACCCGTCCTCGGTGTGCACGTCGTTGGCCAGGATCACCTGGCGCCACTCCTCCAGCAGGAACGACGGGCCGAACGGCGCACCGGCCGCCGTCGCGGCGGCCCGCATGCGCTCGCGGAGCTGGTCCTCCTTCGCGATGACGACCTGGCCGTGCTCGGCGCGCACCACACCGACGGCCCAGCGGTCGACGTTGATCACCTCGACCGCGCGCCGCTCGTCGGGGTCGAGGAGCTGGACGACGTCACGCTCCAGGGCGTCGGCCAGCCCGCGGGTGTAGGTGGTGAGCAGGACCGACTTCGGCGGGAGATCACGGGTTCGGGTGAGGTGCTGCACGCGGTGCAGCGCGACCACCGTCTTGCCGGTCCCGGGGCCGCCGGTCACCTGCGCGCTGCCCCAGTACGACGGCCGGTAGGCGACCTCCTCCTGGGAGGGGTGCAGGAACACCCGCCACAGCGCGAGCGGCTTGGCGAACAGCGCCAGCAGTTCGTCGGGGCCGTCGACCAGTGCGAGCCGGCCCTGGGTGCGCTCGACGGCGGCGGCCAGGTCGGCGGTGTCGATGGGCTCGTCGGGCACCCGGGGGGCGACCACGTCGGCCCACACCTGGTCGATGGTGTAGCCGCTGGCCAGCGCGAACAGCACGTCGTACTGGTTGTCGGGGATGAACGGCGCGATCGTCTCCAGCGCGGTCTCGTCGGCCAGCGTCCTGGCCAGCGCGAGGACCTGCTCGTCGATGCCGAGCTTGCGCAGGTCGGTGTCGCGGAATCCGGCGAACAGCGGCTCACCCGGGATCGTCGGGGACGTGGCGGCCAGGTCCTCCAGCGCGGCGACGTCGCGCACCTCCAGCACGCCCGACACCTCGTTCACCGTGAACGTCCGGCGGCGGGCCCAGTCCACGGCCTCGTCGTGGCCCAGCACCCGCAGCAGCACGAACCGGTCGCCGCTGGTCGGCGCGAGCACCACGCCGCGCCAGTAGTCGGTGATTCGGATGGTGCGCACCCGCTCGTCACGCATCCCGGACAGCTTCTCCAGGTGCATCCCGGCGTGGGTGTGCTCGGAGAACGTGTTCAGCGCTTTGATGGTCAGTTTCCGGATCGGGGTCTGGAGCTTGGCGAACTCGTCGAGGAACTCGACTCCGACGGCCAGTTGCGGCACGTGTCCGCCTCCCCACTCCGTGTTCCGGTGTACCGGCAGCATGCCATCCGGTGCCCTGCCGCCGTCCCCTCCAGCCGACGGCAGGGCGGCGTCAGCCAATCATGTGTGAACTCAGTACACAAGAGTTTTGCTTGACGGAGCCATATTCATCTAGTCTGCGGCGGCGAGGCGATGGAAGGAGGGGGTCCGATGTCCAGCACGGTGACCCGCGGGGAGCGGACCGACCGCGTGCCCGCGGTCGGCGAGCTGGTGTCGGTGCGCGGCCGCAAGTGGGTGGTCGGTGAGGTCGCCGGGGAGGTGACGAAGGGCCGGCACACCTGCGTGACGCTGCAGAGCGTCGAGGACGGCGAGTACGGCCGCACGCTCGACGTGATCTGGGAGGTCGAGCCGGGCCGCAGCGTGCTGCCCAGTGGCTCGCTGCCCGACGTGTCCGACGGGGGATTCGATCCGCCGGACCGGCTGGCCGCGTTCCTGGACGCCGTCCGCTGGTCGGCCGTGACCTCGGCCGACGTCGCCACCCTGCAGGCGCCGTTCCGGTCCGGGGTGGCGATCGAGGACTACCAGCTCGAACCGGTGGCCAGGGCGGTCGGCGCACCGCGGGTGAACCTGCTGCTGGCCGATGACGTCGGCCTGGGCAAGACCATCGAGGCCGGCCTGGTGGCGCAGGAGATGCTGCTGCGCAACCGGGCCCGCCGGATCATGATCGTCTGCCCGGCCGGGCTGACCCCGAAGTGGCGCGACGAGATGGCGGAGAAGTTCGGCCTGGACTTCACCGTGATCGACGCCGAGCGCTGCGCGCAGGTCCGGCGCGATTTCGGCAGCGCGGCCAACCCGTTCCGGGTGCACCCGCTGGCCATCGTCAGCCTGCCCTGGCTGCGCGGCCCGAAGGCGCAGCGGCTGCTCGACGAGGTGCTCCCGGCCGGCGGCCCCACCCTGCCCCGCACGTTCGACCTGCTGATCCTGGACGAGGCCCACCACGTCGCCCCGGCCGCGCCGCAGCAGGTCTACGCGGTCGACTCGCAGCAGACCCGGCTCATCCGTCGCATCGCGCCGCACTTCACCCACCGGCTGTTCCTGTCGGCCACCCCGCACAACGGCTACCAGGCCTCGTTCACCGCGCTGCTGGAGATCCTCGACGACCAGCGGTTCGCCCGCGGCGTCGAGCCCGACCCGGACGCGGTGCGCCGCACCGTGGTGCGCCGGCTCAAGCGCGACATCGTGAACGCCGACGGCTCGCCGCGGTTCGTCGCCCGCCGGACCAGCCCGATCGCCGTCGAGTACCCGCAGAGCGAGCGCGAGATCCACCGGCTGCTGGCCGACTTCACCGACCTGCGCCGGCGCCGGACGAAGCAGCGCCGCGGCCGCAAGGCGGTCGACCTGGTGACGCTGCTGCTGAAGAAGCGGCTGTTCTCCAGCCCGGCCGCCTTCGCGCACACGGTCGGGGTCTACCTGGAGACGCTGGAACGCCGGGCCGGGCGCCCGCCGGCGGGGCCGACCGACGATGTGCCGGCCTGGATGGACGACTACTTCGACGACGTCGAGACCTACGACGACGAGGAGCTGGCCCACGCCGAGGACGGGGCGCTGGACCGGGCCATCCCGCTGCAGGCCGAGCAGCCCACCGATGACGGTGACTCCGAGATCGCGGCGCTGCGCCGGATGGAGACCTGGGCGCTCTCGCACGAGGCCCAGCCCGACGCCAAGGCCCGCGAGCTGATCAACTACCTGGCCGCGGTCTGCCGCCCGGACGGCGAGAACTGGACCAACGAGCGGGTCGTGGTGTTCACCGAGTACCGCGACACCCAGCGCTGGCTGGCCAACCTGCTCCGGCAGGAAGGCATGGCCGAGCCGCACCTGGCCCAGCTGCACGGCGGCATGAAGGCCGACGACCGCGAGCAGCTGCGGCTGGCCTTCCAGACCGACCCCACCGAGCATCAGGTGCGCATCCTGCTGGCCACCGACGCCGCCAGCGAGGGCATCGACCTGCAGAACCACTGCCACCGGCTGGTCAACTACGACATCCCGTTCAACCCCAACCGGCTGGAGCAGCGGATCGGCCGGGTCGACCGGTACGGCCAGCGCACCGCGCCGGACATCCGGCACTTCATCGGCACCGGCTGGCGCCACGCCGTCGATGCGTTCGAGGCCGACCTGGAGTTCCTGGCCAGGGTGGCCCGCAAGGTCGCCAGCATGCAGGCCGATCTGGGTTCGGTGAACGCGGTGCTGGCCGAGGCCGTGCAGCGGCGGATGCTCGGCGAGATCGGTGACTTCGACGTGGACGCCGCCGACCGTGCCGCCGGCCCGGACGTGCCGGTGGACACCGACGTGCCCCGCCAGGTGCGGCGGCTGCGCGAGACGCTCGACGACACGGTGGCGAACCTCGGCATCACCCCGGATGCCGTGCGCCGGGTGGTGGGCACCGCGCTGGAGCTGGCCCGCCAGCAGCCGCTGCAGCCGCACGAGGACCAGCGCCGCGCCGACGACCGGCTGTTCGACGTCCCGCCGCTCACCGGCTCGTGGCAGCGGGCGACGGCCGGGCTCACCGAGAAGCTGGAGAACGCCGAGCGCCCGCCCCGCCAGCTGCCGGTCACCTTCGACGCCGCGGCGGCGTCCGGGCGTGACGACGTGGTGCTGGCGCACCTCAACCACCCGCTGGTCGCGATGTCCACCCGGCTGTTGCGGGCCGCGGTGTCCAACTCCGAGGTCGGGCTGCACCGCGTCACCGCCGTGGTCAGCGACGACCCGGCGCTGGAGGACGTGCTGGTCGGCGCGTTCTCCCGGTTCGTGCTGGTCGGTGCGGACGGCATCCGGCTGCACGAGGAGGTGCTGCACGCCGGCGGCTGGGCCCCCGAGCAGGGCCGGTTCCGCCGTTGGGAGAGCGTCGGGGCGCTGGGCGGGTTGCTCGGCCGGGCGCTGGCCACCGGCACCCCGGCCTCGCCGGTGGTGCAGGCCCGGCTCGCCGCCCGCTGGCCGCGGATCGCCGACGGGCTGCTCGGTGCGATCGACTGGCGGACCGACACCCGCCACGAGTCGCTGGTCCGCCGCCTCGCGGAACGTCAGCAGCAGGAGCGCGACCGGACGGTCGAGGGGCTGCAGCAGTTCGCCCGGACGTTGCGCCAGGCGCTCGCGGAACCCGAAGCCGAGGCGGAGAACGCGTTGTTCAGTCGGGTCGAGGTCGCCAAGACCGGCGACGAGCTGGCGCAGTACCGGCGCGACCGCCGCACCTGGGCGCAGCGCCTGGAACGGGTCGACTCCGAACGCGACCGGGAGCTGGCGGCGATCGAGCGGCGTTACGCCGATCCCACGCCGCACCGGTTCCCGGTCGCGGTGGTGTTCGTGGTGCCCAGGCGGGAGGCCGTGCGATGACCAGGTCAGGCGGGACCAGGGCAGGCGGGCGGCGCGGCCGGCCGATGATCGACAGCGCCCGGCTGCACCGCGACTGGCTGGCGATGGTGGAGGTGACCGGCCCGTTCCTGTCGCTGCCGGTGCTGCGCCGGACCTGGCCGGCGCTGGCCGCGGTCGAGCCGGAGGAGCGCGACGCCCTGCGCCGCGCGCACGGCGACTGGCGTGCCGACCCGGCCGCCGGGCAGCGGGGCTGGGTCGAGCACCTGTTGCGGGATCTGCTGGACTGGCGCGACCAGCTGCGTTTCGACGGCCTGGACGCGCTCGCCGTCGCGGTGCCGGAGCACGACGAGACCATCGCTCCGTCGTTCGCCCTGGTCGACCCGGACGCCGATGGGGCCGAGGT
>JAJAZD010000338.1 GCA_026785945.1 Pseudonocardia sp. | reverse complement strand
GGGCCGAGCAGGGCCGGCAGGGCGGCGCGTCGCGCCCGGTCCGCGCTGTCGGTGTACGCGCGGACCTCCTGCGCCGCGCGGCCCAGCGCGGTTCCCAGCGCGTCGGACTCCGCGATCCGGGCCAGCGCGAGCTCGCTGCGCAGCTCGGCGCGGTGGCTGCCGCCGAGCAGGTCGACTGCCTCCCGGAGCTCCGCGCGGCGGGCTCGGACGGCGGCGGCGTAGCGGTCGCGCGGCGACAGGACCGCGGGCGACGGAGGCGAGGCGGGACTGTCGCGCATGGTGTGCAGCGTCGCAGTCCGAACGGATCCGCGGGCCGGAACGGCGTCGACTGTGTGCGATGGCGAACAAAGTCCTGCGTGGGGACGCAACCTCCGGAGAGCCCGTACGTCTCCACGGCGTGGCCACGGCGTCTCCCGCTCCCCCATCGGGTGTATCGGGACCGACCGTCCGCAACGAGGCGGGATCGTTGCTCGGATGGAGCGGACCTGTCTGAAGGTTGTGTGAGCACTGTTTCGCCTACCCGCCCTGCTGTCCCCGCGGTGCCGACGCCCGTGTGGTCGCACCCCGCGACGTCGCACCCCCGGACGTCGCACCCCCGGACGTCGCACCCCCGGACGTCCCAGCCCCGGACGTCGCAGCCCCGGCGACCCCGCCGAGATCCCCGGGTTCGTCTCCGCGCTCGTCGCGGGAGCCGACTTCGCCGAGGGCAGCCGGTTCGCCACGGGTGGTGGGAGCGACGACATCACGCTGCTGCGCCGGTCGGGCAATGCCTGGCTCAACGGTGTCGCGAACGCCCTGTTCGGCACGGCCTACACCGATCTGTGCTGAGGCTACAACGCGTTCTGGGCCGATCTGCTGCCCGTTCTCGACCTGCCCCCGGTGAATCTCCCGGCACCCGCCGAGGGCATGCTCTGGGGCGACGGGTTCGAGATCGAGACGGTACTCAACTGCCGGATCGCCGCGGCCGGTCTGAAGATCACCGAGGTGCCCTCGATCGAGCGGCTGCGGATGTTCGGCGAGACCAACCTCCGCACGTTCGCCGACGGCACCAGGGTGCTGCGTACCCTGCTCGCCGAGCACCGGCGGGCCGACCGCCGATCCGGTCGCCACCGCTGAGCCCGGGGCGGTCGACCACTCCGGACGAGGAGAACGCCCCATGAGCAGCGCCCCCACGGCGACCGTCGTGATCTGCGTCTACACCGAGAAGCGGTGGGACGACATCATGGCCGCCGTCGACTCGGTGGGGGCCCAGGACGTGCCCGCGACCGAGACCGTGGTCGTCGTCGACCACAACGCGACGCTCCTGTCGCGCGCCCTGGAGGAGTTCGGCCCGCGTGGCGTGCGGGTGCTCCCCAACGCCCACCGGCAGGGGCTCTCCGGCGCCCGCAACACCGCGATCGCGCAGGCCAGCAGCGATGTCGTGGTCTTCCTCGACGACGACGCGGCCGCCCGTCCCGGCTGGCTCGCCGCGCTGCTCGCGCCGTACGCCGACCCCGCCGTCGCCGCCGTCGGCGGCGTGGCCCACCCGCGCTGGCCCACCGCGATCAGTGGTACCGCCGCCCGCGTCAACGGTGACCGGCCGGGGGTCCTGCCCGGGGCCGAGCCCGCCGACCGCGACGCCACCGGCGAGTTGGACTGGATCGTCGGCTGCACCTACACCGGCCAGCCCACCGAGCAGGCCGAGGTCCGCAACCTCATGGGCTGCAACATGTCCTTCCGCCGGGAGGTCTTCACCCGCGTCGGCGGCTTCGCCGAGGACATCGGGCGCATCGGCAGGAACCCGCTGGGATGCGAGGAGACCGAGCTCTGCATCCGTGCCCGCCAGGCCTACCAGCGGGCCGGGGACGCCATCCGCATCGTGTTCGAGCCGCGCGCGGTCGTCGACCACCGGGTGAGCGACGACCGCATCGAGTGGGCCTACCTGCGCAGGCGCAGCTGGGCGGAGGGGCTGTCCAAGGCCGCCGTGTCCAAGCTCGTCGGCAGCGACGACGCCCTGGCCACCGAGCGGAGCTACGTGGCCAGGGTCCTGCCCGCCGCGGTGGTGCGCGAGCTACGAGCGGGCCGGGTGTCCTCGGCCGCGGCCGTCGTCACCGCGCTGGCCTTCACCAGCGCCGGATACGTGCGGGGCAGGCTGCCCGGAGCCACGGCCGGCGTCCGGCTGCCGGCGGCCCAGACCCAGGCCCGGTCCGCCGGGAGCCCGTCCACCCCGGCCCGTCCCGCTGCTGGTGGCTGAGGAGCACCCGCCGGTCACGAGCTTCGTCCGCCAGCGCAACCGACTCACCGAGGGCCAGCAGCACGCATGGGACCGCTGGTGGTCGGTGCGAGGCCACGACGCCGCCGATCTGCTGGCCGGCGTCGAGCCGTTCGACCCGCCCGCCTGGTTCGGGCGAGCAGGCCCGGTCGTGTTGGAGATCGGACCGGGGATGGGAGAGTCGAGGGGCGCGCGCGCCGCCGCCGCCCCCCCCGGCGGCCCCCACCCCCGCGCGGGGTTTGGGCCCCGCCCCCCCCCCCGGCGCAGGGGCCCCGCCCCCCCCCCCCCGGCCCCCGGTGGGCCGGGGGGGCGGGGGCGCGCCGCACGCCCCGGGGCGGGCGGCGGGCCCCAACCCCCGCGCGGGGGTGGGGGCCCCGGGGGGGGGGGGCCGCGGCGCGCGGGCCCCTCGACTCTCCCATCCCCGGTC
>JAJAZD010000337.1 GCA_026785945.1 Pseudonocardia sp. | reverse complement strand
GAGGAGCAGAACCGCAGGTCAGGAACTTGATCGAGGTAGCGTCCCAAGATCCCCCCGGAGTACCCCCGGGATTCGGCCGACACATCCGGTCCTGGCCGAACACATCCAGCGCACCGGCAGGGTGACGTACAAAGTCGTTTGCACTGATCAGGGCCCGCAGTGGTCGGCGTGTTGTGATCGAATGTTGGGATCGCTGCTCAAGGGATGGGCGTCGCCGGCCGCGGTCCTCACCGCCTGAAATGATCACGGACGGTGATTATCCGGTGGTCGCCGGTGGGGGTGGGGCGGCCGCGCCGCTGGTGACGGTGAGTGGTGGTCGCAGACTCACGGTCGAGCCGAGACCGCGGCGAAATGATCACGTTCTGCCGTGTGTGACCCTGCTCGGCAACATGATCGACGCCGACGCCGACGCCGGCCGAGGGATCCTGCTCGTCGACCCCAAGGGCGACCTCGTCACCGACGTCCTGTCCCGGCTCCCCCGGCGCTGCGCCGACCGCGTCGTGCTCCTCGACGCCGACGCCCGCTCCCGCCCGCCGCCTCGACGACTGCTACCCGGCCGTGGACTACTTCGAGAACGCGGGCGTCCCGTTCGTCGTGGCCGTGAACACGTTCAACGGGACGCTGGCCCACGACCTCGACGACGTCCGGTGGGCACTCGCCATGCAGGACCACGTCCCGCTGATCACCTTCGACGCCCGCGCGCGGCTGTCCGTCCGGGACGCCCTGCTGGTGGTGCTGCGCACGTCCTACCAGCGCGTCACGACCGCGGCGGCCCCGGTGTCCTGATCGGGTCGGTGTCCTGATCGGGCCGGTGTCCTGGTCGGCTCACTACGACGGCGGCTGCCGTCATGCCTCCAGACGCTGGGCGGTCCGGGTCCGCCGTCCCGAGGGCCGCAGGCCGGCCGCGGATCGCAGTCGGGCGATCTCCGAGTGCCGTGGCCACCGGGTGTCGAGCACGTTCAGCAGCTCCTCCGCCACCAGCGCGACGGCCGGGCGGCAGCGCCGTGACACCGCGAGCCCCTGGTAGCCGGCGTGCAGCGCCCGCCCGGCGTCCCCGCGCCGCGCCGCGGTGACGCCCAGGGTGAGGTGGGCCGGGGCCGCGGCCATGGGCGTGTCGCCGGCGAGCAGCGCCGCGGCGAACGACTCGGCGGCCAGGTCGTCGCCGAGAACGCGGTACACCTCCATCGCGTCCGCCTCGAACCGCCGGGTGCCGTCGTCGGGCCAGGGGTCGTCCGGGTCCTGCGGAGCGGACAGCAGCTCGCGGGCGCGATCGAGCGCCATCAGGGCGGCCCGGTGCTGACCGAGCCGGGCCCACGCCCGAGCCTCGTGGCCCCGCATCCGGCTGCCCAGCGACGAGGTGGTGGTGGCCGCGCCGCCGTCCTGCGCGATCTCGATGGCGGTGCGGGAGCGACCTGACGTCACCGCGCACGCCGCAGCGAGATCCCGGCACCGGGCCAGGAGCGCACGGTCGGCCAGCCGGGTGGCGATGCCGCTCGCCAGGCGCTGGTGGATCGTGGAGGTCGGGCGCTCGCCCAGGTCGTGGTGGAGGTGGGCGAGCAGCAGGTGCAGCAGCGCCGGGTCGCGCGGAACCGGGGTGGCGTGGGCCACGGACAGCATGGCGAGGTGCTCGGCCGCTTCGGCAGCCAGCTCCTCGGCCGGCCGAGTCGGGTAGGCGTCGAGGAGCTGCCGGATCACCCTGTCGTCGCCGGCGGCGGTGCCGCCCCGCCGCGCGGGGCCGGGCCCGAACAGCTGGTCGGGCACCACGCCGAAGGCGGTGGCGACGGCCACCTGCAGCTCCGACCCGGGCTCGGACCGACCGCGTTCCCACTCCACCCACCGGTCGGCCAGGTTGGCCGGCACCGGCCCGGCCGCGCAGGTGCGAACCATGGCCGCCGCGTCCTCCACGGACAGCCGCCTGCCCTGGCGGGCCGAGCGGAGGCGGCCACGCCGGCTTTCGATCTGTCCCGACTCGTCGGCGCGCATTCCGCCGGTCGCCCACACGGATGTCGCAGTCTGATTCATGTGGCAATCACACCTTCCCTGTTCGACCGGGGCATTGCGCCCGCGGGGCGCCCCGATAATGCCGTAGCGATGGCGCCGCCGGCACACCGGATCGGCGTGCCGGGAGTTTCGGAGCCAGGTCGATCGGGCGAGCACCGCTCCGGTCGGCACCACCGTCGTTGCTGTTCCTGGCCGTGGCGCGGGCCTGTGACCGGGGTCATGCCGACCCGTGACATCACCCGTTAGCGACGACGCAATGTGATCGTCACGAGCGCCACGCGTTTCGCCGGTCGTGTTTCCGACATGTTGATCCGGATTTCGGTCTCATGGCCGAGGCATGGGGATGCGTCCTGTGGGAACTGTCGGTGCAGCCGTTATTCCTGCTACTACTCCACCATGTCGCCGATTTCGCGCCCCGCCGGACACAAGCTGGACAACCCCTACGACCTGGCCTCCGCTCGGCGCGGCCGTCGCGGGGTCGGTGAGCTCGCCTGCGGCGCCGGAGCCGTGTCGGCGCTCGCCCTGCTCGGCCTGGGCGGGGTCGCACACGCGGCTCCCGGCGAGGAGGTCGACATCCAGGAGCAGACCGGTGCCGACCCGCTCGGATCGTCGTCGTCGGGCGGGTTCGGCCTGTCCGGCAGCGCTGCGGCGCTCGTTCCGGATGTCGACCTGACGCCGGATCTGGACCTGACCCCGGACCTGGGCCTGACCCCGGACCTCGACCTGACCCCGGACCTGGACCTGACCCCGGACGTCGACCTCGATCCGAACGGCCGGGGGTCGGCGGTGACCACGCCCACGCTGCTCGCGGGGTCCGGCACCCCGCACGACGGGGCACCGGAGCCGTTGCTGCCGGCTGCCGTCGACCGCACACGGTCGGACGTCATCGACGTGAGCGTTCCGGACCTGGCCGGGAACCCGTCGGGCGGCGCGTCGACGCCTGCCCGCGCCCTCCCGCTGCGCGCCGGGTCGTCCCCCCTCGACCAGCCCGACACCTCGCCGGTCGACCTCGTGCCGTCCGGGGAATCCTCGTCGTCGACGGGGGGCACCGAGCGGACCGTCGGCGAGGATGTCCCGGACGGCGGTCGTGTCGTGGACATCAGCGTCCCGGCCGACGGGCTGTCGTCGGACCCGTTCTCGCCCTTCGACCTGGGGTCGGGCGGGTCGTCACTGGACGAGGCCGACGGTTCGACCGGGCTGGGCGGGCTGTTCGACCTCGCGCCAGGTGTGCTGTCATCGGTCGGGGGTGGTGGTTCGACCGGTGTGGGTGGGTTGTTCGACCTGGGGACCGACACGCCGGTGCAGTACGGGGACCTCGTCCCGTCCGGATCGTCGGACACGTTCGTCGGTTCCTCCGGCACAGGGTTCGGCCGTGCGTCGGGCCCGGTATTCACCGCCGTCACCCGGGCGCCGGCGGCGCCCCGGGCTTCGTCGGTGCCCCGGGCTTCGTCGGTGCCCCGGGCTTCGTCGGTGCCCCGAGGCCCGGCCACCGGGCCCGGCGAGAACGTCGGGCCCGGCCCCGTGCTGCCGGCGTCCGCGCTGCCGTTCGTGTTCGCGCTGAGCCCGCTGTCGCTGGGCATCAACGGCTACGAGAACGCCACGGTGATCGGGCTGAAGCGAGCCGCCCAGGCGCGGTCGGCCGGTGCGTCCCAGGCTGCCGTGAACGCCGCGGCGAACCCGTTCAACAACGTGCGGGACGCCACGACGACCCTGCCACGGGCCTCGGTGGTCGACGCGACCCTGCAGAACCTGCCGCTCAACCTGCCGAGCACAGGCAACGCCGACGCCGACTCGATGGGGCAGGCCCTGGTCAGCGGCGTGATCGGAGCGGGCGTCAACTCCGCGGCCCAGTACGCCCAGGAGCGGCTGCCCGAGATCCGGCGCCGCAACATCGAGTACTACCTGAGTGCACAGAGCGGCGCGAAGGTCACCGTGCCCACCCCCAGGCCGGTCGTCCTCGCCCTGCCCGCCCGCCCGCTGCCGTACGCCGCTGCCCCCACCGCGATCAACATGGCCGTGATCGGCGACCGTGAGGTGCGCCGCAGTCTCGGGATCTGCCAGCCCTCGGCCACCGACACGAGCAACGCGAACACCTACTGCGACATCGGGTTCCGGTCCCTGGCCAAGGGTGTCGGGCTGCAGACCGCGTTCGCGGCCGACAGCCTCGTCGACCAGTGGCAGATGGCCAGGAAGCTCAGCCCCGGCCGCGCGTTGCGGGAGACCCTGCCGGTGGTCGCGACCATGGCCGCGCAGAACGCCATCGCCGAGGTGCTCGTGGTCGATCCCGTGGCGGACGACCCGTTGTTCCGGCGCCTGCACAGCACCGCTCAGACCCTGGCCGACCTCGGAGCCGGTGCCACCAACGTGATCGACGGTCCCACCGACCCCACCGACGGCGCCGGGGTGAACCTCACCCGGGGGTATGCCAACGCCGGGCTCGCGTTCGGCAAGCCGATCGTCGAGGCGGTGACCAACTCCGTGGACCCGGTGTGGAACGTGGAGAACGTGGTGCGCAACGTCCGGGGCGACCAGCGGCAGCCGCTGGTGTCCGACAAGAGCGTGCAGGAGGCCGATCGGCGGTTGGACGAGGCCAGCCGAGCCCTGCACACCGGGCTGCGACAGGCCCCGACCACCGGGCTCGGCGCGACCGGGACCGCTCTGGCCAACGTCGCCGACGGGTTCGGTGACGCCCTGCTCGGGGCGGGCACGGCCCTGCTCTCGGGGGGTGACGGGGACGCACTCGCGGCAGCCGGCAACAGGTTCCAGGAGAGCGGGGCGTCGTTGCGCCGGGCCGCGGACGCCACCGGCGTCGCGGGACGGGAGTCCTGGGCCGTGGCCGGTGACCTCGGGACCCGAGGCCGCAACCTGCTGCAATACGGCGATGTCGGTGGCGCGGCCGCCGTGGCCCCGACCGCGCCGGGCGGCCGGCCGTGGTGCTCGTCCTCGGCGCCCGAACCCTGCGTGGAGCGGGGCTCGATCGACCCGTCGAACCCCAACTCGGTGGGTGTCCTGCGCGCCGGACCTCCGCAGCGAGGGCCCGGTGGCCAGGCCGTGTGCAGTCCGGCCCTCACGGCGAACTGCGTCAGCCCCGACTCCTGGGATCCGGCGAACCCCAACAGCGTCGGACGCCTGGTGCGAGGGCGCGCGACAGTGGGTGCCGGGGTCCCCGGCCATCCGAACTACGCGCGGCTCGTGAGCGAGGGCAAGGCCGGGAACCAGGCCGTGCCCGGCAGCCCGGCCTACGGCCGGGGACCCGCCGGCGTCGGCCGCGTCGCGCCCGGTGGCCAGCTCGTGTGCAGCTCGACGGTCACCGCGGACTGCGTGGTCCCCGGCTCGTGGGATCCGGCGAACCCCGCCGGCGTGGGGCGCCTGCTGCGAGGGCACGCGGTGGTGGGTGCCGGGGTCCCCAGCCATCCGAACTACACGCGACTCGTGAGCGAGGGCAAGGCGGGAAACCAGGCCGTGCCCGGCAGCCCGGCCTACGGCAGGGGTCCCGCCGGCGTCGGGGAGGTCGGACAGCGCTTCGTCGGGGACGGCAGCGGCTCGGTCGCCAACCAGGCGGTCACCGCCGCGAGGAACTTCGGCGTCGGTGTCACACAGGCCGTCAAGGAAGGCAGCGAACGGGCCACGGGGCTGGTCAACAGCGTTCTCGAGGGCGCCAGCCGGCTCTTCAGGTGACATCGCCGGGGTCGACGGTGCCGACCCGTCCTCATCGGATGGAGCCCTGCCGACGCGGTGGCCGGGTTGCGCCGTCACCGCGCTGTGGAACGCGGAGTGCGCCCCGGCCGTCGAGCAGCACCAGCGGGACGGCGAGCAGGGACTGCGCATCGCACTCAGGGCGATGGCCGCGCGTGTCCTGGCCGGGTGCGTGCCGCTGTTCGACCTGACGGCGTGGGCGCACGCCCGGTTCGGCCACGGTGGGTGGGCCGCAGCCGAGCGTCTCGCCGAACTCGACGACGGGGCCTTGACCCCTGATCTTGGACACGCTGAATCCGGCCACGGCCGGGGGAAGCGAGATGATCCAGATCATGGCCCGCAAGACGTACTCGCCGGAGTTCCGGCGGCAGGCCGTCGACTTGTACCGCTCCACACCGAACGCCACCCTGAAGGGGATCGCCGGAGATCTGGGGATCTCCCGGCACACCCTGCACGTGTGGGTGCAGGCGCTGGACCCGGACACGCCGACGACCAGTACCGCCACGACCGCTGCCATGACAGGGGCGGGCGCCGCGCCCGGCTCGTCCGCGCCGGCATCACGTCGTCCCGGCCCGGTGGGCGGCGAGCTGGCAGCGTTACAGGCCCGGGTCGTGGCGTTGCAGGCCGAGAACGCCCAGCTGGTGGCCGAGCAGGCCAAGCTCGCGACCGAGCGGGACATCCTGCGCCAGGCGGCCAAGTATTTCGCCGGGGAGACGCGCTGGTGAACCGCTTCCAGTTCGTCGCTGACCACCGGAACGCCTTCGAGGTGAAGCGGCTGTGCGAGATCGTGCAGGTGACGCGCTCGTCGTTCTACGCCTAGCTGGCCGCCGCGCCCGCCCGGGCCGCGCGAGTGGCCGCGGACGCCGTGTTGGCGATGCGGATCCGCGCGGTCCACGACACCGAACGCGCCCAGGGCGTGCCCCGGATCACCGCCGAGCTCAACGACGGCGCACCGGCGCCACGACAGCCGGGGCCGATCCGGCGCCCGCCCGACGCTCCTGGACCAGATCAGGGCCGGCGACGGCGAACCTTGCTCAAGGCCCGCTGCTCGCGACGGCGGCGCCGCAGCCATCGGGCCGGCCCGATCAGGAGGGCGACTCACGCTGACGGGCCCCTCTCATGCTGCAGACGAGCACCGTGTTTCTTCCCGTGTTCGACCCGGGTGTCGACGTCGCTCCCGGCGACAGAATCGAGGGCACCGTCACATGCCGGCCGTGCATCAACGGGCGCAACCCCGACTACCAAGTTAGCGGTCAACTCATGCGAGCAGGCCGAGAGGCCGTGCCCTTCCGCTGGGACGCGGATCACCTTCCGGCGACCTACAAGGGAACGCCGTTCTACCAGCGGCTGTTCGCCGACCCGCCCGCCAGGGCTGCTAGCCCGACCAGTCCTCCATTCTCCCTGGGAGCGTTGGAGCGCTACCTCGACGACGAGCTATCCGGGATGGAGTACCAGATCACCCTGGCGTGCGTGCCCGACATGTTGAATCGCTCGCCGGAACCCGTCACGGCAAGCACGGAGGTCCAGTGAACATCACCCAGCACGTCGAACGCGCCTCACGGTTGTTTCCGAGCCGGACCGCTCTGTGGTTCGAAGGGACGGTGACCACATATGCACAACTCGACGATCGGGCGGGACGCGCCGCCGCCGTCCTCCGCACCCTCGGGCCTGGGTTCCACAGCCAACGTGTGATCTGGTGCATGATAATGGATGTTTGTGCAGGTCAGGGCGGTGAGACCTAGCCTAGCACGGTGGAATCCATAGTGACACGACCATGCTCGTTCTGGTGCTGTGAGCTGTTAGTAGTCGTGCAAGGTCTGGTGGCGTGTTCGTGCGTAGGTCGACCCGGCGGAACCGGGACGGGTCGAAGGTGTCCTACCTGCAGTTGGCGCACAACGTGTGGGACCCGACGGCGAAGACCGCGCGGACGAAGGTGCTCTACTCCTTCGGTCGCGCCGATCAGCTCGACCGGCCCGCGATCGAGCGCCTCATCGCCGCGCTGACCCGCGTCGTCGGTGTCGAGACGAGTTCGACAGGCCCGGATCGGGCTCGTGTGGTCGGGGTTCCTGGTCTGGAGTTCGTCGAGTCCCGCCCGCTGGGCGGGGCATGGCTGCTCGATGGGCTGTGGCACCGGCTCGGGATCGACACCCTGCTGCGCCGCCTCGCGGCCGGGACCCGGCGGGACCCGATCGTGGAGCGGGTGCTGTTCGCGCTGGTCGCGAACCGGGCGTTGGCGCCGTCCTCGAAGCTCGCCGCCACCAGCTGGGTCGCCCACGACGTGCACGTTACCGGCCTCGACACCGTCTCCGACGACGCCTGCTACCGCGCCACGGACTGGCTGGCCCGACGTCCCGGTGCACGTGGACGCGGCCTCCGGCGCGATGATCGCCCCGTTCTGCGGCCCTGTGGCGCGACGCCGCCGCCCTGCCCGAGGACCTGGTGTTCCGCGTCAACTACCTCGGCGGCGACATGCCGACCTTCGCCCTGAACTTCTCCCGGCCGGGCGGACAGGTCATCGCCCAGTACTACAACTTTCTGCGCCTGGGGAGGGACGGCTACCGCCGCGTGCAGCAGACGTGCCGGGACGTGGCCACCTCGTTGGCCGCCCGCATCGACGAGCTCGGCCCGTTCCGGTTGCTGACCGACGGCTCCGAGCTGCCCGTATTCGCCTTCACCGTCGCTCCCGGAGCGGCCTTCTCGGTGTTCGACGTCTCCGCGGCGCTGCGCGAGGAGGGCTGGCTCGCGCCGGCGAGCACCTTCCCGGGGCACCGCGAGGACATCGAGGCCCTGCGCATCGTGGTGCGCAACGGCTTCTCCCACGACCTGGCCGACCTCCTGCTCGACGACCTGCGCCGGGTGCTCCCCCGCCTCGCGAGCCGGACGGGTACCGGCCGCGGACGAGAGGCGGCTTCGTTCGCCCACGGGGCCGGACCGCCGGCCGGTGCCGACGGGCGGTGACCACGGCGCGCCTGCGTGCCGGCTCCCCCGATCGTACGACGTTGGGTCCCACGCCCCGGCGGGTGTCGCCGAGGAGGGGCGCCTCAGTCCCCCTGGGACCCCGTGGTCCCCGGCCCGGGAGCGGCGGTGGGTCCGGCGAACAGGTCCACGAGCGGGCCCCACCGGCTGCGCCGGCCGTCGGGGAAGCGCCGCCGGGCCCGGGCGAGCCGCCCGGAGCCGGGCCGGTAGAACCGGCAGGCCCAGGGCGAGCGCGGCCGGGCCAGCCGGCAGGCCGCCACCAGCGCCAGCAGGGGGACGAACACGCCCAGCAGGGTGCGCCCGTTCAGGATCGCGGCCAGCACGAACAGCATGTCGACCACCAGCACGACCGACGCGACGACCCGGTTGTCGTTCGCGTCGTCGTCGAACGGGGAGAACTCCACGAGCAGCAGGGCCCCGATGACCGACGCGATGAGCACGGCGTCCACCGAGCGGCGGCCCTCCGGTCCCCAGTAGACGTCGTCGAGGCGCAGCCACAGCGCGAACTCGCCGAGGGTGAGCGCGGCACCGGCGCCGAACAGCACGGCGAGCACCTCGAACCACGGACTCGCGGGCCGGTAGGCGAGCTCGACCGTGCCGGTGCCCAGCAGCAGGAAGATCCCGTACACCTGGTGGTGGACGTGCACCCCGCCCACCGTGGTGTCGCGGAACGGGCCGCGCCCGGCCCGGATCAGCCGCGTGGTCACCCGCGTGACCACGAACGTGATCAGGAAAGCGGCCAGCATCCAGGCCACGATCCACCGGTCGACGGTGCCGATCGTCGCCTCCTCCCGTCGGGGCCTCGAACAGGCGCCCACCCGGGTCGTCGCGGACGACGCCGGTGCCCTGCAGCGTCAACCAGCGGGTGCCCTCGATGGCGGCGACGGCCACCCGGGCACCGCCCGCGCCGTGGCCGAGGACGTTGTGGATCTTCTGCGAGCCGCGGCGCGCGATCACCCGGGCCATGCCCGCCTCGACGTCTACGGTCACCCCCACCGCCACCACGTGCGGGGTGCCGTCCGGGGTCGTCGTGATGAACAGGCAGATCCGCCGTTCGGTTCAGAGCGTCTGGAAGTCCGACCTGGGCCCGCCGCAAGTATCCAGGGCCCGGCCCGGTGCTCGACATCGGCTCCGACCGCCAGAGCGAGCCCGGTTAGGACACCGGGGCCGCCGCGGTGGTGACGCGCTGGAAGGACGTGCGCAGCACCACCAGTAGGGCGTCTCGGACCGACAACCGCGCGCGGGCGTCGAAGGTGATCAGCGGGACGTGGTCCTGCATGGCGAGTGCCCACCGCACGTCGTCCAGGTGGTGGGCCAGCGTCCCGTCGAAGGTGTTCACGGCCACGACGAACGGGACGCCCGTCTTCTCGAAGTAGTCGACGGCCGGGTAGCAGTCGCCGAGGCGCCGCGTGTCGACGATCACGAGCGCACCCAGGGCCCCGTGCACGAGGTCGTGCCACATGAACCCGAACCGGTCCTGCCCGGGGGTACCGAACAGGTAGAGCTTCACCTCGTCGTCGATGGTGATGGACCCGAAGTCCAGGGCGACGGTCGTGGTGACCTTCGACGGGACGTACCCGGTGCGGTCGATCTCGGCGCTGACGGATGTGATGGACGCCTCTGTCCTCAGCGGAGGGGTCTCCGAGATCGATCCCACCGCCGTCGTCTTGCCGACCCCGAAACCGCCGGCTATGACGATCTTCACCGGGGTGGGCGGCCGCCGTCGGGCGGGCTGCGACTCAGCGGATCGCTTCGAGTCCACGGATGACCCTCTCGATCATGTCTAGGTTCGTGTTCAACGCGACCTCGGGTCGCGCGAGGGTGACGTATCCGGAAGCGACCAGGTCGGCGACGAGCACTCTGGCCACCCCGATGTGCAGGTCCAGACGTGCGGCGACCTCGGCGATCGACAGCGGCTGCAGGCAGAGGGACACGATATCCCGAAGCTCGAAGCTCAGCCCGTTCGCCGACCTCTCGGCGAGATGGGCGGTCAGCACCTGCGCCTCGATCTCGATCGTCTGGTCCACCGGCTGCGACCGGCCCGACGTGAGCAGGTACGGCCGCAGCAGGGTGATCTCCCGGTCTCCCTCCGGACGGCTCATCACCGCTCCCCCTACTGACCCACGGTGTTCTTGAGCTCCTCGATGAGCTGCGGGTTGAGCACCGAGCTGGCACTGTTCGCGAAGACGGCCATCTCGTAGGCGATCGCGCCGAGCCCGGCCTGCTTCGTCGCCAGCACACCCAGCGAGCAGCCGATGCTGATGGTGCAGACGAGGAGGTACCCTCGCTGCATCTCGATGATGATCTTGTCAGGGGGGCCCATCGGATAGGAGTCCGACACGCCGTTGGCCAGTCCGAGCACTGCCGAGGAGATGGCGGCGAGCCGGTCGGCGTCCTGCTGCGGCAGATCGGAGGACAGCGCCATGAGCAGCCCGTCCGCGGACACCGCGATCGCGGCGATCACCCCGGCCGTGTTAATCGCGAAGCGGTTCACGAGCCAGTTGAAGTCGTTGGCAACGGTGCTCACACCGGTGACGGGTGAACTCATGCTGTGGTCTCCTTGGTCGGGTCGTGCTGGGCGGAGCGTGCCACCGCGTCCTGGAACGCGTCGAACTGGTCACGCTCCTCCTCGGGACGGCGCAACGGCCGCTGGGCCTGCTCCCCGGCGGGCTGTCGTGACGGGGGTCCGCTCCGGAGCTCGGGAACCATGTTCATGCCGGGGACGCGGCGCGTCAGCCCGGACCGCTCGGCGGCGGGGGCTGGTCCGTCGGGACCGGCCGGTGCGGGGGGACCGCTCCGTACGGACGAGCCGCTCCGTACGGCGGGGCCACTCGGCACGCTGGGACCGCTCCGTACGGCGGGGCCGCTCCTCACCGAGGAGCCGCTCGGTACGGAGCGGCCGCTGGGTACCGAGCGCGCCGGGGCCCGCGGGGCTGCCGACGGGGGCACACCCGCCGGAGCGCTCGGCAGGCCGACCGGTGTCGTCCCTGCCGCCGCTCGGCTGAAGCCGGCCTCGAACTCCCCGAGCTCGTTGCGGGCGATGGACGGATCGTGGTGCGGCCGCCGCTGCGCCGGAATGCGATCGGCGCCCGGCTGGGCCACGACCCGCCCAGCGTCGGGGAGTTGCGCCCCCGCTTCCCGGCGGCGCAGGCCGCCCCTGGTGTCGGCCCCGTCCCTCGGGCCCGCGGCGACGGACCCGTTCGTGGTCCCGACGAACGCACCACCCGCCACGCGGGGCGGCGGGCCGCTCACCCGTGGGCCGAAGCCGCCTGCGCCGGGCCCGGCGGGCGCTCGGCCGTCGGCGGCCGCATCGTCGGCGAACCAGGTGAAGGGGCCGTTGTTCGTGGCCGACGGGATGATGATCGCGGGGATCGCGGTGGGTCCCGCCTCCAGGAGGCGAGGGTCGGCAGGTGCCTCCACCACGACGGGGAGCCGCCGGACCAGCAGCCGGGCGGGGATGGTGATCCGAGCGGTCACGCCGCCGCCGTCGCGGGTGGCGAAGAGCTGGACGGAGAGCCCGTGCCGCCGGCTGATCCGCCCCACGACGAACAGGCCGAGCACCGTCGTCGGCGCGACGTCCAGACGTTCGCGCTCGACCAGCCGCTTGTTCTCCTCCGCGAGCCGGTCCGCCGGCATCCCCATGCCGTGGTCGACGATCACCACGTCGCAGGATCCGCTGGCGCCCGGACGGGCCTCGACCTCCACAGCGGCGGTGGGGGGCGAGAACGAGGTCGCGTTCTCCAGCAGCTCCGCGAACAGGAGCACCAGGTCGGCGCCGAGCCCGGCGGTCGCCAACTGCAGATCCGGTGGATCGGCGATCCCCACGCGCTTGTAGTCCTCGATCTGGGCGAGCGCCGCCCGCAGCGCCGTCGACAGATCCTTCGGGCCGGTCACCCCGATCTCCTCCCGGGCGCCGGCGACGACGAGGAGGTTGTCGGCGTTGCGCCGCAGCCGCGTGGACAGGTGGTCGAGCCGGTAGAGGCTCGCGAGCATCCCCGCGTCCTGCTCGTTGCGCTCGAGCTCGTCAACCAGCGCGAGCTGGCGGCTGACGAGGTTCTGGGTCCGCTGAGCCACGTTGGCAAACATCAAGCTGACGTTCTGCCTGGTGACGATCTGCCGATCGATCAGGCCGACGGCCGTGGCGCGCATCTGGTTGAAGGCCACGGTCAGCCGGCCGAGCTCGTCGTCCGACGTTACCTCGATGGGGGCCGGCTGCGGCAGCCGGGTGTCCGCCCGCTGGTCGCGGTCCGAGACGTCGGCGAGCTCCTGCTCCGCAAGGCCGGTGACGAGGCCCGTGACATCGCGCGCCCCGTCGGTGAGCCGCCGGAGCGGGATCGCGATCGACCGGCTGACCAGCACGGACAGGGCGGCGACCAGCAGGATCACCAGCGCCGTGCCGAGACCGACGGCCCACGCCGTGATACCCGCGCCCGAGGCCCGCTCCACAGCGGACCCCGCGATCAGGGCGGTGACCTGCTCGCGGGCGCTCGCCCGGGAGCCGGCCAGCTCACCGACCACTCGCACCGCCTCGCCGGCGAAGCCCTCCACGGCGCCGGGATTGCCCGGATCGGGAAGGCGGGTGCCGAGGGCCGCGGCGTCTTGGGCGCGCTGCCCCTCGGTGACACCGACGACGATGCCGGCCAGGTCGGTGTCGGCCTGCTGCACGAAGCGTTCGACGAACAGCCCGGCCTGGGCCCCGGAGTCATCCAGCAGGGGCAGGCCGCTCTTGGGGTCCACGGCTGCGGCGACGAGCGCCGCGCCCCGGAGCTCGGCGAACTCGTCGCCCCGGAGCAGGGCGTCGAGTGCGGTGAGCTGCCGGGCTCCTCGCGCATCGTCGGAATCCTGCCGCGAGACGAGTCGCAGCGCGTCGACGAGGGCCTCGATCACCGCGTGGTAGCTCCGCGCCACGCGGTCGGGTGAGACGCCCCGCACAGCCGCGATGTCCCTGACCTCCTGCACCGAACCGGTGCGGACGAGGGCGGCCGCCAGTTCGTCGGAGATGCCGGCGCCGAGTTCGGTGCGGACGCGCTCGACGGTCTCGTCCACCGTGCGCTGCTGGCGGCGCACCGTCGTCCCGTCGTCCCCGGGCGACGCGAGGAACGACGACAGGAGCAGCCGCTCGGCCTGCAGCTCGCCCATGAGCGCCGCGACCGCACGGGTGTTCGCCGCCGCCTGCGCCGTCCGACCGGCCGCGGCGGCGTCGGACGCCTGGGCGGTGACGAACGGGCCGGCGGCCAGGACGGCCGCGGCGAGCGGTAGCAGCACCAGGAGCGACAACCTGCCGCTGATGCTCAGCCGCGCGATCAGGCCGCTCCACCCGTCGCGAACCGACCCGCGGTGCCGCCCGCGCAGGTGCTCGGCCTCCGTCGTCATCGGTCCACCGCTTGCACGAACCGGTCATCGAATATGCCGCTCAGATCCGGCTGAGTCTTGATCAGCCCGGCGTTCACCAGGAACGAGGCGATCTGTCTGGCTTGGTAGTTGAGGTGCTGGGACGTCGTGCCCGGCGTGAACGCGTCGAGGTTCTGCCGCCAGGTGAACAACGTCGTCCCGGACTCGTAGGAGCCGTACTGGTCCTTGTCCACCCCGGCCCGAGCAGCCATCACGGTGATCGCGGCGTCGCGGTCCGCCCGGATAGAGTCGAGGACGTCGAACCAGCTGTTGACGACCGCCTGGACCGCGTCGGGACGCTCGATGGCCATGGCGGCGCGGACGACGAGGTGGTCCGGGATCGCCCCGGGGAACTCCGCCGACGTGGCGATCGCCCGGCTGCCGGGCAGCTCCAGCGCAGTGGAGGTGAAGGGGGCGAAGGCGCCCACCGCGTCGACCCGGCCCTCGGTGAACGCGGCCACCGCGTCGGCGGTCGCCAGCGGGACCAGTTCGATGTCCGCCTGGGTCAGGTCCACCTCCGCCAAGGCGAGCAGCAGGAGGTAGTGGTCCACCGTTCCCTGCTCGACGGCCACCCGCTTGCCGCGCAGGTCCGCGAGGCTCTGGACGCCGTCCCGCGCGATGATCTTGTCGTTGCCCGTGGAGTTGTCGTTCACGAGGACGACGGTCTGCTCGGCACCGGAGCTGATCGACGCCACGGTGTCGTTGAGGGTCTGACTGTTCGCATCGATCTCACCGGCGGCGAGGGCGGCCAGGCTTTCGGTGTAGTTGTCGAAGTAGCGCAACTCGACGTCGACACCGTTGGCCCGGAACAGCCCCTGTTGCTCGGCGACCTCCCAGGGGAACCACCCGGGCCAGGCCGAGTACCCGATGACGACGCGTGCGCCCGAGGAGGACGGGGCGACTGCGCACGCCTGCAGACACAGGACAGCGAGCACGGCGAGCACGCGCAGCGTGACGACCGACTCACGCGAACGGAGGGGGGAACGGGGCACGGCACGCTCCATAGGGACAGGGGCCCGACTCGTACGTGGCGCGATCGGGGTCGAACCACGGCGAAGATGTAGCGGAACGTTATCACTGGCTGGCCGCGTCAGACGACCCTCGACCCCCCGGTCACGAGCGATCCTGTCCTCCCCCGCACGCTGATCCGCTTCAACCAGCGGTCGGTCCCGTCGAAACGGGGCTCGAAGGCCCGTCTGCCGTGCACCACGCGGTAGTTGTCCAGGATCAGGACGTCACCCTCTCGCACCACGACGTCACGCTGAGCGACCTCCAGCTGCTCGACCACCGCCGCCAGCGCCTCGGCCGCCTCGCGGTCGCCCGGGACCGGCGTGGTGTACGGGGCGTCGATGCGGAGGTGGGGGTCGTCCGGTCGACCGAAGAGGATGGCGACCGGCTCCGGGTGGTCGTGCATCTCCCGCGCTCGTCGCAGCGCCTCGCTCCCCGGGGAGACGGTCGCCAGGTGGCGGAGGTGCTCGGGGTCGGGCCGGATCAGGAACCTGGGCTGTACGAGCACCGCCCGGTGGCCCTCGGAGAGGTCCACTCCGCGGATGCTGGCGACGGTCGTGGGCACCTCGTCGGGGTTGCGGATGCCGAGCAGCAGGAGGTATCGGCACCGCTGCTCGTGGAAGCCGTCCTCGGTGTGCCACTCGAGAGCGACCGAACCGTGGCCGCTCTGCGCCGTCCGCTCCTTCTCCATCGGCACCAGGTTCTGCACCATCCTGCCGTGCTGGATGGTGTGCCAGGCGAAGGGCTCGCCCAGCAGGGCCGCGAGCAGGGCCAGCTGCGCCTCCTCCTGCTCCTGCCGCGCGTCGGCCAGGGCCTCCTGCCAGGACAGCGGCGTGCGCCCGCACCCGGCGGCGTCGACGCGGAGCCCGGAGAGCACCAGCACGCTCGACGACCCGTCCATGCGGTAGTAGTCCACGATCGAGCGGACGGGCGCCGGGACCGCGCCGATGTACTTCCCCACATCGTCGTAGAACGAGGGGCTCGAAGGGGATCCCCGGCCCGCCCGTGCGGCCGCGGCGGCCTCGTGCAGTCCGTCGGCTCCGGCCTTCGTGAGCGCACGGGTCATCACATCGCTCATCCGACGCTCCTCATCGCAGCGCAGCCGGCGTCCCCGTCACCACCTTGCGGGCACGCGTCGGCCGCCGGGCCACACGATCTCGACGGGCACGGAACTCGTAGCGGTGCCCGTCCTCCGAACGGTGAAAGTACCGGACGAGCGGGGCGGAGGTAAGGGAACGGACGAACCGGTGGGCACACGGGTCCGCGGCCGGGACCGACCACGGCCGGGGTGCCGAGCGGCCGAGGTGCCCGGGTCGACGTGCCGCTGCGGGCCCGGGCCGGACCGGGAGCGGACGCGCTGGGGCCGCTGACCGCCCGGCGCGTGTGCCGGAGGAGAGCCAGCAGCCCACCTTGAGGGGGAGCCCGTTGTCGTCGTCCACCCGCTGCGTCCCGTCCCACCGGATGGTGCGGTGACCGCGGTCGCGGCCCCGGAGCGCGGCGCGGCTCCCCCGACGGGCCGGCGGGCCGCGGGCCGCCGCGCCGGGGCGGGGGGGGGGGGGCCGGGGGGCCCCGGCGCGTCGGGGGAGCGGCGCGGCGGTCGGGGGCCGCGACCGCGGGCACCGCACCATCCGGTGGGACGGGACGCAGCGGGTGGACGACGACAACGGGCTCCCCCTCAAGG
>JAJAZD010000336.1 GCA_026785945.1 Pseudonocardia sp. | reverse complement strand
CGAGGGCCACCCGCGGCGCGCCCGCGGCGGCGGCGGGGCGCGCCACCTGCGCCAGCGCGGGTGCGGGCTCCCGGACGGGCCCCACCGCCACCGCGCCGACCGGCCGATCCCGAAGGGCACCCGCGAGCCCGCCGATGTGGTCGGCGTGCAGATGGCTCAGCACGACCAGGGTGAGGCCCTGCACGCCGAGCCGGTCGAGGCACGCATCCACCAGCCCGTCCTCGGGCCCGGCGTCGACGAGCACGACCCATCCCGGACGGCCGGTGGCGAGCACCACGGCATCCCCCTGCCCGACGTCGCAGGCGACGACGGACCAGTCGGTGGGCGGCCAGCCGGGCGGGGCCAACCGGGTGGGCACCAGCACGACAGCCAGTCCCAACGTCATCGCGAGCAGCATCGCCCGCGCCCGCCGCCACCGGCACAGCGCGAGAAGGGCCATTACGACCACCGTGAGCAGCAGCCCGCCGGCGACGCCGTCGGGCCACGGCAATGCCACCCCGGACATCGCCGCCGAGCGGTCGGCGACCACCACGAGCCACCCGACCGCCGGACCCGCCGCCCACGCGCACGCCTGGGCGAGCGGCGAGGCCAGGGGAGACACCAGCGCGGCGAGGACGCCGAGCACGGTCGCCGGTGCCACCGCGGGCACGGCCAACAGGTTGGCCACCACGGCGATCGGGCTGACCTCGCCGCTGAGCCCGGCCACGATCGGCGCCGTGACGAGGAACGCGGCGGCCGGCACCGCCAGCGCCTCGGCCACCCACCCGGGCACCCCGTGCCGGCGCAGCGCCTCGGCCCAGCGCGGCGCGAGCAGCACGAGTGCGCCGGTCGCGGTGACCGAGAGCGCGAACCCGGGGTCGACCGCGAGCGCCGGGTCGATCACCAGCAGCACGAGCACGGCGGTGGCCAGTGCTGGGAGCGCCGAGCGACCCCGCCCCGACGCCAGCGCGAGCAGCACGACCGCGCCCATCACCGCGGCACGCACCACGCTCGGGGACGGGCGGGCCAGCACCACGAACCCGATGACCGACAGCCCGCTCAGGCCGGCCGCCCACCGCGGATCAGTCCGCAGCAACCGCAACAGGCTCAGCACCGCGCCGCTCACGATCGCGAGGTTCGCACCGGAAACCGCCAGGAGGTGCGTCAGACCGGCCGCCCGGAAGTCCGCCTCGACCTCCGCCGTGAGCCCTCCCGTGTCGCCGACGGACAGACCCGGCAGCAGCCCGGCCGATGCGGGCGGCAGCACCTCGGCCGCGGCCACACGCAGTCCGCCGCGTAGCGCGCCCGCGCCATCCTGCCACCACGGTGGCGCGGCCACCTCGCGCGGCGAGCCGCGCACCCGAAGGACGGCGACGGTGAGGTCCGAGCGCATCGCGGGGGCGAGCAGCCCCTCGGCGGTGAGCGCCTGGCCGGGCAGCAGGGTGCCCCACCCCTGCACCGGGGCGATGAGCAGGACGCGCCCGCCCACCGACCACCGCTGCGCAGCGACCGTGGCCGCCGTCAGGACCGCGGGCACGACCACCTGGGTGGGGCCACCGGGCTGGGCCCCGGGGCCGGGGCGGACCGGTCGGGGATCGTCGCGCAGCACGACCTCCAGCGTCGCCGACGCCGCCCGCTCGGCGGGGGCCCGCAAGGGATGCTGGGCCACCAGCGCCGTGTGCGCGGTGACGACCAGCCCGGCGGCGGCCGCGCACCCGGCTGCGGCGAGTACCAGCGGGGCCCAACACCGGCGGCGGGCGAGCAACACCAGAGCGGCGGCGAACAGGGTGACGGCCACACCCGGGAGCGGACCGAGCCCCAGCCCCAGCAGCACCACCGCCCAGGTGGCGAGGGCGGCGGGCACCAGGCGCAGGTCGGGCGGCCGGCGGGGCTCGTCGGACGCCGTTCCCGGGTCGGCGCGCGGTCGTCCGTCACGAGCGGGCATCAGACCGTCACCAGCTCCCGCAGCTGCCCGAACCGGCGTTCCCCGATGCCCTCGATCTCGCGCAGCTGCTCCACGCGGGTGAACCGGTCGTTGGCGGTGCGCCACGCGATGATGCGCTCGACGGTGACCGGGCCGACCCCGGGCAGCGCGTCGAGCTGCTCGGCCGTGGCCGTGTTCAGATCGACCTTCCCAGCCGGGGCGTCCGGGCCGGCCGGTGCTCCACCCGCACCGGCCGCGGGTGCCGGCGCGGCGTCCGGCGCCGCCGGTACCCCGACGGCCACCTGTTCCCCGTCGGCCACCCGCCGAGCAAGGTTCAGGGCGGTGAGATCGGTTCCGGGAAGCGCCCCGCCGGCCGCCTCGAGCACGTCGGCGACGCGGGCGCCGTCGGGCACCTCCACGAGTCCCGGGCTCTCCACCCGCCCCGACACGCTGACGACCAGTGGCGCCGGGGGCCCGGTGGACTCCACCTCGGCGGTAGCCTTCGGGGGCCCCGGATCGCCGGGCCCGATCGGGACGGCGGTGGCGGTGGACACCTCGACGGCCGGCAACCCGGACACCGGCTCGACCCGGGGACGGTCGGTCCACACCCCGACGGCGGCCAGCACCGCGGCCGCCGCGGCGACCAGCGCGAGTGCGGTGGCGCCGGGCCGTCCCGGATCGACACGGGCCGCCCACCAGCCCTCGGGCACGACCCGACGCAGGACGCTGCGCCGGGCCACGACGGGGATCGGCTCCGTGCGGGGCTCGTCCACGCCGGCGCCCTGGCCCGCACGGGACGCGCCGAGGACCGCGGACAGCCGTCCGGAGCCGGGTGGGAGGTCGGGTCGCGCCACGCCTCGACGCTAGGTCGGGCGCCACGGCTCCGGTCGGCGAGTGGGTGGACCTGTGGACAACCGACCCCGGTGGGGACAACTCGACCCGACCGCCGCCTGACCGTCGGTCCCGCAGTGAAGACTCGGCCGGCGGAGGTGAGGCGCCGGCCGGTCGCGTCGGTGAGCGGCGACGGTCGGACGGCGACGGTCGGGCCGTGACGGTCGGGCTGTGACGGTCGGGCCGTGACGTCGAGTCCGACACCCCGAACAACTCCGCCCGGCCGGCCACCGCGACATCCGGGATGGCCGTCGGACCATGGGTGACCGCGATCGCCGTATGGACCAGAACCCACACGGATCATGCCGACGATCGGGCAAGCGGGCGATGCCGTGAGGGTGTCGCGTCGTGGTGTTGCCCGGCGGCGGCATGCCGATCGAATCGCTCCATGCTGCTCGAGGCATAGTGATCAGCTTTTCCGACATGGGCCAGACAACACTCACCCGCGTAGAATTGTAAACGGTACGAACCCCCACCAAGGTTACTCCTCAGGAAGCATTTGTGGCGAACCAAGAGTTCCTCGTCCTGCCATCGTGACATTTTTCCGGCACCGGCCTCGCGTCGTTCCGCTACGACCAAAGACAACTTTGCGTCCGGAGCGTATTGATGATTCGCATCCACCTCCTGACACGAGTAACCTGAAAGCTGACTTTCTCGACCAGTTCTGATTTGTTCAACAATGGTGACACCGAGCATGCGGGTGATCGTTCTCGACCCACCCTGCCGGCCGGCAACAATTTCAGGGCTTGATGTTGCTCCGCGGCCTGCCACCAGGACGGCGGACTGAGGAGAGGATCAGATCGTGTTGGACTCAGCGGTCGCGTTGCCAGTGAAGTTGATGGATGCCCTGTACGCACAAGGCCTGCTGCCGAGCATCAGTCAGGACGGCGAGGAGATCGAGGTCGAGGTGCTGGGTGCGCCGGTCGGAGTGCGTTGGGCGGAGGGCTCGCATCTCGAATGCTTCGTTTCGCACCCGTTGGCGGACCATACCGATCCGGCCGACGAAGCCGCGATGATGAGAATCTGCAACGACATCATGCAGCGCTCACGATTCGTGAGGATGTTCCTCTATCAGAACGAGGGCGCCCACTTGCTCTACACCTGCAAGGTGGAGCAGGTCATCGGCCCGGACTCCGATCTCCGTACGCTCCTACAGGAAGCGCTCGAGGCGATCCTCGAGGCGACGTTCGCGTGGTTCGAGGAGGTCGAGGCCAGGCAGGTGGCATGATTCGACCGCCGGTGCCTCAGCTCTCCGCGGGCACGACGACGACCCCGAGCAGCCCCATCCCCACGTGCGCCCCGATCACGGCCCCCACCTCGGACACCAGCAACCGCGCCACCCGCGGCACCCGCTCCCGCAGCCGCGCGGCCACCTCGTCCGCCCGGGCAGCGGCCCCGAGGTGGTGCACCGCGAGGTCGACGGGCCCCTCGCCCGCCGCCCGTACCGCCAGCTCGACGAGCCGCTGGGCCGCCCGCGCGGTGGTCCGGACCTTTTCCAGCGGGACGATCCGTCCCCCCACCACGTGCAGCAGTGGCTTCACGGCCAGCGCCGTGCCGAGCAGCGCGGCGGCGGCACCGATCCGACCACCCCGCCGGAGCCGGTCGAGCGTGTCGACGGAGAAGAACATCCGGCAGCGCTGCGCCACATCCGCCGCGGCCGACTCCACGGCGGCCCCGTCCAGACCGGACCGGGCGGCGTCCGACGCGGCGAGCACGGCGAATCCCAGCCCCATCCCGGCCGCACGGGAGTCGACGACCCGCACCCGGTCCGGCGCCACCTCCGACGCCGCCATCCGGGCCGCCTCCCATGTCCCGGACAGCTCGCGCGAGAGGTGGATCGACACCACCCCGTCCGCACCGCCGTCGAGGGCCTCGCGGAAGCACGCGGCGAAGTCGGCGGGCGTCGGCCGGGAGGTCTGCACGTCCAGCGTCCGGTCGGTCAGCGCGGCGTGGAGCGCCGCGGAGTCGATGTCGACCCCCTCACGACCGATCCGCTCCCCCAGCCGGACCTCCAGCGGCACGACCCGGATGTCACGTTCGCGCGAGAGACCGTCGGGCAGGTACGAGGTGGAGTCGGTCACGACGGCGATGGGCACGACGTCGCACCTTAGAGCACGCAGGTCACGCGAATCACCCCGCGAGTGCGGGCGCGAGCAGCTCGGCGCAGGCCGATCCGACCGTTGTGTGCGCCGACCAGCCCCAGTGCATCCCGTCGGGGTTGCCGTGGCCCGCGAGGACGTGGGCGCCGATCAACGCGGGCAGGTCCAGCAGCCCGACGCCACGGGCGTCCGCCCACGCCCGGGTCGCGCGTTCGGCGGCGGGACGGCCCGCGTGGACGCCCCCGAAGGCGGCGGCCCGGTGCACCGCCGGAAGGACGCCGACGACGGGGATGCCCGGCCTGATCGTGAGCACCGCCTCCCGGCACAGGTCCAGGTACCGGACGGTCAGGTACGGGGGCAACGCCACCGGACCGCCGCCGGGCAGGCGCGCGAACCCGCGCGCGAGCACGGGTTGTGCGTCCCGGTACCCGGCACGGACGGCGCGCCGCAGACCGTCCGGCCGCAGGGCCGGGATGAGCTCTCGCAGGGCCGTCGGCAACGGCGAGGGCAAGGTGTCCATGCCGCCGACGCCGAGCACCAGCGCGTCGACGCCCGGCAGCAGCGACCACACCCGCGGATCGTGCGTGAGCGCGTGCCAGGCGTGCCGGGACGTCCAGCCGACGCCCGCGACGAACTCCGCCCGGCCGTCCAGCGCGGCGGCGGCGACGTTCGGCCAGATCCGCGGGTCGTCCGCGGGCTCGGCACGCACCGGCCCGTGGAAGGCGAGCGAGTCGGCCAGCACCAGCAGGAGCGGTCCTGTCACGGACCGACGCCGACGTTGTAGCCGGACAACCTCCACCGTGGGTGGTCGTCACGGCGCGCCAGCACGGCCCACCGGCAGTTCCCGACCCCACCGACCGACGGCCACGTCGACGTCGGGAGATCGAGGAGTCCACTGACGAGCCCCGCGATCAGGCCGCCGTGCGCGACGAGCACGGCCGTGGCCTCCCGACCCGTGGCGAACTCCTCGTCCAGCTCCTCCACGACGGGACGCGACCGGAGCACCACGTCGATCCGCGACTCCCCACCCGGAGGCGCCCATGCGGGGTCGGAGCGCCACGTGGCGATCGCGCCGGGCCACTCCAGCTCGATCTGGGGGACCGTGCGCCCCTGCCAGTCCCCGAGGTGCGTCTCCCGCAGGCGGGGGTCCAGCTTGACGGGCAGTCCCGTGGCGTTGCCGACGACGTCGGCGGTGTCGACCGCGCGACGCAGGTCCGAGCTGATCACGCGCTCCGCGCCGAACCGTACGATCTCGGGTGCGACGGTCACCGCCTGTTCCCGGCCCGAGGCGGTCAGCACCGAGTCGATGTGGCCCTGCATCCGGCCCGCGACGTTGTAGTCGGTCTGCCCGTGGCGCAGCAGCACCAGCCGTCGCAGTGTCACCCGGCGTCGCCGTCGGCGACACGAACGGCCTGCGGGCTCCCGGCTTCGGGGCTCGCGGCCCCAGGGGTATCGGCTTCAGGGGTCTCGGCTTCAGGGGTCTCGGCTTCGGGGAAGGCGATGCGTGGACAGTCCTTCCACAGGCGGTCGAGCCCGTAGAACCCGCGTTCCTCGGTGTGCTGGACGTGGACGACGACGTCGACGAAGTCCAGCAGCACCCAACGGCCCTCGCGCGTGCCCTCACGGCGGGTCGGCTTCGCGCCGTGGCGGCGCAGCTTCTCCTCGACCTCGTCGACGATGGCCTGCACCTGCCGCTGGTTGGGCGCCGACGCGATCACGAAGCAGTCGGTGATCACGAGCTGTTCGGACACGTCGAGAACGACGATGTCCAGCGCCTTCTTGTCCGCTGCGGCGGTGACGGCCACGCGGGCCATCTCCAGCGCCTGATCGGTCGCCGTCACCGTTCCCCTTCTCCGACGACCCAGGCGGGTCCGTCCTTGCCGACAGTGTCCCAGGGTCCGGATCCGGGACACCCGGTCGGGTCCGATCGGGGACACGACTAGGCTGCTCAAGCGTGACTGGCCCGCTCGACGACGTGCCCCCTACCGAACAGCTGATGACGATCACCCGCGAGGACCGGGGGCGGTGTCAGGTGCTGACGGTGCGGGGTGAGGTGGACCTCAGCACGGGCGAACGGTTGAGGTCGACGGTGAACACCGCCCTGCAGCGGGCGCTGGGGCAGCCGGTGATCCTCGATCTGTCTCCGGTGGACTTCCTGTCGTCCTCCGGCCTGGGCCAGCTCGTGGCACTCGATGAGGAGGCTCGCCGCATGATGACGTCCCTGCGGATCGTGGTCGATCCCGACCGTCACGTCATCCGGCCCATCACGACCATGGGTCTCGACGACGTGCTGTCCCTCTACCGCACGGTCGACGAGGCTGTAGCAGGCTGACCCGGCGACGCATCCGACGTCACGGTGGACGGCATCAGCATGGTCCTGCGCGCAGATCCCGCGTCGCTCTCGGTGGTGCGCGAGCGGATCCGCCGGTGGCTCGCTGCACTCCGGTGGCCGGGCGAGGAGATCGACGACATCGTCATGGCCACGAACGAGGCCGTCTCCAGCGCCGTCGCGCACGCGGTCGCCGGCAACCTGCACACCGAGATCCGCGTGGCCGGGCGATCCTTCGCCGAACTGGACGGGTGCCGGCGTGTGATCGTCGGGGTGGCCGGCGACGGGCGGTGGGAACCGGAACCGTCGCATCCGCAGCTCCGCCAGTTCGGGCTGATGCTGCTCCACACGTGCATGGACTCCGTCGAGACGAGCCGTGAGGACGGCGCCACCACCGTGCTGATGACCAGTGTCAAGGTCCCACCGTTGCCGTGACGAGCGCTGGCATCGTCGCGTGGCGATCAACTTCCGTGGACCTGACACCGGCGAGCGCCTCGCCGCGTCATGACGACGACGTCGATCGCGCCATCCCGAGACGCGGTGCTGCGACACCGCATCCGCTTGCTGGTTGCCGCCACCATCGCCTACAACGTCGTCGAGGCCGTCATTGCGGTCGCGGCAGGCACGATCGCCGGTTCGGTGGCTCTGATCGGGTTCGGGCTCGACTCCGTGATCGAAGTCAGCTCTGCCGCCGCGGTGGCCTGGCAGTTCGCCGGACGCGACCCCGAACGGCGGGAACGCCTCACGCTGCGCATCATCGGATGGTCGTTCTTCGCGCTGGCCGCGTTCGTCACGGTCGAGTCGGTACGGGCCCTCGCCGGCGCCGCCGAACCCGCACACTCCCCCGTGGGGATCGTGCTGGTCACGATCAGCGTCATGGTCATGCCGTTCCTGTCGTGGGCACAGCGGCGTGCCGGGCGGGAGCTGGGGTCGGCCAGTGCGGTCGCGGACTCCAAGCAGACGTTGCTGTGCACCTACCTGTCCGCGGCGGTCCTGGTCGGCCTGGTGCTCAACGCCGCGTTCGGCTGGTGGTGGGCCGACCCCGCCGCCGGATTGGTCCTGGCGGCGCTCGCGGTACGGGAGGGTCGCTCGGCGTGGCGCGGGAACGCCTGTTGCGCCTCTGTTCGCGTGGACCCCGTCAGGTCGAGCACCGCATCCGGCGATGCAGAACCTGACGGGTGTGGTTGCGCGGGCGGCTGCACCGCGCCGTGCTGCGCGGACGGTTCACGATGACCAGCGCTGTTGTCGCATGGGCAGCACCGTGAGTGGTCAGGGCGTCGGGATGCGGTAGAGGCCGCGTTTGGAGATGTACTGGACCACGCCGTCGGGCACGAGGTACCAGACCGGGTGCCCCTCGGCGACGCGGCGGCGGCAGTCGGTGGAGGAGATGGCCATGGCCGGCACCTCGACGAGAGTGACGGCCCCTTCCGGCAGGTGATCGTCGCCGAGCTCGAAGCCGGGTCGCGTCACGCCGACGAAGTGCGCGAGGTCGAAGATCTCGTCGAGCTTGCGCCACGACAGGATCTGGGAGAGCGCGTCGGCACCGGTGATGAAGAACAACCGGGAGTGGGGCATCTGGGCGTGCAGGTCGGCGAGGGTGTCGGCGGTGTAGGTGGGGCCGCCGCGGTCGATGTCGATCCGGCTGACCGAGAACCGGGGGTTGGACGCCGTGGCGATCACCGTCATGAGGTATCGGTCCTCGGCGCGACTGACCGCCCGGTCAACCTTCTGCCAGGGCTCACCGGTGGGCACGAAGATCACTTCGTGGAGCTCGAACCGGTCCGCGACCTCGCTGGCCGCCACGAGGTGTCCGTGGTGGATGGGGTCGAAGGTCCCGCCCATGACGCCGATCCTGCGTTGCACTCACGGAGCGTACTGGCCGGTCACCGTGGATAGACGTGCCGGAACCGCGCGTTGGTCACCAGCCCCGCACGGACGGCCCCTTCGGGCGACAGGTTCGGACGAAAGGGCCGTTCGTGCGGCGTTGGGACGAGAAGCTCACCGATTTATGCTGTCGAGACATCGAGCGAACGTCAACGTCGAGAAGGCGATGGCGTCGGCGTTCTGGTCGAGCACCTCCAGGCTGACGTTGTCGAACCGGTCGCCCACCTGGTGGTAGTTGGGGTCGTAGGCGGCGCCTGCGGTACCGCCGTACCGCGCGGCCTGCTCGGGGGTCTTGATCCCCTCGGCGCCGGAGACGGTGAGGCGCACGCTCGTGTTCTGCAGCGCGACACCGATGTCGAAGCTCACTCCGACGACCGGGATGGTGAAGCCGGGGACACCGAGGGTGCCCGCCACCGCGTCGGTCCGTCCGGGCTGGCCCTCGTTGAAGACGATCACGCCGCCGGCGCCGGCGGCCACGGCGTTGGTGGCCTTGATCTCGAACGTGCAGGTGCCGCGCTGGACCAGCGCAATGTTGCCCGGGACGAAGCCCGCGAAGTCCCCCGTCTCGCACCCGCTGGTCGAACTGGGAGCCGGGGTCGGGGAAGGACGAGGTCGACAGGCTGGGCGACCGCGGTGACGTCACCGCTGCCCGAGTAGGTCATCGTGGCGAAGTCCGTCTCGGGGACGAGGGGTGTGCCGACCGGTGCCTCCACGGACTGTGTGTAGGGCTGGAAGAACGGGAAGTCGGACCGGTCGTGTCGGACCTTCAGCCCGGCCGCCTTCGCCTGGCTGATGACGCAGTCGGCCGACTGGTCGTAACCGCGCGTGCCCGAGGCCTGGTTGCCGTCGTTGCGGTCGGTGATCTGCTGGAGGACCCGGACCGGACGCACTCGACCGTGACGCACTCGAGCAGCCTGGCCACGGAGTTGTTCGCGTTGGGGTCGCACCGGGGTGGCGCGGCGGCGGCGGGGAAAGCAGCGCGATGGAGCCCCCGAGCGCGACGACGCACACTGCGAGGAGGGAACCGGCCCGTGATCGACGGGTCACTTGCGATGCGGTCATGCGGTGTTGTTCACCCTCTGTGAGGGCGCCACGCGATCGTGGTCACACTGACGAGGCACAGCGCCGACACCGACGACGTCACGTCACGTACTCGTGAGTGAACAATGCACAGCCTGGTCCGTTCGGCGTACACCGGGAGCACGGGAACGTCATCACTACGGGCCGCATCCGCCAACGCCGCCCTCGAACGACCCGGCGGCAGTCGGTGACGTGCGGACCGGGGGGGGGGGGCCCCCGCGGCCGGGGGGCGGCGGCCCCCCCCCCCCCGGGGGGGGGGCGGCCCCGCCCCGCCGCGGGCGGCGGGGGCGGGGGGGGGGGGTGGGGCGCGGGCCCCGGGGGGGGGGGGCCCGGCCGGGGGGG
>JAJAZD010000335.1 GCA_026785945.1 Pseudonocardia sp. | reverse complement strand
GGGGGCGCTGGACCTGCTCCCGGCCCGGACGGCGCGGTTACTGAAGGCGGCGGTACGGCAGGCGGCGGTACGGCAGGCAGCGGTACGGCGGGCGGCGGTACGGCGGGCGGCGGGGCGTCCCGCGCGGGAGCTGCGGCTGCCGCCGCCCGCGTGACGGGTTCGGTGCGGTGTGCGAGGTGCTGCTGTACGAGCGTCCACGCGTTGTTGGTGAGCCAGTAGAGCAGGATCGCGACGGGGAACGGGAAGAACGCCCCGCTGACCAGCACGCCCATCGGGACGACCCACGGCATCCACACCATGACGGCGGCGACCGGCCCTTCGGGAGGCTGCAGGCGCAGCGCATGGCGGGCCGAGAAGTGCGTGGCGAACGCCGCCAGCAGCATCAGCGGCACGGCGACAGCGACCACGTCGCCCCGCTCGACGTGCGCACCGAAGGAGTCGAGAAGTTCCTGGGGCATGGTCACGTACGACGACAGCGGTGCTCCGAACAGTCGGGCCTGCAGGAACGAGCGCACCTCATCCGGCGCGAAGGCGTAGTTCGGGATGCTGGCGTTCTGCTCGAAGGACAGCCCCGACCGGTTGAAGCACCGCAGCACGTGCAGCAGCCCGAGGAACACGGGAAGCTGCAGCAGCGCGGGCAGCACGCCGCCCAGGGTGCTGACGCCGTGGGCGCTCTGCAGGGCGCGGGATTCCCGCACGAGCCGGGCGGGGTCGGCGGCGTGCCGGGTCCGGAGTTCGGCCAGCTGCGGCGCCAACGCACGCTTCACGCGCCCGGACCGGACCTGACTCAGGAACGGCTTGATCATCACAGCGCGCAGGGTGAGCACGAGGAACACCACCGACAGCGCCCAGGCGATGCCGCTCGCGGGACCGAGCAGGAGGGCGAAGACCTCGTGCCAGAACCACATGAGGGCGGACACGACGTGGTAGACGGGGTCTAGCACGGCGCCGGCGCCATGGCGAGTACCGATGCGGGCAGGGTGGCCGCCGGCGCGCAGCCGGACGGGGGCGAGGCCGATGTGGGCAAGACGGACGGGGGCAGGACGGACGGGGGCAAGACGACACTCCACGGCAGCAGGACTGGGGACTCCGAGCCGGCGACACAGGGGCGCGGGCGAACCGCGCGTGGAGAACTACACCGCCGGGACGGGCCCTGACGGGGCACGGGAGCGGGCGTGTCCGGCGGCATCCGGGTCGCGCTGACCGGGCACCGCGCGGCGGGCGAGAGCACGGTGGTGGTCTCGTGCGGCGACGGCGGGCACACCGCCCGCGGCGGAGCGGAGCACGACGGCGTGATGACGGGCCATGCCCCATGCGCACAGCAGCGCGCCGAGCGCACCGACCAGCAGGAACGGGTTGAGCGCGGCGTCACCGGCAACGGCGGCGCCGAGCACGAACGAACCCAGCAGGATCGAGAGCAGAAGGATCGGGCGCAGCAGGATCGCGCGCAGCACCAGTAGGCCCGTCGCCTGTGCCCACGCCCACCGCATACTCAGACCGTACTCGTCCCGCGAGCCCGGGAGACGGAACGCGGGACGCCACCGGTGTCCGGCCTTCACGGCCCGAAACCCGTCGTCCAGGCGTACGCGGGTGCAGGACAGTAGTGGCGTGCAGACCGTTGATGACGTCTACGCGCTGAAGGGTTGGTTCGAGCCGGAGCGTCCCGGACCGATGCTGTACGCCCATGCGAGCGCCACCGGGATCGGATGCTGCCGCGTCGACCGGTGGCCGCGGCCGCGGATCGTGCTCGTCGAGCTGCCCGGGGGCAACTACGCGCTGCGCGGCGATCCGGCGGCCCTGGACCCGGCCGACCTCGCCGACGTCGCCGGGCTCGTGGAGGCGCCGCCCGGTTGGCTGCCGGCCCTGCGTCGGGTGGATCCCGGAACCGGGACCTGGCCGCGGATCGTGTCGACGCAGTCCGCGACCGTGCCTCCGCCCGACGCGTCGACGGCGGGCGACAGCGTGGCCCCGCCCGGCACCGGCACCCGACCGGGCCCACCCCCGGCGGTGCGGCGGCTCGGACCCGACGACGTGGGGGGCCTCGAGGCGCTCGACCCCGAGGACGTCTGGATCCACGAGACCTGGGGTGGCGCGCAGCGGCTAGCAGAATCCGGAATGGCGTGGGCGACGTTCGCGGGTGGCTGCCCGGTCGCGGTCGCCGCGGCGTTCTACGTCGGCGCGACGTACGAGGACATCGGCGTGGTGACCGACCGGCAGCACCGCAATCGAGGCCACGCGACGGCGTGCGCGTCCTCGTTGGTCGCCGACATCCGGGCCCGCGGGCGCCGTCCGAGCTGGACCACCTCACCCGGCAACGCGGGCAGCCTCGCAGTGGCGGCCCGGCTCGGTTTCGTACGGCAACGCGACGACGTCCTCTACGCGGTGCGGGTGCCCGTCCCGGACTGAGCCAGCCCGTCGAGGATGCGGTCGAGGCCCCACAGGAACTGTTCGGTGGTGATGTAGGTGGCCATCGTGGCCGCCACTGCGGCGCTGCGCGGGTAGTGCGCGGCCGGGACCGTTGCGAACGCGGTGGCACGGGCGGCCACCCGCTCGCCCTCGGGCGGGGGTGGCCCGGGCTGCTCGAGCTCGGCCACCTCGAGGGAGACTGCACCGAGGACGTAGGTGGTGAGCAGGTACGACGCGCGGGCCGCGGCCTCGGGCTCGAGGCCGGCCGCGGCGAGGACCTCCAGCAGCGTCTCGCCGACCGCCAGCGCGTTGGGCCCGTTCAACGGCACCCCGCCCATCAACGCGACGCCGCCGGCGTCGACGAGCAGCTCGGTCCGTAGCGCGACGGCGAGCGCGGTGATGCGATCCCGCCACGGCTCGGCGGGGTCGGCGAAGCACTCCCGGCCCACGCGCCCGAGCACGCTGTCCACCAGCGCACCCAGCACGGCGGCCTTGTCGGGGAAATAGGTGTAGATGGCATTGGGCGCCACGCCGAGCTGGGCCGCGATGCCCCTGATCGAGACGCCCTCGGCGCCGCGTTCGGCCAGCAACCGGTGCGCGGCGTCGAGGATCTGTTGCTCGCTGAGAGCACGACGGGGTCCGGGCCGGCTGCGCGTCACAGGTCTCCTCCGATCCACTTGACTCCGCACACCGTACAGTATCTAGTTTCTGTACATCGTACAGAGAAGGAGTCCTCCGATGAACCTCCTCCCGCATGCTCGCCTGGTCTGCCGGGTTCCTGGCCTTCCCGATCGCCGGGCTCGCCGGCGGCGCGGTCGCCGGTCGGGTCGACGACCCGGTCCCGGCCCTGACCGGGGGCCTCGTCAGCGGTCTGGTCATCGGCGCCGGACAGGCGTTCGCGTCCTGGCGGCGCATCGACGCCCGGCGCTGGATCCCGGCCACCGCCGCCGGCATGGGCATCGGTCTGGTCATCGGCGCCACCGCCGTCGGATTCGGGACCGACCTCGGTCGGCTCGCCCTCATGGGGGCACTCACGGGTGTGCCGCTCGGCATGGCCCAGGCTCTCGCCCTGCCCCGCGGCACGCGCGGGCGCTGGATCTTGGGCCGCGGCGCTGCCACCGCTCTGGGCGCTGGGCTGGACCGTCACCACGCTGCAAGGCATCGACGTCGAGTCGCAGTACACGAACTTCGGCGCGTCGGGCGCCATCACGTTCGCGGTGCTCTCGGGCCTCCTGCTCGAACGCCTGCTCCCGGGCGACAGCCACCGCGACGACCACGCGCGCGACGTTGGACCGCGACCAGCAGGCCCCGCTGAACCCCACCGTTGCCGGCTCGGCTCCCGTCCGGGTTCACCGTCCCCAGATCCACCGTCGCAGCGTCGACCGGACCGTTCCCGGTGCGGCGCCGATCGGTGGAGGGGCCGCTAACGTCTACGGACATGCCCGAAGGTGACACGGTGTATCTCTCCGGGAAGCGGCTGCGCGCCGCGCTCTCCGGCGCCACGCTGCTGCGCGGCGAGCTGCGGCATCCGCGACTGGTGGAACACGACCTCACCGGGCGCACCGTCCTGGACGTGGCGTCGGTCGGCAAGCACCTGTTCACCCGGTTCGACGACGGCCGCAGCCTGCACAGCCACTTCAAGATGGACGGCTCGTGGCACCTCTACCGACCCGGGATGTCGTGGCAGCGGCCCGCGTACGAGGCCCGCGCGGTGCTGGAGACGCAGGAGCGCGTTGCCGTCGGGTTCGCGCTCCACGACATGGAACTGCTGCCCACCGCCGACGAGTCGCGTCTGGTCGGGCACCTCGGCCCGGCCCTGCTCGACCCCGGCTGGTCCGACGAGCACGCCGCCGAGGCCCTGCACCGCGTCACGGCCCGCGCCGACCACGAGGTCGGGCTGGTGCTGTTGGAGCAACGCGCGATGGCGGGCGTGGGGAACCTGTACAAGACCGAGGTGTGCTTCCTGCTCGGCCTCTCGCCGTGGACGCTCGTCCGCGACCTCCCCGACCCGGCTGCGGTGATCACGCTCTCGCGCGAGCTGCTCCTGCGCAACGCAGATCGGCCCGAGCAGTCCACCACCGGCGAGCTCGGGCGAGGCCGCCAGCACTGGGTGTTCGAGCGTGGCGGCCGCCGCTGCCTGCGCTGCGGCACCACGATCCGCGTCGGCGAGCAGGGTGACGGCGTCTACGCCAGGGTCGCCTACTGGTGCCCGACGTGCCAGCCCGGCCCGACCCCACCGCTGCGCCGACAAGCCTCCCGACGCTGAGCCCACACGCACCGGGTCCAACCTCCGCGAGCCACGTCCCCCGCCGCGGTGCTCACCCCGTCGGTGCCCCACCGAGCGGCCACGCTCCCGCGCCCCTCGTCCAACGGCGTTGCCCCCGTCCAGATGACTGATTCCGTGAAGATCGCGTAAAGCGTGTCGCTGCCGGGGAAGTGAGCGCAGGGTGTTCAAGATCAATGTGTGACCAAAGAGCTGGACACCCTCCTGACCGCTCCGGTCGGTCGTGGTTGGTGCGGCGTGTGAGCCACTGTCATCTCTGTTCCTGGGAGAGTGTGCTGGTGGCGATCGGTTATCGGCTGATGGAGCGGGACCAGGAGTTTCTGCTGCCACCGAACACGTGCGACGGGCTCGGCGCTGATCATGTGGTGTGGTTCCTGCTCGACGCGGTCGCGGAGCTGGACCTGACGGCGTTCTACGAGCGGGCGGCGTTGCCCCGCGATGGCCGCCCGGCGCGCAGCAGCGCGGGGCGCACGGCGTATGACCCGGGGATGCTGCTCACTCTGTTGGTCTACGGGTATGCGTGCCAGGAACGGTCGAGCCGGTAGATCGAGCGGTTGTGCCACACCGACATCGCGTTCCGGTTGATCTGCGCGGGTGACGTGGCTGATCACACGGTGATCGCCCGGTTCCGTCAGGCTCACGAGGCGGCGTTCGCCGAGCTGTTCACCCAGGTGCTGGCGCTGTGCCGGGAAGCGGGCCCGGCGCGGTTGTGCATGGTCGCGATCGACGGGTCCAAGGTCGCGGCGGATGCGCCCGAGCAGGCCAACCGGGCGAGCAGCGGCTCGACACCGAGGCCGAGAGGACGGACCGTGCAGCCGAGCAGCACCGCACCGAGCAGGCGGTGAGCCCCCCGAGGGTGCGAGTCCGCGACAGAAGATGGATCACCGCTTGGGCACTCCCGAGGGCGCGGCGCTCTACGAACGGTGTGGCGCCACGGTCGAGCCGGTTCCGTGGCCTGACCGGCGCCGCCACATAGGTTAGGGTAACCTTATTCAGACCCACGACGGAGGTGCGCGCTGAACGGCGACGACGGACGGACAGACCCTTTGGCGCTGCTGCGTGACCGGAGGTCCCGGCCCGCCCTCACGGCTCCCGCGCCCGACCGCGCGGTGCTGCGCGAGATGCTCGGGGCGGCGTCCTCGGCCCCGGACCACGGACGGCTGCGACCCTGGCGGTTCGTCGTGATCGACGGTCCCGCACTCGGCACGCTCGGCGACGTCTTCGCCGCGGCACACGCCGAGCGCTCCCCCGCCGTGAGCGCCGACGAGCTGGCACGGACCCGCACGAAGCCGCTGCGGGCGCCCATGATCGTCGCGGTCGTGGCGACACCGCGCGAGCACCCGAAGGTGCCGGTGGGCGAGCAACATGCCACGGCGGTGTGCGTCGCCCACGGCCTGACGCTCGCCGCGCACGGCCGCGGCGTCGGGGCGATGTGGCGCACCGGCTGGTACGGCGATGCCCCCAAGGTGCGCGCCCACCTCGGCCTCCGGGACACCGAGGAGCTGATCAGGTGGATCTACCTCGGCACCCGCGTCGGGCATGATCCGAGCCGCGGCCATGCCCGTCAGCAGCGAGATCTCCGCGTTCCACGCCTCGACGTCGAGACGGCGCCGCACGCGCACCGTCCAGCCCCCTTCGCCGGTCGGGACGACCTCCTGCTCGGGCAGCTCCAGCTCGATCGCCCCGCGCCGCACGGCCAGCGCCCGGCGCAACGGCCCCAGCTCGGGCAGCGCGGCCAGTGCCGGATGCAGGCGGCCGGCCTCGACGTCGGCCTGCACCCCGGCGTAGTCGAGCCGCGCCCGGGACCGGACGACTGCGCGCCGGACGTCGACCGTGACCGGCTCGCCGGCCGCGTCGAGGTCGATCGTCCAGAGCACCGCGGCGCGCGGGCACTGCCCACCCGGTCCGCCGGCACGGCGAGAGCTTCGCACACGGGCGGCGGGGGCGTCGGGTCGCCGCGCCCCCGGGAACCGGTCTAGAGCCAGCGGGGGAGGGCGGCGGTCGGGCGCTCCCCCGCCGCGGTGCGCAGGTCCCGGCCCTTCGAGCGGCCCAGCAGCCAGCCGGCGAGCCCCGCGGCGGTCCCCCGGACGTCCTCGGCACTCCCGTCGTCCGGGCCGAGCCGCCAGGTCCGATCCTGGTCGGTGGCGACCAGCCGCAGCGTCGGACAGTCCGGGGCGGCGCCCACGACCCGGGCGACGTCGGCGATCAGCTCGGCGAGCATCGGCGTCGGAAGATCGGTGAACGACGCGCCGATATCGAGATCGACGGCGTGGATCCACATCTCCCGTGCGCGGGACCAGGGGATGTCCGTGGCCGGGATCGCCACTCCCTGAACGTTCTCGACGGTCGCCGCCCATGCCTTCTGCGGCATCACCCGAACCACCTGGGCGAGCCGGTCCGAGGAGTCGATCACGTCGTCGCGGATGACCGCGGCGTCGCGACGGGCGCCCGCCTCGATATCGGCGTCACGCTGCTCGTGGCTCGCGTACGCGGGCGTCGGGACACCCGTGCGTGCCCACGTCAACAGGTTGATCATCGCGTCGGCGTTGCGGGCGATGTGGCTCAGCACGTGGGCCCGGCTCCACCCGGGCAGCATCGACGGGGCCGTGTACGCGTCCTCGCCCATGCGCGTCATGAGGCCACGCAGGTGGGCCGCCCCGTCCCCGGCCCACGCGAGCGTCTCGGCGAGCGACCGCGTCACCCCTTCTCCTGGCGACACACGTTGCGCAGCTCACCGACACCGGCGACCGCCGTCACCAGGGTGGCCCCGTCGGTGAGGTATCGCGGGGGCGTGCGGGCGTGGCCGACACCGCCGGGGGTGCCGGTGGCGATCACGTCGCCGGGGTGGAGGGTGAGGATCTCCGACAGGTAGACGACGAGCTCGACCGGGGAGAACACCAGCTCCGCGGTGGTGGAGCGCTGCATCGTCTCGCCGTCGAGCACCGTGCTGATCTCCCAGCCGCCCTCGGGCAGCTCGTCGGGGGTGACCAGCCACGGCCCGATCGGGGTGGAGTGCTCGAACGTCTTGCCCTGCAGGAACTCCGTGGTGCGCCTCTGCCAGTCACGGACGCTGACGTCGTTGAACACGGTGTACCCGGCGATCGCGGCACGGGCCTGCTCCGCCGTGGCGCGCCGGACCGGGGCACCGATCACGACGGCCAGCTCAGCCTCCCAGTCGACCTGCTGCGACACCCGAGGCAGCACGATGTCGTCGTGCGCACCGACCAGCGCGGGCGCGAACTTGGCGAACACCGTGGGGAACTCCGGCAGCTGGTGGCCCATCTCCAGCACGTGGTCGCGATAGTTCAGGCCCACGCAGATGATCTTCTCGGGGGAGGGCACGAGCGGGGCGAAGTCGAGTCCGTCGACCTGGTGCGACAGGCCCGTCGCCGTGGCGGCCCTCGCGGCCCAGTCAGGATGGGAGAGCAACCCCCGCAGGTCGGCGTCGCCCGTTTCGACCGCGACGTCCCCGTCCGTCCGCACCGCACGGGTGCCCGTCGCGGTCCGGATCGTGGCCAGCCTCATCGCGTCTCCTCGCTCGTCACGCCGGGTAGTCTGGTGCCCGGCACAGGTGTGACGCACGTCGGGGCGGCCCCGCCCCCCCGGCCGCCCCCCGGGGCGCGGGGGCGAGCGCCGCGGAGAGGGGCCCCGCGAAGTAGGGGGTCAAAGCCCAAGCCCCCGGGGGGTCGCACGGCCGGGAGTTGGGGGAGATAGGCCCGAACAACGCGCCTCACGTCCGGGCGCGGGAATC
>JAJAZD010000334.1 GCA_026785945.1 Pseudonocardia sp. | reverse complement strand
GGGCCGAGCGGGCCGCGGACCCCCCGTCGGCGACGTTCCGGGCCCGGGTCCTTCGGGTGCCGGGGGTCGGGGAGGGGGCGCCGGGTCGGCGGTCGCGCGCCCGCACCGATGCCGGGCGCGTCGTCCGAGCATCGGGTGCCGTTCCGCTGCGGGCATCGGATGTGCACCTGCCCGCCACCGTCGTCTCGGCCGCCCCGCACCAGCTCGCCCGGGGCCGCACCGGGTCCCGGCTGCTGCTGCGTCACGACGATCTCCGCCACGCCGTGCGCGAGGGCCGGGAGGGCAACCTCGTCCTGTTCGCCGTCGACGCGTCGGGCTCCATGGCGGCGCGGTCACGGATGGCGGCGGTGACCGGGGCGGTCCTGTCGCTGTTGCGCGACGCCTACCAGCGCCGCGACAAGGTCGGGCTCCTCACCTTCCGGGCGCGCGGCGCGGAGCTGGTGCTGCCGCCCACGTCGAGCGTTCCCGCTGCGCAGGTCCGGCTCACCGCGCTGCGGACCGGCGGTCGCACCCCCCTCGCAGGTGGGTTGCTGCGCGCGCGGGAGGTGCTGCGCGTCGAGCGGCTGCGCGACCCACGCCGTCGAGCCCTGCTGGTGCTGCTCACCGACGGCCGGGCCACGGTGGCGGCGCGGGCCGGTGGTGACCCGGTGCGGGACGCCTGCCGTGCCGCCGGGCTGCTCGCCGCCGACGGCGTCGCCACGGTGGTGGTGGACTGCGAGAGCGGTCCGGTCCGTCTCGGCCTCGCCGGTCGCGTCGCCGCAGCCGCGGGCGGGGACCTGGTGGATATCCATGAGCTGTCCGCGGACCACGTCGCCGGCGTGGTGCGTTCCGCCCGGGCGGCGTAGCGCCGGTCCGCACAGCACGTCGCCGCGGCGACGCACCGACGAAGGAGGCCACCGTGCCGCAGGGGCAGGTCACCACCGTTCCCGACGACGGGCTCACCACCCGGCAGCGCCGCAACCGTCCGCTGGTCGTCGTGCACACCGGGGAGATGAAGGGCAAGTCCACCGCTGCGTTCGGGCTGGCGCTGCGCGGGTGGAGCCAGGGCTGGTCCATCGGGGTGTTCCAGTTCGTGAAGTCGGCGAAGTGGAAGGTCGGTGAGGAGCAGGCGTTCCGTGCACTCGGTCGCATGCACGCCGAGACGGGTGAGGGCGGTCCGGTCGAGTGGCACAAGATGGGGGAGGGCTGGTCGTGGGCCCGCAAACCCGGCAGTGCGGACGACCACGCGGCACAGGCGGCGGAGGGCTGGGCGGAGATCCGGCGCCGCATCGAGGCCCGCGCCCACGACGTCTACGTCCTCGACGAGTTCACCTACCCGCTGAAGTGGGGCTGGGTGGACACCCGCGAGGTGATCGAGGTCCTCGCCGCGCGCGAGGGCCGTCAGCACGTGATCATCACCGGCCGGGACGCCTCGCCGGAGCTGATCGAGGCGGCCGACCTGGTGCTGGAGACCGGCAAGATCAAGCACCCGATGGACGCAGGACAGAAGGGCCAGGCCGGCATCGAGTGGTGACCGGCCCGGTCGTCGACGCGAGGCGCCCGGGCGTACCGGCTCGAGGTTAGGGTCGAACGCGTGGAGTACGCACGGCTCGGCAACACCGGACTGCAGGTCTCGCGGATCTGCTTGGGAATGATGAGCTACGGGTCGCCGGCCTGGCGGGACTGGGTGCTCGACCTCGACGCGGCGCGCCCGCTCGTGCGCGCCGCCGTCGACGCGGGGATCACGTTCTTCGACACCGCCGACATGTACTCGCTGGGGGCGACTGAGGAGGTCACGGGGACGCTGCTCCGCGAGTCCTTCCCCCACCGCGACGACTACGTGCTCGCCACCAAGGTCTTCATGCCGATGGGGGAGTCCCGCAACGACCGCGGCCTGTCCCGCAAGCACATCCTCTCGGGCATCGACGCCTCGCTGCGCCGCCTGGGCACCGACCACGTCGACCTCTACCAGATCCACCGCTGGGACCCCGACACCCCGATCGAGGAGACGATGGAGGCGCTGCACGACGTCGTTCGCGCCGGGAAGGCCCGCTACGTCGGGGCGTCGAGCATGTACGCGTGGCAGTTCGCCAAGGCCCAGCACACCGCTGATCTCGGCGGGTGGACGCGGTTCGTCTCCATGCAGGACCACTACAACCTGATCTACCGGGAAGAGGAGCGGGAGATGCACCCGCTGTGCGGGGACCAGGGCGTCGGGGTCATCCCGTGGAGTCCCCTCGCGCGCGGCATGCTGGCCGGTACCCGGACGCGGGAGCAGGTGACCACCACCCGCGCCCGGTCCGACACGATCGCCGACTCGTTGTACGGCGACGCGGACTTCGCCGTGGTCGACGCCGTGCGTGCCGTCGCCGACGCCCGGGGCCTCCCTGCGGCCCAGGTCGCGCTGGCCTGGATGCTGCACAAGCCCGTGATCACCGCCCCGATCGTGGGCGCCACGAAGCCCGGCCACGTGCAGGACGCCGTAGCGGCGGTGGACGTGGACCTGACCGACGACGAGCTGACGACCCTCGAGAAGCCCTACATCCCGCATCCGGTCCTCGGCCACTGACGATCCCGACCATGCGAAGCCTCGTGGACACCTGTGGCGAGCGCCCCACCCCGCTGGAGAGCCACAGGTGTCCATGTGGCGCGGGCCGGTTGCGGTGAGAGTGCGGACGGTCGTCGTCGGGGCGCCCGCCTCCGGGAGTGGGAAGACCATTCTCGCCACCGGGTTGATGGGGGCGTTGCGGCGGCGGGGGAGTGTCGTCGCGCCGTTCAAGGTCGGGCCGGACTACATCGATCCCGGCTATCACGGCCTCGCCGCGGGGCGACCCGGCCGCAACCTCGACCCGGTCCTGGTCGGCGCCGATCAGATCGCGCCGCTCGCACGCCATGGCGCGTCGGGCGCGGACGTGGCGGTCGTCGAGGGCGTGATGGGTCTGTTCGACGGGCGACTCGCCGACGGGTACGGGTCCACCGCCCAGGTCGCGGCGTTGCTCGGGGCGCCGGTGGTGCTGGTGGTGGACTGCCGGGGGCAGTCGCGGAGCCTCGCCGCGCTCCTGCACGGTTTCCGGTCGTTCGACGCCGGTGCCGGTCAGCGGGTGCGCCTCGGCGGGGTCGTCCTCAACCGGGTCGGCAGCGAGCGGCACGAGGCGGTCCTGCGGGCGGCGGCCGACGAGGTCGGGCTGCCGGTGCTCGGGGCGCTCCCGCGGCGGGACGCTCTGGCCGTGCCGTCGCGGCACCTGGGTCTGGTCACCGCCGCGGAGCACGGGCCGGCGGCGACCGCCGCGGTGGCCGCGATGGCCGATCTGGTGGAGCACCACGTCGACCTCGACGCGGTGCTGCGCATCGCGGAGCCACTGCCACCCGGCCCGGCCTGGAGCGCCGCGGACGCGGTCGGTGCCCGCACCCCACCGGGCCGGGCGCGCACGGCGGTTCTCGGTGGGCGCGCGTTCACCTTCGGCTATGCCGAGCACGTCGAGCTGCTGGAGGCGGCCGGGGCCGAGGTCGTGGTCGTCGACCCCCTGCGGGACGAGGCCCTGCCGCCGGGGACAGCAGCACTGGTGCTGCCGGGCGGCTTCCCCGAGGAACACGTCGCCGACCTCGGGGCGAACAACGGGCTGCGGGCGGCGGTGCGCACGTTCGCGGCGTCCGGGGCGCCGGTGCACGCCGAGTGCGGGGGGCTGTTGTACCTGTGCGCTTCCCTCGACGGCGTCCCGATGTGCGGGGTGCTGCCCGCCCGGGCGTCGATGACCCGACGCCTGACGCTGGGCTACCGAGACGCCGTGGCGCTGACCGGCTCGCCGCTGTTCGCGGCGGGTGAGCGGGTCAGCGGCCACGAGTTCCACCGCTGCGCCGTGACGCCCCGGGCCGGCACCGGGCCGGCATGGGCCTGGCGCGACGGGGAGCCGGAGGGTGTCGTCGCGGGCGGGGTGCACGCCTCCTTCCTGCACACCCACCCCGCCGGGAACCCCGGGTCGGTGGCCCGGTTCGTCGCCGCCGCCGCCGCCGGTGAGCGGGACACCGGGACGGTCCGATCCTGACGGATCCGTCCTGCCGGCATCGGGGTGTGCATCATGGCTGGCGACGGTGGTGCGGCGGCCGGCATCGTCGCGTGGCCCGTCCGGCGGCGCGTGCGGAGCTGGAACGACTGGGCCGCCGTCACCGGGCAGGCGAGGCGCCGGGTGGCACCCCGGGGCACCGCGGGCTGAGATCCGTCAGCCGCGCAGCGCGTGGTCCACGGCCGCCTCGACGTGTAAGCGGGTGGTGGGGAACACCGGAACCGGGCTGTCCGACGCCCCGACGAGCAGCTCGATCTCGGTGCAACCCAGCACGACCCCGCCGGCACCGGCCCCCACGAGCCGGGTGATGACGTCGCGGTAGGCCGCCCGCGACTCCTCCCGCTCGATCCCGCGGCACAGCTCCTCGTAGATCACCCGGTGCACGAGGGCGCGGTCGCCGGCACCGGGCACGACGACGTCGAGGCCGTGGCGCGCGAGCCGATCGCGGTAGAACGGCTGCTCCGTCGTGAACGCGGTGCCCAGCAGCCCGACCCGCTCGATGCCCGCCGCCCGCACCGCGGCGGCGGTGACGTCGCCGATGTGCAGCAGCGGGACGTCGAGGGCCGCGGCCACGGTGTCGGCCACCAGGTGCATCGTGTCGGTGGCAAGCAGCAGCAGGTCGGCGCCCCCCCCGCCTGCAGGGACCGGGCCAGGTCGGCGAGCAGCTCACCCGCGCTCGTCCAGTCGCCCGTGCGCTGACACTGCTCGATCTCGGTGAAGTCCACCGACGCCAGCAGCATCCGGGCCGAGTGCAGCCCGCCGAGGCTCCGCGCCACCAGCCGGTTCGTCAGCCGGTAGTACTCCGCGGTCGACTCCCAGCTCGTCCCGCCCAGCACGCCGAGGGTGCGCATGGTCCCATCCTGCCCGGTCCGGTGGACTCCGCCGAGCCCCGCGGCACAGACTGTCGGGCGTGAACAGCGGGAGAGTGTCGTTCGTCGGGGCCGGGCCGGGTGCGGCCGACCTGATCACCCTGCGCGGTGCGCGGCGCATCGCCGAGGCCGACGTGGTGATCTGGGCCGCGAGCCTCGTGATGGAGGAGTGCGTCACGGAGCACGCGCAGGCCGACGCCGAGCTCGTGGACTCCTCCCGCATCGCCCACGAGGACGTCCTGAGGATCTACCGCCGCGCGGCCGCCGAGGGCCTGCGGGTCGCGCGGGTCCACTCCGGCGACCCGTCGCTGTGGGGTGCGGTGCAGGAGCAGTACGACGCCGCGGCCGAGCTGGGTCTCGAGGTGGAGATCGTGCCGGGGGTGTCGGCCTTCAGTGCGGCCGCGGCCGCCGTGGGCCGCGAGCTGACGATCCCCGAGGTCGCGCAGTCAGTGGTCCTCACCCGGTTGGAAGGGGGCAAGACCCCGATGCCGGAACGGGAGAAGCTGCGGGAGTTCGCGCGCCACGGCACCACCCTCGCGATCTTCCTCTCCGCCGCGCGGACGTCGCAGATGGTGGACGAGCTGCGCGCGGGCGGCTACGCCGACGACACCCCGGTGGTGGTGGCCTACCGCACCAGCTGGCCCGACGAGATCACCGTGCGCTGCCGGCTCGACGAGGTGGAGGCCACCTGCAAGGAGCGCAAGCTCTGGAGGCAGACGCTGTTCCTCGTCGGCGCCGCGCTCGGGGCCCGCGGCACGCGCAGCCACCTGTACCACCCCGGGCACTTCCACACGTTCCGCAAGCCCGACGCCGGCGCCCGCCGCGCGCTGCGCGCCGCCCGTGCCGCGGGCCGTCCCGCACCGTGAGCGGTTCGACCCTGAGCGGTTCGACCCTGAGCGGCGCTTCGGCCGGTGCGTGGTGACGCTCACCGTGATCGGGTTCGACGGCGGACCGCTCCCGCCCGGCGCCGAGGAGGTGCTGGCGGGCGCCGAGGTCGTGATCGGGGCGCGCCGGCACCTCGCGGCAGCGCCGGTGCCGGCCGGGGCCGAACAGATCGAGCTGGGCCCCGTCGAACCGGCGCTGGCCACGCTCGCCCACCGCCCGGCGGTCGTGCTGGCCAGCGGCGACCCAGGGTTCTTCGGGATAGTCCGGCTGCTGCGCGAGCGGGGGCACGAGCCCGTCGTGCTGCCGGCCCTGTCCAGCGTGCAGCTGCTCGTCGCGCGTCTGGGCCGGTCGTGGGACGACGTCGCGGTGGTCAGCGCGCACGGCCGGGAGCTCGAGCCCGCGGTCAACGTCTGCCGTGCGCGCGGGGCCACCATCGTTCTGACCGCTCCCGGGGCGGGACCCGCGGAGATCGGCGCCGCGCTCGAGGGCTGGTCGCGCACCCTGGTGGTCGCCGAGAACCTCGGCGGCCCCGCGGAGCGGCTCACGACCCTGCCCGCCGCCGAGGCGGCCCGGCGCACCTGGGGCCCCCTCACCGTCGTGCTCTGCGTGCGGGACGGGAGCGCGGTGACCGGACGGGGCTGGTTCGCCGGCGGCGAGCCCACCCCACCCTCGGGCGGCTGGGCGTTGCCCGACGACGCGTTCGACCATCGCGCGGGCATGGTCACCAAGGCCGAGGTGCGCGCGGTCGTGCTGGCCCGGCTCGCGCCGCGGCCGGGACGGCTCGTGTGGGACGTCGGAGCCGGTTCGGGGTCGGTCGCCGTGGAGTGCGCCCGGCTGGGCGCCGCGGGGCGGGGCG
>JAJAZD010000333.1 GCA_026785945.1 Pseudonocardia sp. | reverse complement strand
CCGCCGGGGTGCACGTCGGCGACGTCCGCGAGGTCGCCTCCGCCGAACGCCCGGTCGACGAGCACTCCGCCGGTCACGCCGAGCTGGTCGGGGCCCGGGTCCCCGAGGGTGACCCCGATCCTGCGAGCCGCGGGGGCGGCGGCGAGCAGCGCGGCGGCGGCCGCGTTGTCCACCCCGGCCACGGCGACGGGCCCGAGCAGGGCTCGCGCCTTCGCCGCGGCGTATGCGGGCATGGAGCCGTGCCAGTCGAGGTGGTCCTCGGCGACGTTGAGCACGCATCCCGCGGCGGGCCGGATCGACGGCGACCAGTACAGCTGGAAGCTCGACAGCTCCACGGCCAGCACCTGGTGCCCCTCCCGCACCGCGGTGACGGCGGGATGGCCGATGTTGCCGCAGGCCACCGCGTCACGGCCGGCGGCGAGCAGGATGGCGGCGAGCATGCCGACGGTGGTGGTCTTGCCGTTGGTGCCGGTCACCACGAGCCAGGCGGGGGGCGAGCGCAGGCTCTGCCCGACCCACCAGGCGAGCTCGGTCTCCCCCACCAGCGGCACCCCCGCGGCGGCCGCGGCGGCAGCGAGCGGGTGGTCGGGCCGGCGACCCGGACCGGTGACGACCAGCGCGGTGCCGGGGGGGACGGAGTCGGGATCGGTCCCGGCGTCCGCACCGGCGGGGAGCTCGGCGAGCCGCTCCGGGACCGCGTCGGTGACGATCACCCTGGCCCCGAGCGCGACGAGCGCCTCGGCGGCCGCGAGACCCGACACCCCGGCCCCCGCGACGAGCACCTGCGCGCCGTCGAGGGGGATCGCGCCGACGGCGACCCGGTCCGCCTTCACTGGCCCGCGGCCGCGGTCAGCCATTCGCTGTAGAACAGGCCGATTCCCAGTGCCGCACACATCGCGGAGAGCAACCAGAAACGAATGATCACCGTGGTCTCGGCCCATCCGGCGAGCTCGAAGTGGTGATGGAACGGCGCCATCCGGAACACGCGCCGGCGGGTCGTGCGGAACAGCGCGATCTGCAGCGCCACCGACAGCGCCTCCACCACGAACACCCCGCCGATCACCACCATCAGCAGCTCGGTGCGGGTGACGATCGACAGGCCCGCGAGCAGCCCGCCCAGGGCCAGCGAGCCGGTGTCGCCCATGAAGATCCGTGCGGGGGCGGCGTTCCACCACAGGAACCCGATGCAGGCCCCCATCGCGGCGGCGGCGACGAGCGCGACGTCGAGAGGGTCGCGCACCTGGTAGCAGCCCGCGACGCTCTGCACCGAGCAGGCGTTGCGGAACTGCCAGAACGCGATGATCGTGTACGTGGCCAGCACCATCGCCGACGCGCCCGCGGCCAGGCCGTCGAGTCCGTCGGTGAGGTTGACCGCGTTCGACCACGCGGCGATCACCAGGTAGCCGAACACCACGAACCCGACCACACCGAAGGACAGCACGGTGATGTCCCGGACGAATGACAGGTTCGTCGACGCCGGCGTGAGTCCCTCGGCGTTCCCGAACCGCAACGCGAGGATCCCGAAGATCAGCGCGGTGAGCAGCTGGCCCACCAGTTTGGATGTCTTGCTCAGCCCCAGGTTGCGTTGGCGGCGGATCTTGATGAAGTCGTCGAGGAACCCGACACCGCCCAGGGCGGTGGTCAGGAACAGCACGAGCAGCGCCGACGGGGTCACCGGCTCGCCGGTGACCCCGTGCGAGACCAGGTAGCCCAGCCAGATCGCGATCAGGATCGCGACGCCACCCATCGTGGGTGTGCCGCGCTTGGCCTGGTGGCTCTGCGGGCCCTCCTCGCGGATCTCCTGGCCGAAGCCCTGGCGGGAGAAGAACCGGATCAGGTACGGGGTGAGCATGATCGATACTGCGATCGCGACCCCCGCCGCGATGAAGACGCCTCTCACGAGGTCCCCGCCGGGAGCGCCGTCGTGAGTGCCGTCGCGATCCGGTCCAACCCGGCGGCGCGCGAGGCCTTCACCAGCACGACGTCACCGGGTCCGAGCTCGGCGCGCAACACAGCCAGCGCGCCGTCCACGCCGGCCACGTGGCGCACGCGCGTCGCACCGTCCTCCGGGGGCACCCCGTAGGCCGGGCAGCCGACGGCGAGCAGCTCGTCGACAGCGCCGTCGCGCGCCGCCGAGGCGACGCCGGCGTGCGCGTCCGCGGCGGAGTCCCCGAGCTCACCCATCAGGCCGAGCACCGCCCAGATCCGCCGCGCACCCCCGCCGTGCGCCACGAGCGCCGCGAGCGCGGCACGCATCGACTCGGGGTTGGCGTTGTACGCGTCGTTGATCACCGTGACACCGTCGGACCGGTCGGTGACCTCCATGCGCCAGCGCGAGACCGGCACGGCGCTGCCGAGCGCGGCGGCCACCATGTCCGGCGTCGCGCCCAGCTCGAACGCGACGGCGGCGGTGGCGAGTGCGTTGCCGACGTGGTGCTCACCCACCAGCCGCAGCGCCACCGACGCCCGACCCGCGGGGCCGACCAGGGTGAACCGGGCGCGTCCGGCGTCGAGGGTGACGTCCTGCGCGCGCACCGTGGCGGTCCGGCTGCGCCCGAACGTCACGACGCGCGCCGACGTACGGGTGGCCATCGACGCCACCGCGGGGTCGTCGGCGTTGAGGACCGCGACGCCCTCGGGGCCGAGGGCCTCGACCAGCTCACCCTTCGCCACGGCGATGGCACCGACCGAACCGAACTCGCCGAGGTGCGCGCTGCCGACGTTGAGGACGACGGCGATCCGGGGAGGGACGGCCGCGGCCAGGGTCGCGATGTGGCGGGGCCCGCGGGCGGAGTACTCCAGGACGAGGTGCCGGGTGCCGGCGTCCGCGCGGAGAGCCGTCCAGGGCAGCCCGAGCTCGTTGTTGAGCGACCCGGGCGGCGCGACCGTCGCGCCGAGCGGGTCGAGCACGGCGGCCAGCAGGTCCTTGGTGGAGGTCTTGCCGGAGCTGCCGGTGACGCCCACGACGGTGAGATCCGGCAGCGCCGCGACCGAGTGGCCGGCCAGCCGTGCGAGCGCGGCGAGCACCGCGGCCCCTGAGCCGTCGGGGTCCGAGTCGGCGAGGTACGTGCCCGCCATGGACGCCAGGCCCGAGCGCGGCGCGGGAGGGACGATCACCGAGGGCGCGTCGACCTCGCGGGCCGCCAGCACCCCCGCCGCTCCCGCCGCCATCGCCGCTGCCGCGAAGTCGTGGCCGTCGACCCGCTCACCGGGCAGCGCCAGGAAAAGACCGCCGGGTGCGATCGCGCGCGAGTCGAACTCGACCGCGGTGACCCGCTCGTCTCCCCCGGTCCGGTGCAGCCGGCCCCCGACCACTGCGGCGACGTCGGCCAGCCGCATCTCGATCATGATCGTGTCCTACTCATCGGGAGTATCCGATCACGTGCACCTGGAGCCGGTTCCGGCGAGGGCGGCAACGAGCTCCGCGGCATCGTCGAACGGGTGCTTGACACCGTGGATCTCCTGGCCGGTCTCGTGACCCTTGCCTGCGACCACGACGGCGTCACCGGGCCGGGCGGCGGACACGGCAGCGACGATGGCGGCCCGCCGATCACCGATCTCGACCACCTCACCGCGCCCGGCCCGGGTGCCGGCGAGCACCGCGGACCGGATCGCGGCGGGGTCCTCGGTGCGCGGGTTGTCGTCGGTGACCACCAGCAGCTCCGCCCGGGACGCCGCGGCCGCGCCCATCAACGCGCGTTTGCCGCGGTCGCGGTCGCCACCGCAGCCGAGCACGACGAGCAACCTGCCGGGTACCTGGGCGCGCAGCGTGTCCAGCAGGGCGGCCACGGCCGCGGGCTTGTGGGCGTAGTCGACGACGGCGAGGAACGACTGGCCCGCCTCGACCCGCTGCATCCGGCCCGGCACAGTGACGTTCGCCACGCCCTCGGCGGCGACGCCGGCCGGCACCCCCACGGCGTCCAGGCACGCCATCGCCACGAGGGCGTTGGCCACGTTGAACGCGCCGGGGAGCAGCAGCCGGACCGGCACCCGTGCGCCGTCGGGAGCATGTGCCGTGAACGTCTGGGTGCCGTCGGCGTGAGCGATGCGGTCGGCGGCCCGCCAGTCCGCGGCCCCCGCGCTCGCGACCGTCACCGCGCCCGGGGTACGGGCGGCGAGGCGGCGGCCCCACTCGTCGTCGACGCAGACGACGGAGAGCCCGGCGCCGCTCGGGTCGTCCGCGCGGAACAACGTGGCCTTGGCCTCGAAGTAGTCGTCCATGTCGCGATGGAAGTCGAGGTGGTCCTGCGACAGGTTGGTGAACGCGCCGACCGCGAACCGGGTTCCGGCGACCCGCCCGAGCGCGAGCGCGTGGCTCGAGACCTCCATGGCGACGTCGGTCACGCCCGCCTCGGCCATCACGGCGAACAGGGCCTGCAGGTCGGGCGCCTCGGGCGTGGTGAACGCGCTGGGCAGGAGGTGGCCGTCGACCCGGGTGCCGACCGTGCCGATCAGCCCGGTGGTGCGGCCCGCGGCGACCAGTCCCGCGTCGACCAGGTGCGCCACGGTCGTCTTGCCGCTGGTGCCCGTGACACCCAGCACCGAGAGCCGCGCCGTCGGGTCGCCGTAGATCAGGGCCGCGGCCCGGCCGAGCACCTCGCGCGGCCGGGGGTGGACCAGCACAGGTACCCCCGCCGGCGCGGAGCGGGTGGCGCCGGCAGTGTCGGTGAGCACGGCCACGGCACCGGCGGCCACCGCGGCCCCACCGAAGTCGGCGCCGTGGGCGCGGGCCCCGGGCAGTGCGCAGAACAGGTCACCCGGGCGGGCGTCCGAGGCCCGGAGCGTGATGCCGGTGACGGCGGGGGCACCGGCGGACGGCGGGGGCGCGTCCACTTTGAGAGCGGACGCCACCGCCGCGAGTCCGATCGCGCGCGTCGACCGCGGCCGCGGTGGGGCGGCGAGGTCGGCGGAACCGGCGGGGGGCATGTCGCGAGAGGCTACCGGCGCCGGATCGCGACCCGACCGCGCACCAGGCCCGCGGGCGTCGCTACCGGGCGACCAGCGTCTGGACCGGCGCGGGGTCTGGGCTCACGGGGAGGCGTTCGCGCTGGGCGAGGTAGCTGGCGATGTCGTGGAACAGGGGCGCGGCGCTGGTGCCGCCGCCCGGGGCGTCGAGCATGATCGCGATGACGTAGCGGGGGTCAGCCGCCGGGAACATGCCGGCGAAGGTGATCCAGTAGGTCGACGACGCGTAGCAGCCGCAGGAGGGGTCCACCTGCTGCGCCGTCCCGGTCTTGCCCGCCACGTCGTACCCCGGCACGGCCGCCTCGTGGCCGGTGCCGCGCTGACCCCGGGCGTCCTGTGTGACGGCACTGAGCATCGTGCGCAGCTGCGCGGCCGTCTCCGAGGACACCACCTGGACGCCGGCCGGACGCGGTGTGGGCACCAGGATGCCGTCAGGTCCGGTGGTGGAGGCGACGATGCGCGGAGGAATCCGGACCCCGTCGTTCGCCACGGCCTGGTACATCCCGGCCATCTGCAACACCGTCATCGAGAGACCCTGACCGATCGGCAGGTTGCCGAACGTGGATCCCGACCACGTCTCTCGCGGCGGCACCCGGCCCGCGCTCTCCCCGGGCAGCCCGACCTCGGTCCTCGCTCCGACCCCGAACCTCGCGAGCATCTCGGCGAAGCGCTCCTCCCCCACCTTCTGCGCGGTCATGAGCGTGCCGACGTTCGACGACTTCGCGAGCACGCCGGTGAGCGTGTAGCGCTCGACACCGTGGCTCCACGCGTCGCTCACCGTGCGGTCGGCGATCTTGATGCTGCCCGGCACCGACAGCACGTCCTCGGGTTCGGCGAGGCCGTACTCCAGGGCCGCGGCCATCGTCACGACCTTGTTGACCGAGCCCGGCTCGAACGGGCTCGACACGGCCGGGTTGCCCATCTGCTCCATCGTGGCGGCGCTGGGGTCGCGCGGGTCGAACGCCTGACCGGTGGCCAGGGCGAGCACCTCGGAGGTCGCCGCGTCGAGCACCACCACCGAGGAGTCGGCCTTCGCCCCGCTTCTCGTGACGGTGTCGTTCAGAGCCTGCTGCACGGTGTACTGCAGGTCGGAGTCGAGGGTGAGCTCCGTGGTGGCTCCCGGCACGGCCGGACGCTCGAAGCGCAGGCTGCCCGGGATCACGGCGTTGCTCTCCCGCGCGGTGTCGACCACGCGCAGACCGCTGGACCCCGCCAGCATGTTGTCCATGGAGCTCTCGAGCCCGACGCGGCCGGCCAGCCGCTCGGTCTCGGCGTCCCAGCTCGCCGCGCCGACGACGTTCGCCGCGAGCGGGCCGGCCGGGTACTGCCGGTCCTCCCGGTACTCCTCGGCGATGTCGGGGAAGCGCTCGCGCAGCCGGCGCGCGGTCTCCGGGTCGACGACCTTCGCCAGGACGACATAGGTCCTGTCGGCGGTCAGCAGGCCCAGCAGCGTCGCCGGGTCCAGTCCGGTGGCCTCGGCGACGGCCGCGGCCATGTCCGCGACGTAGGCGGGCGCGGCGTCCCCCTTCTTCAGGGCGATCTCGCGCGGGTTGGCCACCAGGGCGCGGGCCTCCACGCTGAACGCCAGCGGCGTGCCGGCCCGATCGAGGATCGCGCCCCGTTCGGCGGGCAGGTTGATCCTCGTCGTCGTCTGGCGCGTGGCGGCCTCGGAGAGCGCCTCGGCCTGGACCGTCTGGATGATGACGAGCCTCAGGGTGGCCACCGCCAGCGCGACCACCAGCACGATCCGACCGATCATGAACCGGCGCCCGTGCCGGTTCGCCCGGGCGGGCGCGGAGCGCCGGATGGCCGAGCGGCGCGGCGACGAGGCGCGGGCCGACCCGGCTGCCCGTGCCCGAGGCGGCCCGGCGGCCCGTGGCCGGGGCGGGGCCGCGGGCATCAGTCCGTACCCGTGCTCGTCGGCCCCTGAACGGCGTCACCCTGAACGGCGTCACCGTCGGCGGGCCGGCCCTCCGCGGGCGCTCCCGGCTGCGCCGCGGGAGCCTGCCCGTCCGGGGTCACACCCGGCTGCTGGCCGGAAGCGGCAGGTCCCGGGGCCGGTTCGGGAGGGGCCGGAGGGAGGACCGGTGCGGGCGCCGTCGCGGCCTCGGGCTCGCCGACGACCGTGACGGAGCCGTCGGCCGCCACCACCAGCCGTGCGGGATCCTGCACCGGGACCATGCCGAGCTCCGCGGCGCGGCGCGCCAGCTCCGGGGCCGAACCCATGGCGGCGACCTCGCGGTGCAGTCGCTCGCTCCGCTCGCTGAGGTCGCGCGCCGCGGTCCGGGCGTCCTGCAGCCGGTACGAGTCCGTGGCCGCGGCCGTCGACAGCCACAGCGTGGCCACCAGCCCGACGACCAGCAGCACCATCACCAGCAGTACGAACTGAGCGCGCCCGGCGGGACCGGCGGGGCGTGACGACCGGCCTCCCGCGAGGCGCCGCAGGCGGTCGTCGCGGCGCGCGTAGGCCTTGCGGGCCGCGTCGCGCGGAGCCTCGACCGGATGGGACGGCGCCGCCGGGACCGCCCGCTGGGCCGGGATCGTGGCGGGGCGGGTGGCCGTGCGGGTTCCCCCGCGCGTCCCTCTCGTCCGTTCGGTGACCGGTGCGCTCATCGTTCCCTCTCCCTGCGTTCTCTCTCCCTGCGTTCTCCCTCACCGCTTCCGGGCGGGTCCGGCCACACGATGGGCGGGGGCCGCGTCCGTCGACCGCCCGCGGAGTCGTGTGCGCGCCGCCTCATCGCTGCGGCCCCCTGTCCCGGATGCGTTCGGCCGCGCGAAGGCGGACCGAGGCCGCCCGTCGGTTGTCGCCGATCTCGTCCTCGCCCGCCTGTTCCGACCCGCGGACGAGGAGCAGCAGCTCGGGGCCGTGGCCCGGCAGCTCGACGGGCAGGTCCACGGGGCTCGTCGACGTCGACCGCGCCACCAGTTCGCGCTTCACGATCCGGTCCTCCAGCGAGTGGTAGGCGAGCACGACGATCCGACCACCGACCGCCAGCGCGTCCAGGGCATCGGGGATCGCGGCCGTCAACGCGTCCAGCTCGCCGTTGACCTCGATGCGCAACGCCTGGAACGTCCTCTTGGCGGGATGCCCACCGGTCCGCCGGGACGCCGCGGGCACAGCCTCGTAGAGCAGCTCGACGAGCTCGGCGCTGCGCCGGAACGGCGCCTTCTCCCGCCGACGGCCCACCGCGGAGGCGATCCGTCCGGCGAAGCGCTCCTCGCCGTACTCGCGCAGGACGCGGGCCAGCGCCGGCACCGGATAGGTGTTGAGCACCTCGGCGGCGGTGGGTCCGGTGGTCGGGTCCATCCGCATGTCGAGGTCCGAGTCGCGCGAGTAGGAGAAGCCGCGTTCGTCGGCGTCGAGCTGCAGGGAGGAGACGCCCAGATCGAAGAGGACACCGTCGACACGCGGCATTCCCAGCTCGCCGAGTACGTCGGTCAGCCGGTCGTGGACGGCATGCACCAGATGTGTGCGCCCGGCGTAGGCGGCAAGCCTGCGGGTCGCGACCGCGAGGGCGTCGCGGTCGCGGTCGAGCCCGACGAGGGTGAGCTGCGGGTGCGCGGCGAGCAGGGCCGCGGCGTGCCCGCCCAGCCCCAGCGTCGCGTCCACCACGACGGCGGGGCGGTCGGCGAGCGCGGGAGCCAGCAACTCGACGACGCGGGACAGGGCCACGGGAACGTGCCTGGCCCCAGCCGACCCGCTCCCGTCACCCTCCCCGGAAGGAGGACTCGGATACCGCTCCATCGCCCACCTCCCTGCCCCGTGTCGCCGACCTGCCCGGCCCGGGCTCCCAGCCGGGCCGAGGTGGGGGCACCCCCACACGGATGCCGCGCCGACCCTCCCGCCGCGACGGACCTGGCACCGGGGAAGGTGCGCCAGGGCCGTCGCGCCGGAAGACGACGCGGCATCCGGGTGGGAGCACCCCCGGGTCCATCCCTCACCCGCACGCATCCCTGCCCGGCGTGAACCGGTCAGATCAGTCCGGGTAGTACCTCCTCCTGCGCCTGGGCGTAGGAGTCCTCGTGCGTGTCCTGATATCGCTGCCAGGCCTGCGCGTCCCAGATCTCGGCGCGCGTGAACGCGCCGATGACCACGCACTCCTTGGTGAGCCCTGCGTAGCGCCGCAGCTCAGGGGTGATCGCGATCCGACCCTGGGCGTCGGGGTTCTGTTCGTCGGTGCCGGAGAAGAGGTTGCGCTGGAAGACCCGCGCCGTCTCGCTCGTCAGCGGCGCGGACGCCACCTTGTGTGCGAGTTCGGTGAAGGTGTCACGGGTGAACACGTACAGGCAGTGGTCCTGACCCTTCGTGATCATCAGGCCGCCTCGGAGCTCGTCGCGGAACTTCGCGGGCAGCGTGAGCCGCCCTTTGTCGTCCAGTTTCGGGGTGTAGGTACCGAGAAACACCGGCCCCACCTCCACCTACGGCCCGTTGTGCCCCAGCAATCGCCACGATACCCCACTTCGCACCACCGTCAACCGGAAGAAACCGGCCGCACATCGCCATTTCTGAAGAAACTCGCAGCTCAGAGGGGGTGAAGCGAAGTGGGGGACGATCGGGCTCCACCCGCTCGCGGTACGTCACCCACTCCGGTGTGCGGGGTCAGGGCGGCGACAACGCGGCTGCGGGTGCGGTGAACCGGGGCCCTCAGGGGGCCGGGTGGAGGACCGCTGCGGCGTCCGTGGGGCAGAGTGGGAGCAGGGTGGTCGCGTGCTCCCCGTCCCGACGACCGGACGGAACGCTTCGCCCTGGTTTGACAGACTGTGCCGGAGTCTGGCACGGGACCGGGCCGCATCGAGTACCGCGAGGAGGTCGGGTGACCGCGACGAGCAGCCGCCCCGGGGTGGACGGTGACGCAGTCGGGCTGGCCGAGGTGGCGGAGATGGCGGGTCGTATCGCGACCAACGTCCAGCGCGTCATCATCGGCAAGCAGGACGTGGTGCGGGTTGCGCTGGTCACCCTGCTGTCGGGGGGCCACCTGCTCGTGGAGGACGTCCCCGGTGTCGGCAAGACGACGCTCGCGAAGGCTCTGGCCCGGTCGATCGACTGCTCGGTGAGCCGCGTGCAGTTCACCCCCGACCTCCTGCCCGGCGACATCACCGGAATGTCGATCTTCAACCGGCAGACGTCGGAGTTCGAGTTCCGGCCCGGTCCGGTCTTCGCCAACATCGTCATCGCCGACGAGATCAACCGCGCCTCCCCCAAGACCCAGTCGGCGCTGCTGGAGTGCATGGCCGAGCACCAGGTCACCGTCGACGGTGCCACGTACGCGCTGGCCAGCCCGTTCATGGTCGTGGCCACGCAGAACCCGATCGAGATGGACGGCACCTACCCGCTCCCCGAGGCGCAGCGCGACCGGTTCACGGCGCGGGTGAGCGTCGGCTATCCCGACGTGGGGGCCGAGCTGGCGATGGTCGACGAGCACGCGGCGTCCGATCCGCTGGACACGCTGCGGCCCGTCGCCGACGCGCGGCGGGTGCACGCCGTGGTCGAGGCGATCCGGCGGGTGCACGTCGGGCCGGAGGTGCGGCAGTACTGCGTGGAGCTCGTGGGCGCCACGCGCCGGCTCCCGGAGCTGCGCCTCGGCGCCTCGCCGCGGGCCACACTCCAGCTGGTGCGGGCCGCCCGCGCGCACGCCGCGCTGGCCGGGCGCGGCTTCGTCGTCCCCGACGACGTGCAGGCCGTCGCCGTCCCCGTCCTCGCGCACCGGCTGCTGCTCGGCCCCGACGCACTGACCTCACGCCGATCTGCTCCGGACCTGGTCCGCGGGTTGCTGGCGCGCCACGCGGTGCCGGCCCCCGTCCGACCGGGCACCTGAGCCGTGGGCGCCACCACCGCGCGCGCCGGGCCCGCACGGGGTGCGCGCCATGGGTGAGCGAGCCGGCCGGTTCGCCGGCCTCACGACCCGCGGCCGCTGCCTCCTGGCCGGTGGCGGTGCGACCGCGGTGAGTGCGGTGGTGCTCGACGAGCGCGACCTGGTGCGCGTCGGGGTGTTCGCGGCCATGCTCCCCCTGCTGGCCCTGCTCCTCGCCGCGCGCACCCGGCGGACGGCGCGGGTCGACCGCCACCTCGATCCGGGGCGCGTGAGCGTGGACGGCCAGGTCACCGTCGGGTTGCACCTGCACGGCGGTGAACTGCTCGGTGCCATGCGGCTGCACGACACGGTGCCCGACGCAGCCGGCCCGCAGGCAGCAGCACCACCGCGGTTCCTCGTCCGGTCGTCCCGCCGGGCGGGAACCGCGCTCACCTACGGCCTGCGCCCGGGACTCCGCGGCACGCATCGCATCGGGCCGGTGGTCGCCACGGCCACCGACCCCCTCGGGCTCGTCGAGTTCGACCAGGAGATGGGCGGTGCCGACCTCCTGCTCGTGCTGCCGCGGGTCGTGCCCCTGCGCGGGCTCCCCCCGGCGCTCGGGAACGGCGACGGCACGCCCGGTCCGGCACGGGCACATCAGGGCCAGGGCGCGTCGGACGTCCTGGTCCGGCCGTACCGCCAGGGGGACGAGCTGCGCCGGGTGCACTGGCGCAGCTCGGCCCGGCACGACGACCTGATGGTCCGGCTCGAGGAGCGGCCCTGGCGCAGTGGCATCACCGTGCTCCTGGACCGCCGCGACAGCGCGCACCGCGGCCGCGGCGCGCGCAGCAGCCTGGAGTTCGCCGTCAGCCTGACGGCCAGCATCTGCGCCCACCTGATCGCCCGCGGCGAACCCGTCGTGCTCGTCACCGAGGAGGGCTCCGTGCTCACCGGACAGTCCACAGCCCCGGGCATCGACCCGCTGCTCGACACCCTCGCCGCCCTGCGTCCCTCTGCGCGGACCGACCTCACCGGGCCGGAACTGCGCCGCGGGACGGACGTGCTGGCGGTGCTCGGCGCCCTGGGCCCCGGCCAGATCGAGGGCATCCTCGCCCGCCGACCCACCGGAGGGCACGCCGTACTCCTCGACGTCGCCACCTGGGACCCGGGCGATGGGCCCGGCTCACAGCGGCGTGCTGTCGCCGGAAAGCCTGCGCACGACCTGTCCGACAGCGCCGCCAGCACTGCCGACAGCACTGCCGACAGCACTGCCGCCACGCTGCGCCGCGCCGGGTGGCGCGTGGCCGTCGCCCGGGCCACCTCGACACCCGACCGGGTCTGGGACGAACTGACCTCGGGCGCGGCGACCGGGGGCGTGCGGGCGGGTACCCCGTGAGCGCCCCTGTCCGGGCCCGCGCGGTGACCGCCCCGGACCCGACGGAGCCGGCCGGCCTCCCGCGCCGGAAGGTGCCGTGGATCGCCGCCGTCGGCGCCGGAACGACGGTGCTCCTCGCGGGCGCGCCGGTCTCCACGACCGTCCAGGGCGGTAGCTGGTTCGGCGACGCCGTCCTCGTGGTCGCGGCTGTCGTCGGCACGGGGCTGCTGCTGTATCGCGCGGGGCCGGCGGTGGCCGCCGCCGGCCAGTCGGTCGCGGTACTGCTGGTCCTGACCGCGCTGTTCACCGACGACGCGATCCTCGGCCTGCTACCCGGACCCGCGACGTTCGGGCAGTTCGGCGTCCTCGTCGCGGGGGCGGGCGAACAGATCGACGTGGGCATCGCTCCGGTGCCCGCGACCCCGGAGATCCTCTTCCTCATCACGGCGGCGTTCGGGTTGCTCACCGTGTCCGTGCATCTGGCCGCGGTCGGCGCCCGGGCCCCGGCCGCGGCCGGCATCCCGCTGCTGGCGGTGTTCGCGGTGCCCGCCGCATTGGCCGACGACCTGCTGCCGTGGTGGGCCCTGGTCGCAGCCGCCGCCGGGTTCGGGCTGCTGCTCATCACCCGCGACGGGGTCCGCAGGCAGTGGCCGGCCGCAGCGGCGGTCGTCGGTGCAGCGGTGGTGGTGGCGCTCGGGTTCGGGGCCGTCACGGGCTTCGTCGGCACGTCCGGGCGGTTCGACGGCGGGGCGGGTGCGGGCGGCGGGGGTGGCTCGATCGGGCTGAACCCCTTCACCTCGCTGCGGGGCCAGCTCGACCAGAGCGCCTCCGAGGAGCTGTTCCGCGTCCGCGATCTGCCGCGGGCCACCTACCTCCGGGCGCTGACCCTGAGTACCTACGTTCCGGCGGAGGGGTGGCAGGCCAGTAGGCCGGATCCGGGGTCGCCGCTACCCGGACCGCTCGAGCCCGGTTCGACAGTCCCCGGTGAGGTCGTCGACGTCCGGATCGAGAACGTCTCCTTCCGTGACTACTGGCTGCCCCTCTACGGGGTGCCCCTCGACGTGTCCGACGTGACCACCGAGTGGGCATACGACTCGAACAGCGGCACGGCCTACTCCACCCGCCCTCGTGAGGAGGACGACTGGCGGCAGCGAGCGTTGATCACCGCGCCGAGCGTCCAGCAGCTGCGCGAGGCCGACGGCCCGGAAGGGGCGCCTGCGGCGTACCTCGCCGTCGACGGCGTCGACCCCCGGGTCAGCGAGCTCACCGCCGGTGTGGTGGCCGACCGTGACAATGCCTTCGACCGGGCCGTCGCCCTGCAGGACTTCTTCACCGGATCCGACAGCCCGTTCGCCTACTCCCTGCAGACCGCACCCGGTGCCGGTGACGACGCGCTGGTCGAGTTCCTGACGGTGGGCCGCACCGGCTACTGCGAGCAGTACGCGTCGGCCATGGCGGTGATGTTGCGCACCGTCGGTGTGCCGGCCCGCGTCGCGGTCGGGTTCACCGGCGGCACGGACACCGGGGACTACCGGTCGATCTCGACATCCGACGCCCACGCGTGGGTGGAGGCCTGGTTCCCCGGCGTCGGATGGACGACCTTCGACCCGACCCCGCTGACCGACGGCCGCGCCATCACCCCGCCGTACATCGTGGACGCCCGGGGTGAGGCCACGCCGTCCGGAGGCTCGGTGATCGAGGACGAGCGCGGCGCCGGCGCAGCGCTCACACCACAGCCGTCGGCGGCACCGGCCACTCCCGAGGTGGTGGAGCCGTCGGCCACGACGGGCAGCGCGGACCAGGCCGGTGGCGTGGCGTTGTGGCCCGTGGCGGTGGTGGCGGTCGTGGCGCTGCTCGCGCTGCTGCCGCGGGGCCTGCGCGCCCGGGG
>JAJAZD010000332.1 GCA_026785945.1 Pseudonocardia sp. | reverse complement strand
CGGCGGTGACCACCGCCCAGGCGTAGGGCAGCGAGTCGCGCACGACGGCGACGAACTGGGCCTGGTCCATTTCGTGGCGTTCGGCGGCGGTGAGTACGTGGGTGGGGACATCGAGTGACATGGGGTCCTCCTGGGTGAGGGCGGGATTCGGCGGCGGGATTCGAGCAGGTCCGGGTCCCGGTCAGGCGCTCATGGCGCGGTCGGCGCCGGGGCCGGGCATGAAGTGGGGGTCGACCTGTGCGGCGAGGTCGGTGCCGACGGCCTGGTTGCCCCAGGCGACGGCGTTGCGCAGGTGGAATGCGACGGTGCTGCCGTGGTAGGCCGCCCAGTCCCGTTGCTGTTCGTCGAGGGTGGTGAGGACGGCGCGGAGTGCGGTGATGTTCGCGGGTTCCAGGGTGGTGATCGGAGCGACGTCGCCGCGCTCGGCCGCGCGGACCCAGGCCGAGCGCTCGAGCCAGCCGATCAGGGCGTCGCCGACCCGGTCGCGCAGGTAGTCGACGTCTTCGGTGTCGGCGACCTTGTTGCCGAGCACGCGCAGGGCCACGTCGTGGCCGGGGGCGTGTTCGGCGTACTGCCGGTAGACCCCGACACCGCGCCGGGTCGGCTCGCTGACCAGGACCGTCAGGTCGAACCGGGTGAACAGCCCTGAGGCGAACGCGTCGGCGCCCGCGGTCATGTCGACCACGACGTACTCGCCGGGGCCGTCGAGGAGATGGTTGAGGTACAACTCCACCGCCCCGGTCTTGGAGTGGTAGCAGGAGACACCGATGTCGGCCTCGTCGAACTCGCCGGTGACGAGGTACCGCACCCCGCCCGCCACCCCCGAGTAGCGCGCCAGCAGTTCACCGTCGGGGGCGAGGCCGACCATCCGCGATCCCCAGCCCGGCGGCGTGGTCTTGATCATGGCCTCGGCTGAGGAGATCCGCGGGTTGGTGCCGCGCAGGTGGTCCTTCAACCAGCCCAGGTCGGTGCCGAGCGCTCGGGGCGGCGCGCCGCCGTGGCCGAGGGCCTGGCCCAGGTGCTGGTTGATGTCCGCGTCGATCGCGAGGACCGGACGACCCAGTTCGGCGAGGTAGCGGCTGAACACCGCCGCCGCTGTGGTCTTCCCGCTGCCGCCCTTGCCGACGAACGCGATACGCATCCGACCTCCCATGATGATCATCGTACGGACATGCAGATGATAACCATTGTCATCGATCGGGTGAGGCGTCGGGCCGGTGGACGACGGCGACCGCCAGGGCTGTGGTGAGCGGAACCGACACGACCAGCCCGATGCTGCCGACCAAGGTGCGGATCACCTCCGTGGCGATCACCTGTGTGGTCAGGGTGTCGCCGAGCCCACGGTCGGCCACGGCGAACAACAACAGCAGCGGCAGCGTCGCACCGGCGTAGGCGAGCACGAGCGTGTTCACCGCCGCCGCGACGTGGTCGCGACCGATCCGCATGGCGGCGCCGAACAGCGCCGTGGGGCTCAGCCGGGGGTCGGCACGTCGCAGCTCCCACACCGCGCTGGTCTGGGTCACCGTGACGTCGTCGAGCGCGCCGAGCGCGCCGATCACGAGGCCGGCCAGGATCAACCCACGGCCGTCCACGTCGGCACCGACCGCGGTGGACAGGCTCGCCGTGGTCTCGTCGGCGCCGGTCAGCTCCGCCGCCGCGGCGAACGCGGCGCCGAGCAGGCCGATCAGCAGCAGGCTCAGGAGCGTACCGAGCACGGCGATGGACGTTCGCGCGGACGCGCCGTGGGTGAGGTAGAGGACGCCGAACATGATCGCGGACGAGCCGACGATCGCGACCGTGAGCGGGTCCCGGCCCGCCAGGATCGCCGGGAAAACGAACATCAACAGCACCACCCCGGTCAGTCCGAGCCCGGCCAGCGCCGCGAGTCCGCGCCGGCGCCCGAGTGCCACCACTGCCACCACGAACAACCCGGCGAGCACCTGTAGGGGTGTGTCCCGCTGGAAGTCGACGATCCGGTACGACTCGAGATCACCGGGGTCGTCGCCGAACCGGAGCAGGACGACGTCGTCCCCTACGTCGTACGCCTCGACACCCCGCAGAACCGAGGCCGGGATGACGATGCTCTGCCCGGGGAGGGGACCGTCGGACGTCAGGACGGCGAGCGCGACGCAACCGCCGTCGCCCTGGCCCTGGACGCAGTCGGCCTGGAGCCTCGCGGTGACGTGCGCCGAGATCCGGGTAGACGGGTCCGCCGTGCCCGGCGCAGTGGACCGGTCGGCGAAGGGATACAGCACCAGCACGCCGACCAGGGTGGCCAGAACGGCCGGCATGAGTAGCGCGGCGATGACCAGGCGAACCCCGCGGTCAGCCGGGGCCGCCGGCCCGTGCCCGTGCCCGTGCCCGTGCCCGTGCCCGTGCCCGTGCCCGGAGCCTGCTTCGGTGCGCGCCGGTCCGCGGATGCGCCACGGGCGCCGCTCAGGAGACCTCACGGGCAGATGCTCCCGTACCGGAGTCCGCACAGGCGGCCGGGGAAGGGGCGAGCGGCCGAGGGCGGTGCGCTACTACATTTGGCGGAACCAACGCTACTTGACGGTAGTTTCACTCGAACAGATCAGCGTTCTGCTCTTGGGAACCTCGCACGGTGTGTGGCTCACTACTCCTCGTCGAGCGAGACCCGTTCGAAAGGGGAGGATCTGTGCGTTCATCACGAGTTTGGCTTCGTCGTGCCGGTGTCACCGGAGCGGCGGTAGCGATGGCAATGACCACCGCCTTGGCGGGTGTGGCGGTGGCCCACCCCGACCACGGCGACGGGGCGCGGGGCTCGCAGGAGCTGTTCCCGGGTGAGGGGGTGGCGACCGAGAAGCAGCACGAAGGCGACGAGGGGCATCTGCCCGCGCAACAGACCGGCGCCGTGCGGCTCGTCGGTAAGGCCCCGGTCGTCAACGAGGCCGGCATCACGGGTCGGGTCGCCGACGTCACGGCGTACGGCAACTACGCGTATCTGAACGCCTTCCGCGAGCCGGTGTGCGAGCGGGGTGGCGTCCACGTCATGGACATCACCGACCCGGCGAAGCCCGCCGAGGTGGTCGAGGCGTTCATCCCGACCAGCGCGGGTTCCTACGCCGGCGAGGGCCTCCAGGTCGTGCCGCTGAAGAACGCGGCGTTCACCGGTGATCTGCTCGTGCATCAGAACGAGTCCTGCGCGGCCCAGGTCCCACCCCCGGCGACGTCCGGCGGGATCTCCTTGTGGGACGTGAGCGACCCGCGAGCCCCGAAGCCACTCGCCCTGCACGTCGGTGACACGACCAACCCCGACGCCCCGGGCGGCGTGGACCCGGCGCCCAACACCGTGCACTCGATGCGCGTCTGGACCGACGACACCACCGGCAAGACCTACGTCGCACTGGTGGACAACGAGGAGTCCACCGACATCGACATCCTCGACATCACCGACCCGCGCGCGCCGGTGCTGATCAACGACACGCTCGACCTCGTGACCCTGTTCGGCGTGGACCAGGAGACCCCGGACACGCTCACCCAGATCTTCAGCCACGACATGGACGTGCGGAAGGTCGGCCGGCTGTACGTGATGAACGTGAACTATTGGGACGGCGGTTACGTGCTGCTCGACGTCACGGACCCGGTGAACGTCAAGCTGATCGCCGAGAGCGACTACGCCGCGCTCGACGAGGAGCAGGCGGCGCGCGGGCGCGAGATCTCGCCCGAGGGCAACGCCCACCAGTCCGAGCTCTCTCCCAACAACAAGTTCATGATCGGAACCGACGAGGACTTCAACCCGTTCCGGGTCTCCGCGACGATCGACGACGGGCCCTACTCCGGCACCGCGTACGCCGCGGCCCAGGCAGCAGACACCCCACCGATCGACGCCGCCACCACCGTGACCGGCCCGACGACGTTCGTCGGCCAGGCGTGCGGCGCGCTCCCGAGCGGCACCGGCACGGCCCTGGTCGAGCGGGGTGTGTGCTCCTTCCAGGTGAAGCTCGACAACGTCAGGGCCGCGGGCTTCACCTCCGGCCTGGTCTTCAACTCGGCTGTCGAGGCCTGCGCCACGCTGATCAACATGGCGGCCGCGGGTGACATCCCGTTCCTGTTCGTCTCCCGCACCACCGGGCTGCAGCTCCTCGGGCTCCCTGGGGTGACCGCCGAGAACGCCTGCACCACCGCGGCCCCCGCGGTGCCGGCGGCGAGCCAGGCGACCACGATCCAAGCCACGTTCGACGGCTGGGGCTACGTCCGGCTGTTCAAGACCGACATCCCGAAGCGGGCCGGTCGGGAGGGTTCGATCAGCCAGATCGACACCTACGCGGTCCCGGAGTCGCAGGACGCCCGGTTCGCCGACGGGTTCGGTGACCTGTCGGTGCACGAGGTCGCCATGGATCCCGACAACAAGGGTGTGGCGTACCTGTCCTACTACGCGGCCGGGTTCCGGGTCGTGGAGTACGGCGACCAGGGCATCAACGAGGTCGGGTCCTTCATCGACGAGGGCGGCAACAACTTCTGGGGTGTCGAGGTCTGGAAGCAGGGCAACCAGCAGTACGTGCTGGCCAGCGACCGTGACTTCGGGCTCTACATCTTCCAGGTCGGCAAGGACGGCAAGGGTCCGCGGCGGTAGCCGACCCCGCGGACGGTGGCGGGGGGGGGGGGGGGGGGGGGGGGGGGGGGGGGGGGGGGGGGGGGGGCGCCCCCGCCCCCCCCCGGGGGGGGGGGGGGGGGGGGGGGGGGGGGGGGGGGGGGGGGGGGGGGGGGGGGGGGGGGGG
>JAJAZD010000331.1 GCA_026785945.1 Pseudonocardia sp. | reverse complement strand
GGCCACGGCAAGCCCCGAATCTCGGTGCATGCGCCAGGGAGCGCCCGTACCGAGCCCCCGTCGGAGCCGGCACTGCTCGACGGCGGCAACCCGGCGGGGTGGTCCTCGAAGCCACCAGCGCGAGCGAGGCGCAGACGCAGGCCGGGGCCGCCGAGGTCAGCTGCGCGCTAAGCAGCTGCATGGGTTCTGGTACGCCTTCGGCACGCATGACGGCTACACCCTCTGGGAGGCCCCCGACAATGTCTCCATGGCCGCGGTTGCGCTGGCGATCGGTAGCGGCGGTGCGCTGAGCTCGTTGCAGACGACTGTCCTGCTGACCGTCGACGAAACGATGGATGCCCTGCGCATGGCCGAGCAAGTCCAGTACCGAGCCCCTGGCTCGTAGCGGCCGTCCCGCGGCGTCATGTCGGGGGTCTGCTACCCCCGACCTTCGTAACCGCGCGCCACCATCGTGACGAACTGGTGCACCGCGTCCTCGTTGGGCGCCAGCGGTCCCGGCCGGAAGTGCGGCGACGAGAGACCGCGCTGCACCGACTCGCACGCGCCCCAGTCCTGCCGGTTGGTGGTGTCCCAGAACTCCACGGCGTACGACGGGTCGATGCTCGCCCCATCGGCTACCGGAGGGAAGTACCACGCACACTCCACCTGCGTCCGGTCGGGCGCGAGCGGCGTCATCCGGTGCGCCATCACGTAGTCCGGGTGCAGCGACAGGAGCAGGTTGGGGAACAGCCCGAGGTAGAGCACCACCCGAGGGTCGACGCCCAGCAACGGCCGGCCGGGACTGCGGCCGTCCAACGACATCGTCTCGGCCTCGTCGCGCAGGTCCATCGACCCTCCGACCCACATCCCGGGCAGGTCGAAGTTGGACCCGCTGGTCGGCGGGCTCACCTGGCACAGCTCGGGATGAATCAGCGGGCAGTGGTAGCACTCGTGGTAGTTCTCGGTAACCACCTTCCAGTTCGCCGCCACGACGTACTGGTGCGTCGCACCGAGGACCAGCGTCTCCGGCTCGTACGGCGCCACCAGGTCCTCCAGAGCCCCTACGTGCTCGGCGAAAGCCGGCGCCGTGCCCATCGCGTTGACGAACACCCAGCCGTGCCACTCCTGCACCGGCAGCGGCACCAGCCCGTGCGTCTCAGGGTCGAATGACGCCACCTCGCGGAACCCGGGCGCCGTGATCAGCCGGCCTGAAAGGTCGTAGCTCCACGCGTGGTACGGGCAGACGACCGCCTGCTTGGTCGATGTCTCCCCGGCGCCCAACAGCTCGTGCCCGCGGTGCCGGCACGTGTTGGCGAACGCCTCGACCGGGCCTGCACCGGCTACCGAGAGGAGGACGCCGATGTCGCCCACCGTCGTCGCCACCTGGGTCGATCCCAGCGGCGCCAGCGCGTCGCGGCGGCCCAGGCAGGTCCATGTCCCGGCGAAGAAGTGGCGCCGCTCCCAGGCCAGCACCTCCGCCGATGTGTAGGCCTGCGAGGGGAGCATCGTCCCCTCCCCGAACGGCAGCAGCGCGGGGCGCAACGCCTCTGGTGAGAGCGGTGCGGGGGGCGAGGCCGTCACGTCCGCCGCCGCCCGAACCGCGGCAGCAGCCGCTCCCGGCGAAGGTCCCCGAGCACCTGCTTGACCGCGTTGCGGCCGGGGATCCCGGTGACCCCGCCGCCACCGTGGGTTCCCGACCCGGCCTGGTAGAGCCCGCGCACCGGAGTACGCAGGTCGGCGTAGCCCGCCGCGGGTCGGGCGTGGAAGAGCTGGGACGCCGAGAGCTCGCCGTGGAAGATGTTGCCTCCCACCAGGCCGTACTCCGTCTCCATCTCGTGCGGGCCGATGACCTGCCGGTGCAGCACCGAGCTGGTGAATCCGGGAGCGACCTCCTCGACCCGGGCGACGACCGCGTCGGCGTGGGTCTCCATCTCGGCGACGTGCGGGGTCTGCGACCACTCGTGCGGGACCCACTGGGTGAACATGGACACGACGTGGTGACCGGGCGGCGCCAGCGAGTCGTCAAAGACCGAGGGGATCGCGATGTCGGCGAACGGCCGCGCCGAGGCCCGGCCGCCCACCGCGTCCTGGAAGCCACCCTCCAGGTCATCAAGGGACTCCGCGAGCACGATCGTGCCGCCGTGCACGTCGGGGTCGAAGCCCGGCCGCGACGTGAACTCCGGAAGCCGGTCGACCGCGAGGTTCACCTTCACCACCCCGCTGCGCGACTTCCAGCGTTCGATGTCGGCGACGAAGTCCGGCGGCAGGGCCGACCGATCCACCAGCTTCAGGAACGAGATGGCCGGGTGTGCGGTCGTGACCACGGTGGGGGCGTAGAGCTCCTCTCCACTCTCCAGCACCACTCCGGTGACCGCACCACCTCGGGTGCTGATCTCCTGCACCGGCGCCGACGTACGAATTTCCACGCCGAAGGACCGCGCCGCGGACGCCATCGCCTGGGTCACCCCGCCCATGCCCCCGCGGGGGAAGCCCCACTTGCCCGTGGGGGCACCGCCGTCGTTGTTGCCGCCGTCACCGATGTCGCCGATGTGGTGGTGGGCCATCACGTACGCCGTCCCGGCCGACCGCGGGCCGGCCCAGGTGCCGATCACCCCGCTCACCGACAGCACTGCCTTCATCGCGTCGGACTCGAAATACTCATCGAGGAGGTCCGCGATCGACATCGTGAACAGCCGGGTGACCTCGACCGCCCGGCGGGCGTCGATGCCCCGGACCCGGCGCAGGAGCCCGAGCTGCGCAGCGACGTCGGCCGGCCGGCGGGACCCGATCTTCGGCGGGATGACGGTCAGCAGGGGTGCAAGCAGCGCGGCCAGGTCGTCGAGCCAGGCGTCAAAACGGTCGATCGAAGCGGCGTCCTTGTCGGAGAACTTCGCGATCTGGTCGCGACGGGCGGCTCGGTCGTCGGGCAGGGACAGGTAGCGGCCGTCGGTGTGCGGCGCGAAGTAGGGACCCTGGGGGAAGACGTGGTAGCCGTGCCGGTCCAGCGACAGGTCACGCACCAACGAGGACGGCAGCAGGCTCACCACGTAGGACAGCGAGGTGACCTTGTAGTCCGGTCCGAATGGCGTCTCGGTCACGGCGGCTCCGCCGACGACCGGGCGGACCTCGCAGACGACGGTGCGCAGCCCGGCGCGCGCGAGGTAGGCCGCGGCCACAAGACCGTTGTGCCCGCCGCCGACCACGACGACGTCGTACTGGTTCACCGGCGACCTCACTCTGCGCAATGGGCGAAGCCCGCGATACCGCCCGAGGAGCCAGGCGTCCACAGGCAGGTCCGCGTCCGCAAACTACGGTAACGGCCGTGCCCACATCTCATCGTCCGCCCAACGCTCCCCGTCGTCCGAGCACCCGCCGTCTCCACGAGGAGGAGGTGGGCGACGCCTACGCCTGGATGCGCCGCGTGGACGATCCCGAGCTCACCGACTACCTCGCGGCCGAGAACGCCTGGACCGACGCGAGCGTCGCGCACCTCACCCAGTTGCGGGAGACGATCACCTCCGAGCTCGCCTCGGTGCTCCCCGACGAGGACCTGAGCGCACCTTGGCGGCGCGGCCGGTGCGAGTACCGAACGCGGCGGCGGGGCGGGCAGCAGTACGTCGTGCACGTCCGGAGCCTGTGGAGCGAGCGCGGCGGAAGCTCACCCGAGATGGTCGAGGAGGTCATCCTCGACGAGAACGTCCTGGCCGAGGGGCACGACTTCCTCGAGCTCGGCGGGTGCGAGGTCAGCCCGGACGGCCGCCTGCTGGCGTACTCCGTGGACCTCGACGGCAGCGAGGTCTACCAGCTTCGGGTACGGGACCTCGGGACCGGGACCGACCTGC
>JAJAZD010000330.1 GCA_026785945.1 Pseudonocardia sp. | reverse complement strand
CTAGGATTCAGGAAACTCACCGACCTGGCAGCCTAAATCGGTGTCAATAAAATCGGGAACACTCCACCGTCGAACCACCCAACCCCAACCCGCCCCTGCCCACCTGCGGGGCCAGCAACGGCAGCGCCGCGCCCGCACCCACCAGCGCACCCGTCCTCGTGTCCACGGCATGGGCTGGGCCGGACAACGGCATGGCGTAACGCGGCGCGGCGCCCGACTCTGTCGCGACGCCGACGAGAAGGGTCGTCATGCCGCTCGCAAGGTCGATACCCGATCCCGCTGCCCTGCCGAACCCCTACGACCAGGTGCTCGCGAGCACCGGGTCACACTTCTCCTGGGCCTCGGGCATCATCGCGGCAGCGGTGGTGGTCGGAGTGACCGGGCTCGCCGGGTCCGCCCACGCCGACCCCGACGACACCGGCGTGTTCGGCGTCCTCGACGACACCGATGCGCAGTTCGGGACCACCTCCGGCGCCGGCCTCGATCTACCGCCCGGCGGCGGTACCGGCTGGGACGGCGACGGTGGTGGTGGAGACGACCTCGACGACCTGTTCACCGACCCGGACGCCGACCTCTCCTTCGGCCCCGTCGAGCTGGACACCACAGGCTTCGGCACCAGCGACCTCGTCGACGATGGCGTGGCGGCCGGATTCAACCGGGACCAGCGGGTCGACCTCGCAGAGTCGCCGTTCCCAGACATCGATCGACCGGCGCCCGGATCAGCCACGACCGATCCCACCGACCGGGACGTCGACAACACGCTCGGCATCGCCGTTCCGGACACCGGTCCCGTCGACGACCTCGCCGGCGGCCTCACCGCGGGCGCCACCGACGACGTCGAGGTCGGCGGCGATGGCACGCCCGGCACGGCCGGGAGCGGGACCGCGGACGTCGTCGAGCCCGACCACGACACGACAGCGGTGGCGCAGGACCTGGTCGGGGCATCGGTCTCTATGCCGGCCGAGCACCTGCGGTGGACAGCGACCGGGCAGGACGGTTCGGAGCGCGCGAGCAGCCCGACCGCGTCCATGACCGTGCCGTCCGGAGCTCCCGCGGAGAACTCGGAGGTCCCGGACGGCGGTGCGCGTGCCGACCTCGATCCGGGCACCGACGCCGGAGGGAGTGACGGGCGGGACGGACCACCCCCGCTGACCACCGCCGTCGCCGCACCGGACCCCGACGATTCCCCGGCTGGGGGGTCCGAGCCCGATGACCAGCCGGTCGAGCCCGATGTCACAGCGACCGGCGGACGGTCCGCGGGCGCCTCGCTCCAGGGGGCACCGGGCGCCGTCGGTGCCCGGCTCGTGCCGGCGAACCCCGGCGACCCGGCGGAGGCACCCGCCGAGACCGCGCCGGAGCGGCCGGCCGCGGTCGATCAGCCGGAGCAGGGCGGCGTTCCGCTCCCGGCCCAGCGGGCGCAGGTCACGTTCGCGACGGCCACCGCCGAGCAGATCGCGGCCGCGGCCGACGCGGAGGTCGAGGCCGCGCGGAGCCGGGACCTGCCGGCCGAGCGCGGCCAGCTCGACCAGCTCGTCACCCGGCTCGGCGACATCCTCCCGAGAGATGCCGAGTTCACCCACGGGGTCATGACCTCGGCGGCCGGCACGCAGCGCAGGGTGGACGGCATCGCCGACGGGTCCGATCCGTACCCCCTGCACGTCGTCGACCACGGGGCCATCCTCGACGGCACCGTCGGCCGGGTCCGAGAGCTCGCAGCAGCGCTGGGGGACCCGGAGGCGGTCCCGAGAGCGTGCAGCATCCTCGTGGACCTGCAGTGCCAGGCCGGAGACCGCCCGCTGCAGAACGGCGAGGACGTCGTCCGCCGCATCGCGGAGGAGACGCAACCGCTCCGGGAGTCGGGACAGCACGCCGCCGCCGCCCGCCTCGCGGTGCTGTTGATGGGCGAGGACTTCCTCGACCGTGGCACGCTCGTCGGCAACGCCGTCAGACCCGACGAGGTCCTGGCGACGCTCCTCGGCACACCACCGCGGGAGCCGCTCGGGACCGCCGCCGCACTCGCCGGGACGACCACGGTCGATCCCCTCCGCGTCAGCACGCTCATGCAGCTGCGCACCGACGGCCCCTACCTGCTGCTGCCAGCGACCGTCACCACGCAGCCGTTCAACGATGCGGTCGACGGCCTGCTCAACCCCACCACCGAGGTCCACCTGACCGAGCCGCAGGCCCGGGTCGGCGAGCTCGTCGACGCGGCGGAGCGCGGCGACGTGTTCGCGGCCTGCTCCGCCTACATCGGGCTGGTCGCGGCGTGCGGCGGCGTGCCGCAGAACCGGGCCGACGCCGCCATCGCCGCGGTCGGAGCGCTCGGGGAGGGGTCCCCCGAGGTGCGGGAGTCCCGGACGCTCACGCCGGACGAGGTGGGTGCCTACGAGGTGACGCGCGACGCCGTATTCCGCGACGGTGCGATGACGTCGGTGTCCGGCGACCTCGTGAGCCCACCGAACCTGTCGGCCTGGCTCGATCCCCTGTTCCGCACCGACGGCGTCCCGGCGGCCGGCTCCGTCGCCCGCCCGGCCGGGGCGCAGCGTCCGCGAACCACCGGGCCGGACATCACCGCAGGTCCGTCCGGCGTCGGTCCGGGCGGCACCGAGGACGACGCCGACGCCACCTCCCTGCCGAACTGGATCCAGCAGTCCGGGCTCCCTCCGAACGCCTTCAGCGGGAACGTCATCGACCCGACGACGGGGCAGGTGTACGCCGGCGGGGACACCGGGTTCCTGCTCCTGGAGTCGGACTTCGACCGTGACGTGATCGCCGCGCACACCGGCTCCCGGACGGCCCCGTCCGGTCTGGCGCCGCTCGACGCCGACGAGCAGCGACGGTGGGCCGAGCTTTTCGGCACGGGCGACTTCACCGTGCTGGACCGGGACCCCGACTACGTCGACGGGCAGCGGTCGGTGGAGGCCCGTGGCGACGAGGACGACTTCGAATCCGGCCGGCTCCTGTGGAACGAGCTGCCGCTGTTGGCCACGGAGAACCCGGGTGCGGCGACGTTGGAGCTGCTCGCCGCCCACTCGGACCTCGAGGAGCTGCTGGAACGGGCGCGGACGGGCCAGAGCGACGACGCCGGCCGCCCGTTCTCGAGCAACGAGGTCGCTCGCCAGGCCGAACTCGCCAGCCTGCAGGGCCGCATGCAGAACGCGCAGCCGATGGACACGATCACGATGGCCGCCTGCCAGATCGACCTCCTGGCGTGCACCGGCGAGATCACACCCGACGCGGCCGCTGCCGCGCGAGCCCGGATCGACGAGGCCGCCTCGGAGTACGACAGGGGGATCGAACTGGCCCGCAACCTCGTCCCCGACAGCCGGTTCGGCAGCCGGTACCCGGAGGTGGACGACCTGACCGGCACCGTGTCCCGGCTCTTCGGCGACAACTCGGTCGCCGACGCGGCCGCAGCCCGCGTCCTGCCGGAGGTCCACCCCTACCGCGGCGGCACCTCCAGCTACGGCAGCGCGCCGCTCCCGGGGATCCTCCCCGACGGACTGACCCACCTGCAGATCCACCCGCACGAGTACCGGGCTCTCCTCGGCGACACGATCTCGCCCCGCGAGCTGGCCAACCTCGAGGGTGCCGTGCAGTCCTACATGAGCGGCGCGCAGGCGCTCGGCTACGACTCGGGCGGGTCCGGCGGACCCAACGTGCTGCCCAACACCGAGCAGCGCGCCCGCGGCCTGGCGCAGCTCGAGGAGAGCCTCGCCCGGTACCGCACGATCAGCCGGGCGGAGGGGTTCGACTCGCCCGGCGCCGTGGCGGCGTTCGGTGACGCCTCCGACCTCGCCGCCGAGCTGCGCACGGCGATGCTCGGCGAGCCACCGGCCGAGGTGACGCCGCGGACCTTCGAGCTGGACGACCCGGTCCCGGGGGACGTCTGGAACCGGGCGGAGATGGGAGCACTGGTGGCCCTGTGGCTGGCCGGCGGAGGCGGGAGGTCGTTCGACACGTTCGCCCTGGACACCCTCGGGTCCTCACGGATCGACGACGGCAACGTCCCGCGGCAGTTCGTCTTCTCGACCCACCGGCCGCCCACCGGACTCGAGGAGATCGAGGACTTCGAGGAGACCGACGAGATCGAGGCCGGTGGCTCGGCGGCAGCGAGCCGCGTGACCGCCGGGGCGACGGTGCCGAGCGCGCCGACCGGCCAGTTCGTCTCCACCGACCCCTCGGCCGGTGGGGACGAGCAGGGCACCGCTCCGCAGGAGGTGCCCGGTGGGCAGGCCCCGCCCGCACCGGCCGAGGGAACCCGTTCGTCGCCCGGCGGGGTGACCGTCGGTGGCGGTCTCGGGCGGCCGGTGTCGCGGGAGGAGGCCGCCCAGGCGATGTTCCCGGGAGGGAACCCGAACCGGGCGGACCCGCCCACCGCGGCCGAGCAGAGCCTGACGCCACCCCACCAGGAGCGGGTGGAGTTCGACCCGAACTCCCTCAACCAGCCGGGCGAGCCGGCGGTGATCCCGGAGCTGACCGGGATCCCGATGCGGGACCCCGGGCTGGAGGCCGTCCTCTACCCGAACGGGTTGGCCGGCCCGCGACACACCTTCCCGGCGGGTGCGGAGTCCGCTGATGCCGGGGAGCCGTCGCCGGCGCTGCAGCCTGGGCGTGGTTCGGTGGTCGTGCAGCCGGGGTCGACCCGGGCCGGCAGTGACGGCCGACCCCAGCAGTACGTGGGTGGTCAGGACCTGGTGGGTGACGGCCGTGCCGGCACCGCACCGGGGCGGGTGAACTTCTTCCAGGCCGAGGACGGGACGACCGAGGCGGTGGTGCAGTCACCACGACGCGACAACGGGGACGGCACGTCCACCGTGTGGATCCCGAACCTGGGCATGTCGGTGGCCAGCAACCCGGCCGGGCGCACCACCTCGGTGCAACAGGTGGCGTCGGCCGCGTACACGCCGGACACGCCGGTGCGTGCGGTGCAGATCCGCACCGGCGCCCACACCCAGGCGTTGGCGGGTGGTGGTGCGGGTTCGGTGCCGGGTTCGGTGGCCTACCGTCCGGTGACGGGGCGGCCCGACCTGCAGGATGTGGTGGTGTCGCCGAGTGTGACCGAGACGGTGCATCCCGACGGTGGCACGACGGTCGTCCACAGCGCGGTGGTCCCGGCGAACCGGAAGTGGAACTCCTCCGGTGCCGGGGAGCGGTTCCGGGTGGCGGTGGGAACGCCGATGCACACCGTGCAGCGCACGGTGTACGTCCCCGCCCCGGCACCGGTGCAGGAGCCCTTCGTGGAGTCGGCTCCCGGGTGGGATCCGGCGCCGGCGGAGGCGTCGGGGCCGGTGGTCGGCGCCAATCCGGGTGCGTACGTGCGGCGGGGTCGGACCGCGGCGGAGGAGCGGTCGGATTCCGAGCGGGCTCTCAACCGCAACCCCGCCCCCGCGGCGGTGGAGCAGGTGCGGGAGCAGCCCAACGGGTGGGCGGAGGCGGGTCGGACGGCGTGGGACGTCCTGACCTGGTCCCCGTTGCGGGACGCCCTCCCCTACATCATTCCGGGTGCGGCCGGCGAGGCCCAACGCCAGTGGGGCTACTGACACCCAGGAGCAGCGCGAGCGAGACGCCGTAGTCGTTGGCCAGGACCGTCGGGTGCTCGGGCTGGGCGTCGGCGATCTGGGCCACCGCGCCCCAGCCGGCGAGCAGGAGCACCGTGCCGGACAGGAACAGGCGCAACCGCAGCGGCGACCGCCATGGGAGGTGGTTCGTCGCAGGAGCACCGAGGCCACGGCGACGACGAGCGGGAGCAGCGCGAGGTCGTGCAGCACCAGGACGGCGCCGAAGCGGACCGTGCTGGCCGGCGGCTCGGTGCGTCACGTCCCCGACACCTTCTGCTGCACCGGGTCACCGAACACGAGCAGGGCGCCGTAACCCGTCAGGAGCACGCCGAGCGCCACCGCGATCCAGAACGGTGGCCCGTGACGGCCGGCGGTGTCGTGGGCGGGGACGGGTTTTTCGCCGCCGTTGTCGATGTGGAAGCCGCT
>JAJAZD010000329.1 GCA_026785945.1 Pseudonocardia sp. | reverse complement strand
TGCGGCGGACCGGTGTCGACCTCAGAGCTGCGGCGGCTCGGCCTCGGCGATGGCGGTCGGAGGCACGAGGCCGGCATCGCCGGGCTGGAGCACCACCATGACGAACCGGACCGGTCCGGGGCGCAGGCCGCTGTAGCGGTGCCGGACGTGCGCCTGGAACAGCACGGTGTCGCCCGCGTCGAGTTCCTGGACGGTGCGCCCGACGCGCAGTTCCAGCCGCCCCGACAGCACCGAGATCACCTCCTGGGCGCCCATCGGGTGCGCCTCGCCGTCGAAGCCGTCGCCCGGCTGCAGCGTCCAGTCCCACAGCTCGACCACGTCGGGCGGGTCCGTCCCGATCCGGAACACCGCACTGCTGCCCGCGGCGCTGCTCCACAGCCTCGCGGCCTCGGCGTCCCGGCGTACGACGACACACGGCTCGGCGTCCCCGTCGACCAGCGACGCCACCCCGACGCGCAGCGCGGCGGCGAGCCCGACCAGCGTCCCGATGCTGGGGTTGCCGCGCGCGGTCTCGATCTGGATCACCGTGCCCCGGCTGACGCCGGCAGCGGTGGCGAGGGCGTCGATGGTCATCCGGTGCCGCCGGCGCAGGGCGCGGACGTTGCGGCCGACCGCGGCGGCAACGGCGTCGGGGGACTGCATGGTGACCAGTCTGCCGTACTCGCGCGGATAGTTCGTTGTACTGTGCGGCGGCGGTGACTAGTGTGCAGTGAACTGACCGTGCGCGTCCATTCTGCTGAACCGAGGTCGAGGATGTCCGTCCCCGTCGCGCTGCCCGCCGCGCTCGCCTACGGCATCGCCGACTTCGCCGGTGGCCTCGCGGCCCGCCGCACCTCCGTGCTGACGGTGACCGTCACCGTCCAGCTCATCGGGTTGCTCACCCTGGCGCCCGCCGTCCTGCTGGTGCCCGGGACGTCGTCCGTCGCGGCGCTGGGTCTCGGCGCGATGGCCGGGATCGGGGGCGCGGGCGGCCTGCTGCTCTACCTGAGGGGGCTCGCCGTCGGTCCGATGGGCGTCGTGGCACCGCTCTCGGCCGTGGTCGGTGCCGGGCTCCCGCTGCTGACCGGGATGCTCGCCGGCGAGCGCCCCGGACCGGTGACGCTGCTCGCGCTCGTCGTCGCCCTGGCCGCGATCCTGCTGGCCGGCGCGGGCAGTACGCGAGGCTCGGTCGGGCGGTCGGGCGTGCTGCTCGGGCTCGCGGCAGGCGTCGGGTTCGGCCTGTTCTTCGTCGCGCTCGACGCCACGCCCGCGGACTCCGGCCTGTGGCCGCTCCTCGCGGGCCGTCTCACCTCGACGTTCCTGCTCGCCGCGCTCGTGCTCGCCCCCCGCGGCGGCGGGTTGACCGACCGTCTCCGCGGCGTCCGCCGATCCGGCACGCTGATCGCGCTCAGCGGCGTGTTCGACACCGCGGCCAACGTCGGGTTCCTGCTGGCCACGCGCCTGGGCGACCTCGGCGTCAGCGCCGTGGTGGTGTCGCTCTACCCGGTGGTGGTGGTTCTGCTGGCCCGGCTCGTGCTCCGGGAACGTCTCACCGCCGTGCAACTCACCAGTGCGGGCCTGGCCCTGGGCGCGAGTGCCCTGCTGGCCGCCGGCGGGTGATCGACCTGCTCGGCCGGTGACGTCACGCCCGCCAGGACGGCAGCCACAGCTGCAACTCCCACATCTCGGGCGTGACGGGCAGGCCGACGAGGATCGGCCACAGCCACACGAAGTTCGCCACGACCGCACCCACCCACAGCCCGACGGCGAGCAGGCCCGTCTGGCGGCGCTCGCGGGAGGCGCCGGCCCGCCCGAGCACCTCGCCCATCAGGAGGACGGTGGCGAGCACGAGGAACGGCGCCACGGGCGCCATGTAGAAGTAGTACATCTGCCGGTCGATGTTGAGCAGCCACGGCACGATGCCGGCCGCGTAGCCGACTCCGACGGCGGCGTGGCGCCAGTCGAAGCGGGTGACGACGCGCCACAGCGAGAACCCCAGGACACCCAGCGCGGGCCACCACAGCGCGGGGGTGCCGATGAGCATCACCGCCGACACGCACGACGGGCCGCCACACCCCGTGACCTGCGTGCCCGAGGCGTGGTAGTACATCATCGGGCGCAGTCCCATCGGCCACGACCAGGGCTTGGACTCCCACGGGTGCGGCTCGGCCGGGGTGATCAGCGCGGAGTGGAACTCGAGGACCTTGCCGCCGTAGAACCAGAGCCCGCCGAGCGGCTGCAGCACCGGAGCGAACACCCCGCCGAGTCCACCCCCGCCGAGTCCACCGTCGGCGAACCGGTCGATGGCGGTCTCGCTGCCGAACCACGCCCACCACGACGCCAGGTAGGCGAGCACCGGCACGAGCGCGAGCGCCCACAGCGCCGGGGCGAGGTCGCGGACCAGCGTCGCGCGCAGCGGCTTCTCGACTCCCGCGGCGCGGCGCGCAGTGAGGTCCCAGATCAGCGTGAGCGCGGCGAACGCGATGAGCCAGTAGGACCCCGACCACTTGACGGCGCACCCGAGCCCGAGCAGGACACCCGTGGCGAGCCGCCACCACCGCACGCCCAGGCGCGGTCCGTAGGGGGAGTCGCCGGCCCGTCCCTCGTCGACCACCAGTGCGATCCGGGCGCGGACGTCGTCGCGGTCGGCCACGAGCGTGGTGAACGCGGCCAGCACGAACAGGGCGGCGAAGGCGTCGAGCATGCCCATCCGGGACTGCACGTGGGAGAGCCCGTCGCAGATCAGGAGCACGCCGGCGATCCCGCCGAGCAACGTCGAGCGCGTCAGCCTGCGCGCGACCCGCACGATCAGCACCACCGAGATCACCCCGGCGAGCGCGGCCGCCGCCCGCCACCCCACGCCGTTGTAGCCGAACGCCAGCTCGCCGAGCGCGATGAGCTGCTTGCCCAACGGCGGGTGGACGATCAGCTCGAAGCCGGGGTTGTCCTCGACACCGCCGTTGCGCACCATCTGCCAGGCCTGGGGCGCGTAGTGCTTCTCGTCGAACACGGGGGTGCCGCTGTCGGTCGGGCTGCCCAGCCCGATGAACCGCACCACGCCCGCCACCAGCGCCAACCCGATCGTCACGAGCCAGCCGCGCAACCGGTCGCCGGGCGGGGGCGAGCCGAGCACCGCCGTCCGGGCGGCCGCTGGTCGGGTGGGACCGGGGTGGTCGCCGACGGGGCGGCTGCCGAAGGTGGGCTCGTCCTCGCGCGCCGGACGGGAGGCGACGATCCGCCGCGGGTGATCGACGGTGCGGGTGGCCACGCGCCCGATCGTAGGCTGCATGACGTGTCCTTCGAGTCAGCAGTCGCCGCGGGTCGTCTCGTTCTCGCCGCCACACCTTTGGGCCAGGTGGGTGATGCGTCCGCGCGCCTGAGGGAGGCGCTGGAGACCGCGGACGTCATCGCCGCCGAGGACACCCGGCGGCTCCGCACGCTCGCATCGGCTCTCGGGGTGAGGATCGGCGGGAAGGTGGTCAGCCACTACGACGCCGTGGAGGCCGCACGCCTGCCGGGCCTGCTCGACGACGTGCGCGCCGGGCGCACCGTGCTCGTGGTCTCCGACGCCGGGATGCCCATGGTGTCCGACCCCGGGTTCCGGATCGTGGCCGCGGCCGCCGCCGAGGGGCTCGCGGTGACCTGCCTGCCCGGCCCGTCCGCGGTCACGACGGCATTGGTGCTCTCGGGTCTGCCGTGCGAGCGGTTCTGTTTCGACGGGTTCGCCCCCCGCCGGTCCGGCGAGCGTCGCCGCTGGCTGGAGACGCTGCGGGCGGAGTCGCGGGCGATCGTGTTCTTCGAGTCGCCGCACCGGCTGGTCGACACGCTCGCCGACGCCGTCGACGTGCTGGGGCCCGACCGCGGCGCGGCGGTCTGCCGGGAGCTGACGAAGACCTACGAGGAGGTGCTGCGCGGCCCGCTGCACGAGCTGGCCGCGTGGGCCGTCTCGGGGCCGGTCCGTGGCGAGATCACGGTCGTGCTGGCGGGTGCGGCGCCCTCGACCGCGCCGCCGGTCGAGTCGCTGGTGAGCGCCGTCCACGAGCGCATGGCCGACGGCGAACGCAGGAAGGACGCGGTGAGCGCGGTGGCCCGGGCCGCGGGAGTCCCGAAACGCGACCTCTACACGGCCTCCCTGACCGACACCCCCTGACCCGGCTCCCGCCCGGCTCACGCCCGCCATCCGCCATGTGGACACCTGTGGCGGAGCGTGGGCGCCCGGAACGACCACATGTGTCCACATGGCGGTTCGCGGCGTGAACGGGCTGATCGAGCTGGGTTGTTCATGCTGCGTTCACCCTTCGCCACCAGGATTCCCTCGTGACCGTGGGGGGCGGCCGGCGTTCGGGCCGGCGTGTGCTGAGTGGGGTGATCGCGCTCGCGCTCCTGGCTGTGATCGCCTTCGTCGTGCTGCGCGACATCGGGGGCCGCACGGACCCGGCGCCCGAGCTGACCGCCGTGACGGGCGTGATCGGCTCGGAGAAGCTGCCGTTCTTCGCCGACCAGCGCGTCAAGGACGTGTTCGCGGCCAACGGTCTCGACGTCCGGGTCGACTCGGCGGGATCGCGGCAGATCGCCACCACCGTCGTGCTCGACAACTACGACTTCGCGTTCCCGTCCAGCTCGCCCGCGGCGGACAGGCTGCTCGCCGCCCGCCCGACGCCCCGGACGTACGCGCCGTTCTCCTCGCCGATGGCCGTGGCCACGTTCGCCCCGATCGTCGACCTGCTCACCCGGGCCGGGGTGGTGGCGCCGGGCACGCAGACCTTCGACATGCGTCGCTACCTCGAACTCGCCGCCGCGAGCACCCGCTGGGACCAGCTTCCGGGCAACACCACGTTCCCGGCCCGCAAGGACCTGCTCGTCTCGACGACCGACGTCTGCCAGTCCAACTCCGCCGCGATGTACCTCGGTTTCGCCTCGTACGTGGTCAACGGTGAAGCCGTCGTCGCCGACCCGGCCGGCGTGGCCGCGGTGACACCGGCGGTGCAACCGCTGTTCCGCGACCAGGGCTACTCGCCGCCGTCGACGGAGGTGCTGTTCGAGGACTACCAGTCCGCCGGGATGGGCCGGGTGCCGATGGCACTGGTCTACGAGGCGCAGTACCTCGCCGAGGAGCTCTCGTCCGACCCGACGCTGCCCGCCGACGCGCGGCTCCTCTACCCCAGCCCGACGGTGTTCTCACGCCACACCCTGGTGCCGCTCGAGCCCGTGGGCGACCGGGTCGGCGAGCTGCTCACCACGAACCCCGAGCTGATCGCGCTCACCGCGCAGTACGGCTTCCGGCCCACCGACCCGCGCCCGTTCACCGAGGCGATCACCGCTCGCGGGTTGCCGGCGCCGCCGACCCTGGTCGATGTCGTGGAACCGCCGAGCTACGACATCCTGGAGGGCATGTTGGCCGGCCTGGGGTGCGCACCGTGAGGCGACCCGCTGCCGCGTCGGCCGCCGTCGCCCTGATCGCCGCCGTGGCGTTGCTGGCGGGCTGCGCGGGCAGCCCCGAGGCGACGGACGGGCCGACCGAGCCGGAGCCCGGCCTGCTGCGGGTGCTCGCCGGGAGCGAGCTCGCCGACCTCGCCCCGATCCTGGACGAGGCCGCGCAGGCCACCGGCGTGCGCGTCGGGTTCGACTTCACCGGCACCCTCGACGGCGCCGAGACGGTCGCCTCGGGTCGCGCCGACACGACCCACGACGCGACGTGGTTCTCCTCGAACCGGTACCTGGCACTGCAGCCGGGCGCCCCGGCGAAGCTGGGCACGGCCACCGAGATCGTCTCCTCGCCGGTGGTGCTGGGGCTGCGCCGGTCGGTCGCCGACGCGCTGGGCTGGATCGGACGGCCGGTCACCTGGTCGGAGATCGCCGCGGCCGCCGGAGCCCGGCAGTTCAGCTACGGCATGACCGACCCGTCCGCGTCCAACACCGGGTTCTCGACGGTGGTCGCGGTGGCCACCGCCCTCGTCGGTTCGGGGGCGGCGCTGACCGTCGAGCAGGCCGCGTCCACGGCGCCCGCGCTCAAGGACTTCTTCGCCGCGCAGACCTTGGCGGCGGGCTCGTCGGGCTTCCTGCAGGACGCCTACGTCCGGCGTGCCACCCGCGCCGACCCAGGTCCACCGGTCGACGGATTGATCAACTACGAGTCCGTGCTGCTCGGTCTGAACGCCGAGGGCACCCTGCCCGAGCCGCTGGAGCTGATCTACCCGGCCGATGGTGTGATCACCGCCGAGTACCCGTTCACGGTGCTGGCCTCGGCCTCGCAGCAGGCCCGGGACGACCACCGGAAGCTGACCGAGTACCTGCGCACGCCCGCCGTCCAGCAGGCCCTGATGGACCGCACGTTCCGGCGCCCGGCCGTGCCCGGCGTCGCGCTCGCGCCCGTCCTCGGCACGGCCACGCTCGTCGAGCTTCCGTTCCCGGCGCAGGCCGAGGTCGTCGACACGCTGCTGACCAGCTACTTCGACAAGATCCGTCGCCCGTCGCGCACGATCTACGTGCTGGACACGTCGGGCTCGATGGGCCAGGACGACCGGATCGGAGACCTGCGCCGCTCCCTGGCCGGCATCGCGGGCGCCGATCCGTCGCTCACGGGGCAGTACCGCCGGTTCCGTGGCCGCGAGGAGGTGACGCTGCTGCCGTTCTCCTCCACCCCGGGGACCCCGCAGACCTTCGTCGTGGACGAGAACGACCCCGGGCCCACCCGGGCGCGGATCGCCGACGCCGGCAACGCCCTGCAGGCCGACGGCGGCACCGCGATCTACGACAGCCTGCGTCGCGCCTACGACATCGCCGGCGAGCAGATCGCCACCGACCCGGACCGCTTCACCTCGATCGTCCTGATGACCGACGGCGAGAACACCGAGGGCTCCGACGTCGGGGCGTTCCGCGACTACGCCGGATCCCGCCCGGCGGACCTGCGCACGGTCCCGGTCTTCACGGTGCTGTTCGGCGAGAGCGACAATGAGCAGATGACGGAGGTGGCCACGCTCACCGGCGGCAGGACGTTCGACGCCAGGACCGCACCGCTGGCGGAGGTCTTCAAGGAGATCCGCGGATATGTCTAGCCGGGGGTACGCCGTCCGGCACTACCTCGGTTCCCGCAAGAACATCTTCGGGATGGTCGGGGCGCTGGTGGGCGTCTCGCTGTCGTTCGCGGACGTAGGTGTGTGGCCCGCGGTGGCGGTCGGGCTCTACGGGGTGGGAGCGCTCATCGGTCCCAGCGATCCGGTGCCGGGGGAGGAACGCCTCACCGAGGTGCTGCGGCGCGAGGCCGGCGAGCTGGTCGACCGTGTGAAGCCGCGCGGGGAGGAGCTGCCCCACGGCTCGTTCCCGGCCATCCGGCGCATCCTCGAGGTGCTGCGCCTGGTGCTCGACCGCCTCGACCAGGTGGCCGACGAGCCCACCGACCGCGCGGCGGCACCGGAACGGCTCGCCATCGCCGCGGAGATCATCCGCATCGACCTGCCGATGTGCCTGGACACCTATCTGGGCCGGGCCCCGTCGGCGTCACCGCAGCGGGCGGCTGCGGAGCTGGTGGCGCAGCTCGACCTGATCGCCGGTTCCGTCGACCGGTTGGCGGCCTCGGTGCCCGACGTGGACGTCCAGCGTGCGGAGGACCTCACCCGGGACCTGCGCCGCCGCCACGGCGACCCACCCTGAGCGCGGCCGGCGGGTGCCCGAACGGTGACCGCCCGGCTACGCTCGACGTCATGAAGGTACTCCTGCTCGACGCGCCGCAGGCGATGCTCGACGAGCGTCGCGCGCTCGGCATCGACGGACGCGACGAGATGTGGAACGGGGTGTTGCACGTGGTCCCACCGCCGAGTGGTGCGCACCAGGGTCTGAGCAGCGAGTTCTTCATCGTGGTCGGCCCGCTGGCCAAGCGCGGTGGCGTCGTGCCGCGGATGGAGACCGGGCTCTGCCGCACCGCTGAGGACTACCGGGTTCCCGACCAGCTGTACTGCCGCCCGGAGCATCTGTCCGAGCGAGGAGCCGAGGGCGCCGACACGGTGGTGGAGGTCCGGTCGGTCGGTGACGAGACCTACCGCAAGCTGGAGTTCTACGCCGCCGTCGGGGTCCGCGAGGTGATCGTGCTGCACCCGCAGGACCGGACGGTCGAGCTGTTCCGGGCGGTGGCGGGCGAGCTGCGTCCGGTGAGCCGCGACGGTGAGGGCGCCCTCGGGTCCGACGTCCTCGGCATCCGGTTGCGTACCGTCGACGGCAGGCTCCGGGTCTCCTGGGCCGACGGCTCCGCCGACCTGTGACGGCCTGCGCGCCGTGATCACCGTCGGCGCGGAACCCGGCCGGATCCGGCCGCGCACGCGCCCCGCCGGGGGTGTTGCGATGCCGCCGACGGCGGCCGGGGGGGGGGCGCCCCCCCCGGGGGCCCCCGCGGCGG
>JAJAZD010000328.1 GCA_026785945.1 Pseudonocardia sp. | reverse complement strand
TCACCCCCCCCGGTCCCGTCGGGGGGGGGGGGGGGGCGCCGCGGCGCCCCCGGGGGGGGGGGGCCCGCCCGGGGGGGGGCCCGGCCCCCGCGCCCATGCTCGCCGCACCGTCGCTGGGAGACGACAGGCGGGCGTGGACATCTGATGCGTCACCACCTAGCATCACGCGTATGAGGACCACGCTCGACCTGGACGGCACGGTGTTGCACCAGCTCAAGGAACGCCAGCGCCTGGAGGGCAAGAGCCTGGGCCAGCTGGCCTCCGAGCTGCTGGCCAAGGCATTGGCCGAGACGGCCGACGCGCCCCAGCCCGCCCCTCGATGGATCGCGCAGCCGATGCATGCTCACGTCGACCTGGAGGACCGGGACGCGCTGGAGCTGCTCCTGGGCGAGGATCGGTGAGTGTCACCGTCGATGCCAACGTCCTGCTCTACGCCTCGGACACTCGCAGCGCCCGCCATCGCAGTGCCGCGGACCTGATGGAGCGGCTCGCCGCCGGCCCCGGCCTCGTCTATCTCTTCTGGCCGGTGGCCATGGCGTATCTGCGAATCTCGACCCACCCCAAGGTCTTCGACCAACCACTCGAACCCGGCGCGGCTCGGAACAACCTCACCGGCCTCCTCGGCCGTGCCCACGTCCGCAGCCCCGGGGAGGGGAGCGGCTTCTGGAAGGTGTACGAGGAGACCGTCGGTCATGATGTCGTTCGCGGGAACCTGGTCACCGACTCCCACATCGCCGCCCTGATGCGCCACCACGGCGTCGGTGTCATCTGGACCGCCGATCGCGACTTCCGACGCTTCGCCGACATCACCTCCCGTGACCCCTACACCGACAGCGCCGGCTGAGCGGGGTCAGATCGTGATGGTGTCGGGCTGCTGGCCCGTGACCGCGTAGACGGTCCGGTGCGCCACCACGACGGCGTGGTCGGCGTAGCGTTCGTAGTAGCGGGCGAGCAGGGTGATGTCGACGGCGGAGGCTACGCCGTGTGGCCAGTCCTGTTCCATCAGCACCGCGAAGAAGTGCCGGTGCAGCACGTCCATCTCGTCGTCGTCGGCGTCGAGCTGCATGGCCAGCACGACGTTGCGGGTGCGGACGACCTCGGCGGCCTTGAGCGCGAGCTCAACGGCCACCCGTCCCATCTCGGCGAACTCCCCCCGCACCTCCACCGGGAGCGGGCGGCCGCGCTCGGCGGCCTGGGCGACGTGCAGGGCGAGGTCGCCCATGCGTTCGATGTCGCCCGCGGCGCGGATCGCGGCGACCACGACCCGCAGGTCACCCGCGACGGGCGCGTGGAACAGCAACGCGTCGGTCGCGAGCTCCTCCACCCGTGCGCGCAGCGCATCCACCTTCGCGTCACCGGCCACCACCTGCTGCGCCAGCCGCTCCCGTCCCTCCAAAAGCGCTGTGGTGGCGTGCCGCAGCGCACCGGCGGCGGTGACGCACATCTGTCCGAGCAGGTCGGACAGCTCGACGAGCTGCTGGGGCAGCGGCGCGGGTGGCATGGGCGAGAGGATAGGGCTCAGACGGTCAGCGGGCCGGGCATCTGGCCGGTGACGACGTACACGATCCGGCGGGCCACGGCGACGGCGTGGTCGGCGTAGCGCTCGTAGAAGCGCGCGAGCAGCGTGATGTCGACGGCCGGGCCGACCCCGTGGCTCCAGTTGCGGTCCATGAGGACGGTGAACATGTGCCGGTGCAGGTCGTCCATCGCGTCGTCGTCGCTCTCCAGCTCCGCGGCCCGCGCGAGGTCTCGGGTGCGGATGACCTCGCCCGCCTTCGTCGCCAACGCGACCCCGACCCTGCCCATCTCGGCGAAGTACGGGGCGACCTCGGCCGGCAGGACGGGCTGTGGGTGGCGGCGGCGAGCCGTCTGCGCGACGTGCAGGGCCAGGTCGCCCATCCGCTCGACGTCGCCGGCGCCGTGGATGGCGGAGACGACGATCCGCAGGTCGGTGGCTACCGGTGCCTGCAGTGCGAGGAGCGCGAAGGCCTGCTCCTCGGCGGACGCGCGTACGTCGTCCACCCGGACGTCGTCGGAGATGACCTCTTCGGCCAGTTGCAGATCCGTCTCCAGGAGCGACCGGGTGGCTTTCGCCATGGCGTCGGCGACCTGGTCGCACATATCGGCCAGACCGCCGGCGAGTTGGTCGAGTTGTTCCTGGTAGACGTCGCGCATGGATCCAGGGTAGAGGGGGCCGCCGGATCGGGCCGCGTGCACCGGTGAACCGCCGGTGAACGCTGGGTCAGCACTCGGCCTGGGGTAGGTCCGCACCGTTCGCGGACGGTGCGAGCCCGGCGGGCTCGGTGGGCGCGCGCACGACGTCGTCGAAGGAACTGCCCAGCACCAACTGCAGGACGCCGGTGGCTCCCGGGTCGGGTACCGAGGTCGCCGACGGCACGGTGGCCGCGAGGAGCTCCGCGGCGTCGACCTGGTCGGGGGAGAAGCGCACCAAGGTCTGGGGTGTCGGCTGATCCGCGTTGACCGGTTCGCCGATGCCGAAGCCGAGGGAGCGCAGCGTCTCGCCGACCTCCGACGCGAGCCCGGCGCGGTCGGAGGCGTTGACGATCTGGACGGTCACGTCCGAGGGTGCGACGCCGGCGTCCGGACCACCCGCCGTGTCGGGCAACGTTGCATTCGTGCGCAGCGCCGTGAACAGCGCCGCGGCGTCGTCCCGCACCACGGCGTTGCCCCGAGCGCTGGTCTCGCCCGTGGTCGGCACGGCCGTGAACGTCACACGGGGGGCGTCGAGCCGCCGCAGGGACAGCGCCACGGCCAGGATCTCGTCGAGCCCGGCGCGGTCGGCGCCGCCCCCGCCCCCGCGTGCGGGCCGCCCGGCCGGGGGCTGCCCGCCGGGGCGCCGGGCGGGGGCGGGCGGGGGGGCGG
>JAJAZD010000327.1 GCA_026785945.1 Pseudonocardia sp. | reverse complement strand
CCCGGCCTGGGCCGGGGGGGGGGGGGGGGGCGGGCGGGGGGGCGGTAGCGGGGGGGGGCTTCGCGCCGGGGGGGGGCGCCGCCCGGGGCGGCGGGCGGGGCGCCGGATCCGCGGCCGGCACCGCATCGGCCGTGGGCGCGGGCAGGAGGAGCACCGGGATGTCCCCGAGCGCGACCGTGGCCCGGGCGCGGCCGGGGGTGGACCCGTCCGGTGCCGGCTCGGCGGGTGCCGGGGCCCGCTCGGCGACGGACGTGGCCAGGGCCGGGTCGGCGAGGCGCGCGTCGGTGAGGGCCGGGTCGGCGGGTGAGGCGTCGGCCAAAGGGGCCGCGCCGAGCGCGAGCTCCCAGCTCACGGGCAGCACCCCGGCCGGAGCCGCCACCGCCGCGCCACCGATCAGCAGTGCGCCGCTGGTCAGCCCGAGGAGCAGAGCGCCACCGCGACGCCCGAACGTGATCACGAGGCGGTAACGTAGCAGCACCGTGAGTACCAACAGTGGTTCCTCCGTTCGGCTCAACGCCTGGGCGTACGGACACGTGCAGGGCGTCGGTTTCCGCTGGTGGACGCGATGCAAGGCGCGCGAGTTGGGGCTCGTGGGCGAGGCGCGCAATCTGCCCGACGGCCGCGTCGCCGTGGTCGCCGAGGGTGAACGCCGGGCGTGCGAGCGGCTGCTCGTCACGATGCGTGGCAGCGAGGCGCCGGGGCGGGTCGACCACGTCGTCGAGCAGTGGGGCGAGGCGCGGGGCGGAGTGACGGGCTTCGTCGAGGCCTGACGTAACCTTCACGGCCACTCGTCCTCAGGAGAACTGTGCACCTCAAGAGCCTGACGCTGAAGGGATTCAAGTCCTTCGCCTCGGCTACGACGCTGCGCCTGGAACCCGGGATCACCTGTGTCGTCGGGCCGAACGGCTCCGGCAAGTCCAACGTCGTCGACGCGATCAGCTGGGTGCTCGGCGAGCAGGGTGCCAAGGCGCTGCGCGGCGGGAAGATGGAGGACGTCATCTTCGCGGGCACGTCCGGTCGGGCGCCGCTGGGTCGGGCCGAGGTGACGCTGACGATCGACAACTCCGACGGCGCTCTGCCGATCTCCTACGCCGAGGTGTCGATCACCCGGCGCATGTTCCGCGACGGCGCCGGCGAGTACGAGATCAACGGCACGCACTGCCGGTTGCTCGACATCCAGGAGCTGCTCAGCGACTCCGGCATCGGCCGCGAACTGCATGTGATCGTCGGGCAGGGCCAGCTCGACTCGGTGCTGGCGTCCCGGCCCGAGGACCGTCGCGCCTACATCGAGGAGGCCGCCGGTGTCCTCAAGCACCGCAAGCGCAAGGAGAAGGCGCTCCGCAAGCTCGACGCGATGCAGGCCAACCTCACCCGCCTCACCGATCTGACGGGCGAGCTGCGCCGGCAGCTCAAGCCGCTGGGCCGCCAGGCCGAGATCGCGCGGCGTGCGCAGGCCGTCCAGTCCGAGCTGCGGGACTCCCGGCTACGGCTCGCCGCCGACGACCTCGTGACCGTGCGCGACGAGCTGACCCGCGAGGAGTCGGACGAGTCCACGGCCCGCGCCCGGCGCGCGGAGGTCGAGGAGCAGCTCGCCGTCGGCCGCGTCGAGCAGGACCGGCTGGAGACCGCACTCGCCCAGGACGCCCCGCGCCTGGCCGCGGCACAGGACACCTGGTACCGGCTCTCCGCGCTGGCCGAACGGTTGCAGGGGACGGTCCGGCTCGCGCAGGAACGCGCACGGCATCTGGCCGACACCGGTGAGGCCCGGGCACACGGCCGCGACCCCGACGAGCTCGACGCCGAGGCCGAGGTCGTCGCCGAGCAGGAGGGCGAGCTGGTCGGGGCCGTCGCCGACGCCCGGCGCACCCTCGCCGGGATCACCGACGAGCGCACCGGGCACGAGCGCATCCTGGCGGCGGCACAGCGGGCACACCTCGCCGCGGTGCGGGCGCTGGCCGACCGGCGCGCGGGCCTCGCGACGCTCGCCGGTCGCGCGGAAGCCCTGCGCAGCGGCGCCACCGCCACCGCGGAGGAGATCGAGCGGCTGTCGGACGCGCTCGCCGAGGCCCAGGAACGCACCACCGTGGCGGAGGCCGAGCTCGACACCGCCCGCGACGACCTGGGCTCGATGGACGACGGCGACACGGGCGGAACGGACGAACGGGCGGCACAGGCGGCCGAGGCGCACGAGGGCGCCCGGCGGCGCGTGGCCGAGCTCGTCGCCCGGGAGCGCGAGCTGGAGCAGCAGCGTGCGCACTGGCGGGCGCGGGTCGACGCGCTGTCGATGGGCCTCGCCCGCCGCGACGGATCCGAGGCGCTGCTCAGCGACCCCCCCGCCGGGGTGCTCGGCGCGGTGCCGGGACTGCTGACCGTGCAGCCGTGGGCCCGTACCGCCGTCGCCGCCGCACTGGGCGAACTGGCCGACGCGGTGGCGGTGGAGTCCGAGGCCGCCGCCGTGGTGTCCCTGCGCGCGCTGCGCACATCCGACGCCGGCCGCGCAACCCTGCTGGTGTGCGACGCCGGGCTCCCTCCCGTCCCCGGGGGGGGGGGGGGCGGGGGGGGGGCCCCCCCGGGGGGGGGGGGGGGGGGGGGGGGGGGGGGGGGGGGGGGGGGGGGGGGGG
>JAJAZD010000326.1 GCA_026785945.1 Pseudonocardia sp. | reverse complement strand
CGCCACGGCTCGGCGGCTCGGGGCGCAACCGCTCGCAACGGCCGTCCGGTCGCTGGCGGCGCGGGCCGGCGTCCGGCTCGAGGGCGCTCCGCCGCCACGTCCTGCCGGCCCGGACCCCCTCACGCCGCGTGAGCGCTCGGTGCTGGCGCTCGTCGCGGGAGGGCGGACGAACCGCCAGGTCGGCGCGACGCTGTTCATCAGCGAGAAGACGGTCAGCGTGCACCTGTCGCGGGTGATGTCCAAGCTCGGGGCGGGCAGCCGGACCGAGGCCGTGAGCGTCGCCTACGCGCGCGGTCTGCTGGCCCCGGGAGGCCAGGAGTTGGCGCGCTCGGACCCTTGATGGGCGCCGGCCGCTCACTACGGTGGCAGTGGTCTGGTCCACCGACCCGGTTCGTCCACGCAGGGAGGATCGGCGATGATGCCGTCGGCGCCCGCCTCGACCTGGGCCGGACGCCCGGACGTCTCCGACATCGAGAACTTCTGGACCGCCCCACTCGCGGATCGGGCCGCGGCGTTCGCCGCGCTGCGCGAGCGGGAGCCGGTGTCGTTCTTCTCCGAACCGGAGATGAGCCTGCATCCGCGGGGTCCGGGCTACTGGGCCCTCACCCGACTCGACGACGTGGTGGAGGCCAGCCGCAACCCGAGATCTTACCTTCGGTGCGGGCGCCACCAGCATCGCCGACCTCCCCCCCCCCGGAGTTCGTCGAGTTCTACGGCTCGATGATCAACATGGACGACCCGCGGCACACCCGGTTGCGCCGCATCGTCTCCCGCGGCTTCACCCCGCGACGCCTCGACGGCCTGCTCTCCGACGTCACCCACACCGCGCGCTCGATGGTCGACGACATCATCGACGCAGGTGAGTGCGACGCGGTGCGGGCGATCTCCGCCCGGCTGCCTCTGCACCTCGTGGACGAGATCCCGGTGTCGGCGGCAGGCAAGGTCCTCAAACGGGAGCTGCGCGACCGACTCACGAAAGAGGTGGGTGCGGAACGGCAACGACAACCGAGTGACCCGGCGCTAACGCCGGACGGGTGAGCGGCGATATGCCAGGCGTACGGACACCCGGCACGTTCGCACCGGACCGGACACCCTCCCGCGTCCCTGCTTCGTGAAGCCGGTGATCACCCATGTCCGAGTCCTGTTGCGCCCCCACCGTCCAGCTCCCCGTCCAGCGCGTCGGCCCGCCCGCCACGGTTCTCCTTCGGGCGGTGGACGTGGTGGCGCGGTTGGGCAGCCTCGTCGCCCTCGTCGCGTTGCTCGTGCTGGCGGGTACCGCGGGTGGTGCAGCGGACGGGGTGTCGCCGGACGCGGCCGTCTCCGTCACGTTCGACGGCAACCGGCCCTGAGCCCCGCTCAGGACCAGTGCGCGGGGCGGGTGATCGTCGGCGGCAACGCCGTCTCGGCATCGCCCTTCGCCGCGTCGAGCTGGGACCGGGTGAGGAAGATGCACCCGGTGAGGTCGGCGCCGGCGAGGTCCGCGCCCCTGAGGTCGGCTCCGATGAGGTCGGCCGTCCTCAGGTCGGCGCCGGTGAGGTCCGCTCCGATGAGGTAGGCACCCCTCAGGTTCGCGCCCCGCAGGTCGGCGCCCCGCAGGTTCCTGCCGATGAGGTCGGCGCCCCTGTGATCGATCCCGCGGGGGATGTGGCCGGCACCGGCTCGCACCAGTTCGCTGGTGCGCAGAAGCAGTGCGTTGACGTCGTGGCGGTGCGCCGCCACGTCCAGCTCCACGAGATCGTCGGGGCTGCTGTCGGTGAGGTGGGCGGTCCGCTCGAGCGCGAGGGCCAGCTCGTCGTGCAGGGGGCGGGCCTGCGGCAGTGTCAGCGCCTCGGTGAGGTACCAGCGCAGCTCGTTGAGCTGCCGCATGATCGTGAACACCGTGAACATCCGCCCGGCGATGCGCGGCGTCCGCCGCCAGTCCTGCCCGCCGAAGGTGATCTGGGAGACCTTCTGTCCCGCGCCGAAGCAGTCGTACACGGTGCAGCCCGGGAACCCGCGATCTCGGAGGTCGGAGTGGATGCCGCAGCGGAAGTCCGACCGCAGGTTGTGACAGGGCTTTCCCGCGGCCTTGTCCACGGCGAAATCGGCAGACGCCGCGAAGGCCGGCGCGACGCAGCACAGACCGAAGCACCGAGCACAGTCCGCACGCAGGCTGCTGTCCGGGAAGGCCGGGGCGGCCGGAGCATCGTCAGGTTCGTCGGACACGGCGCCATCGTCCTGGTCGAGGCACGGCGCCGTCCGTGCGGGCCTCAGGCCGCTTCGGCCTCGGCCAGGGGGGTCTTGAGGACGTGGTCGACCAGGCGCATCACCAGCTGCCCGCCGCCCAACCGGTACCCGAACTCCTCCCAGGTGAGCAGCTCCCGGGAGAGCAGCTCGCCGACGGGCCCGGGGTACAGGCGGGTCACGCGGAATGCGGCTGCACGCAGCCGCATCTTCTCGTGATGGTCCATGGGTACGGGGTTCATTCCGACTCACCTCCGCGTGCGTTGCGGGGCTGTCCTCGACGCCGAGTCGCCACCGATCGGACATGGCCATGGTGGAACACCCGTGTGACGTCTGAACACATCGTAGCCGGGGAGTGACCGAAGTCTCACCGTCCGCGGACGGGGGACAGCCCGCCGGCGTCGACCGGACGGGCGGCTGAGCCGGGCGGTCCCGGTGGGCGGGTCCCTACCGCACTTCTGCTGGTGAAGCTCACGGTGGGTGTCGATGTGTTCACTGTGGTGGGGCGATCGGGGGTGGTGTGGTGTCCAGTTTCGAGGTTCCGCGGATTCCGGGTGACATGGATGCGTTGGGGGTGACCGCCCGCGGGTTGCGGGGGGTCGGGGTGGTGTTCGCTGATCCCGGTGAGCGGGTGTCTTCGACCTGGCGCCCACCCGGATGACATCCGTCCCCTGGCACCGGTCGACGGCCTTGTCCCGCCCGCGGCGGTGCTAGCGCTGGTCGAGCCGGTCGGGGATGACGACGTGCAGCAGGAAGCTCACGACCGACACGACGATGGCGCCGACGAACGCCGCACCGAACCCGCCCACGGCGAACGGCAGGCCGAGGCTGTCGGCGAGGAACCCGACGAGCAGGAACAGCAACGCGTTGACCACCAGGCCGACCAGGCCGAGCGTCAGGATGTAGAAGGCGCAGCCGACCGTCTTGATCAGCGGCTTGAGCGTGGCGTTGACCAGACCGAAGATCAGCGCCACGACGACGAGGGTGCCGGTGCCGCCGGCGGTGTTGTCGATGCCGGGGACGACCAGCGTGGCCACCCACAGGCTGGCGGCGACGACCGCCACGCGGATGAGGAAGGCCAGTACGTTCGACATCAGCCCACCAACGACTGGTTGACCAGCGTGCGCAGTGCGGCGCGGAGCGGGTAGGTGCTCGAGGGCATCAGCTGGGTGAAGAACATGGCTGTGATCTCCTCGACGGGGTCGATGTAGAACAACGTGCTCGCGAGCCCTCCCCAGCCGTACTCACCGGGGTTGGTCAGCACCTTGCCCGCGACGGCGTCCGTCACGACGGAGAAGCCCAGCCCGAACCCGACGCCGCGGAAGGTCGACTCGGCGAACAGCGGCCGACCGTATGCCTCCAGGTCGGCGTCGCCGGGCAGGTGGTTGCGGGTCATGTACGCGACCGTGCGCGGCGACAGCAGGCGGGTGCCGTCGAGCTCACCGCCGCGGGCGAGCATCTGGGTGAACCGGTGGTAGTCGGCGGCCGTGGAGACGAGCCCGCCGCCTCCGGAGAGGAAGGCGGGCACCCGCGTGGCGGAGTCGCCGAGCGCGGTGTTGCGCAGCAGGCCACCCCTCGGGTTCGGCGTGTAGAGCCCGGCAAGGCGCTCGTCGCCGCCGACCGAGAACGCGGTCTCGCCCATGCCGAGCGGGCCGAGGACCTCCTCGGCGAGGAACTCCTCCAGCGTCCGCCCCGACGCCACCTCGACCACCCGACCCAGCACGTCGGTGGCCACCGAGTAGTTCCATTCCGTACCGGGTTGGAACACCAGCGGGATCCCGGCCCAGACCTCGCACGCGGCGGCCAGGTCCATCCCGCGGGGCACGCCGACCTCGAAGCCCTCGGCCCGGTACATCTCGTCGACGGGGTGGGCGTGGTGGAACCCGTAGGTGAGCCCGGCGGTGTGGGTGAGCAGGTGCCACACGCGGATCGGCTCGGTGGCAGGCACGGTCGCGGGGTTCGCCGCGGAACCGGCCGTGTAGACGCGCATGTCGGCGAACTCCGGGATGAACCGCGACACCGGATCCGTCAGCTGCAGGGCACCGCGCTCGAGCAGCATCAGCGTGGCCACCGACGTGATCGGCTTGGTCATCGAGTAGATGCGCCACAGCGTGTCGTCGACGACGGGCCGGTCTGCCTCGACGTCGGCGAGCCCGTGATGGCTCAGGTGCGCGACCCGTCCGCGCCGGGTGACGGCCACCGTCCATCCGGCGAGCCGGCCCTGCTCGACGTAGGAGCGGAAGTGGGTGTCGATCCGGCGCAGGCGTCCGGCGTCGAACCCGACCTCGCCCGGCTCCGCGTCCACCTCGAGCTGCGCCACGCGGGCGACCCTACCCGCGGACGGTCGACGTCCTCGGCGGATGCCGTCGGGAGCACACCGCCCGGCCCCGCTCGGCGTCGTCCGTCGCCGCGGGCTGGTCACACCCACGGGCGGCGCGACGCGGTGGCGACGAGGATGCGGGTGTGGCGCAGCCCCGTCCTGTCGAGACGCCCTCGGATCTTCCCGGGGACGACGAGGTGCTGCGCGCCCTCGTCGGCCGCCGCGACACCGGCCGCCGCACCGACGGGCACCGCATCGCGCTCGTCGTGAGCGGCGGCGGCATGCGCGGCGCGTACGCCGGCGGGATGGCGCACGCCCTCGACGACGCGGGGCTCGCGGGCTGTTTCGACGTCGTGTACGGCAGCTCTGCCGGCGCCTACATCGGCGCGGCCCTGCTGCTCGGCGACGGGCGTGGGGCGGCGCACATCTTCTTCGAGGACATGGCCTGCCGGGAGTTCATCGACCCCCGCCGCCTCGGCTCGCGCCGTCCGATGGTGTCGCTCGACCACCTGATCGACCACGTCCTCGCCAGTTCCAAGCCCTTGCCGTGGGAGCGGTTGCGTGACTCGCCGGTGCCGCTGCGGGTGCTCGCCACGGCGGTCGACGACCTCACCTCGCACGTGCTGGAGCCACGCACGGTGCCGGAGTGGAAGGTCGCGCTGCGGGCCACCGCGGCGATCCCGATGCTCGCCGGACGGCCGATCACCCTGCACGGGCGTCGCTGGATAGACGGTTCGGTCGCCGAGCCGCTGCCGGTGTTGCGGGCGATGCGTGACGGCGCCACCCACGTCCTCGCGCTGCTCAACCGCACCGTCCCCGAGCTGCGCCGCGCCGACCCCGGTGCCGGCCCCGCCCGGTGGGCCCGGGCACTGGACCGGCTCGCCCCCGGGCTCGGCTCGATCGCGCAGGAGAGCGCGCGGCACGGCCCGGTGCTCGCCGTCCTCGACGACGCCGGCCACCCGTTCCGCGAGGGCGCCCACCTCCTGGTGATCACCCCGACCGAGGACGCCGGGGTCGGCGGCCTGACCACCGACCCCGTCCGGGTGGAGCTGGCCGCCCGCGGCGGGCACGCCGCCCTGACCGCCGCCCTCACCCGCGCGGTGATCGCGCCGTCGTCGGGCTGAACGGCCCCCGGCCGGCGGCTCCCGAGCCGGCGATCGAGTGCCTTGACCGCGCACAGCTCGCGCAGAAGGGTGGCGGGATGGACGCCGACGTGATCGTGGTGGGAGCGGGGCTGGCCGGGCTCGTGGCGACGGCGGAGCTGACCGACGCGGGTAAGAAGGTCCTGCTGCTGGACCAGGAGCCCGAGACCGATCTCGGCGGACAGGCGTTCTGGTCCTTCGGCGGGCTGTTCCTCGTCGACTCCCCCGAACAGCGACGCATGGGTGTTCGCGACTCCCACGACCTCGCCATGCAGGACTGGCTGGGCAGCGCCGGGTTCGACCGCGACGTCGACGACCCGACGGGTGAGGACCATTGGGGCCGCCGGTGGGCCACGGCCTACCTGCACTTCGCCTCGGGTGAGAAGCGGTCGTGGCTGCACGCCATGGGCGTGCGCTGGTTCCCCGTCGTGGGCTGGGCGGAGCGCGGCGGCGGGCTCGCCGACGGCCACGGCAACTCGGTCCCGCGCTTCCACGTCACCTGGGGCACCGGACCGGGGGTGGTCGAGCCGTTCGAGCGTCGGGTGCGGGAGGCGGCGGAGCGCGGGCTCGTCGAGTTCCGGTTCCGGCACCGCGTCGACGGGCTGAACGTCACCGACGGTGTCGTCGACGGCGTGCACGGCGCGGTACTGGAGCCCTCGACGGTGGCCCGCGGCCGCGCCAGCTCCCGCGTCGAGGTCGGCGACTTCGCGTTCCGGGCCCAGGCGGTGATCGTGACGTCCGGTGGGATCGGGGCGAACCACGACCTGGTGCGCGCCCACTGGCCCGCACGGCTGGGGTCCGCGCCCCAGGAGATGATCTCAGGCGTGCCCGAGCACGTCGACGGGCGCATGCTCGCCATCACCTCCGACGCCGGCGGCCGCCTCGTCAACCGGGATCGGATGTGGCACTACACCGAGGGCCTGCGCAACTGGGACCCGATCTGGGCGCGCCACGGCATCCGCATCCTGCCCGGCCCGTCGTCGCTGTGGTTCGACGCCCGCGGCCGCCGCTTCGGGGCCCCGAACTTCCCGGGCTTCGACACGCTCAGCACCCTCGCGGCCATCACGGCGACGGGCTACGACCACTCCTGGTTCGTCCTCACCCAGAAGATCATCGAGAAGGAGTTCGCACTGTCGGGCTCGGAGCAGAACCCCGACCTGACGGGCAAGGACATCGCCGCGACGCTGGGCCGGATCCGCCCCGGCGCCCCGGCGCCGGTCGAGGCGTTCATGAGGCACGGAGAGGACTTCGTGGTCGCCGACACGCTCGCCGAGCTGGTGGCGGGGATGAACAAGCTGGTCCCCCGGAGCGTGCACGACGGGAACCTCGACACCGGTGAGCCCCTGATCGACCTCGCCGGCCTGGAGCGGCAGATCCTCGCCCGCGACCGGGAGATCGACAACCCGTTCGCCAAGGACCTGCAGGTCACCGCCATCCACGGCGCACGGCGGTATCGCGGTGACAAGCTCGTCCGCACCGCGGCACCGCACAAGATCCTCGACCCGCGCCACGGTCCGTTGATCGCCGTGCGCCTCAACATCCTCACCCGCAAGACGCTGGGGGGCCTGCAGACCGACCTGTCGGGTCGCGTGCTGCGGGCCGACGCCACACCGCTCCCGGGGCTGTACGCGGCGGGCGAGGTCGCGGGGTTCGGGGGTGGCGGGATGCACGGCTACCGGTCCCTGGAAGGCACCTTCCTCGGCGGCTGCCTCTTCTCCGGACGGCAGGCGGGCCGTGCCGTCGCGCTCGCGATCGACTGAGGCGCCGCCGGGTCGTCGATGGTGCTCGCGATCCGTACCCGGGGGCCGCCGACGTATCAGCCCGCTTCTCGACCGCTCCTTGTCGGGACCGGGAGTTGCGGAGCCCGGCAGTTCCGGGAGGAGACACCATGTCCACCGAGAAGTTCGAGCCACGGCTGATCACGCACATCGAGGACCAGCGCAGGCGCGCGACCCAGGGCGGTCCGACCGCCACCGCCGCCGACGACACCCCGCTTCGCGTGACGATCTCCCACCCGGAGTCGATCCGGGCGAGCGAGGACGCCGACTCGGACCGAGAGGGGTCCCTGCGCGAGCTCGAGACCCGTACGCGCCGCAGCCAGCGGGACCTCATCGAGGCACTCGCGCAGATCGCGCCGCAGGCGACGGTCAGCCAGCACGCGCTGACCAACGCCGTGACCGTCGAGCTCACCCCGCCGCAGCTGGACCGGATCGCCGATCGTGACGACGTCGCGATCGTCCGCCTGGAGAAGCTGGACAAGGTCACCACCATGCGCGACAGCGTCGAGGTGATCCAGGTCCGGGAGGCGTGGGAGGAGCTGGGCCTGTCCGGCCGGGGTGTCAAGGTCGCCGTCCTGGACAGCGGGGTCGACGGCAACCATCCGGCGCTGCTCGGCAAGGTCGTCGACGAGGTCAGCACCGCGGTCGAGCCCGTCAACCTGCCCGGCGCCCACGGCACGCACGTCGCGGGCACGATCGCGAGCAACGACGCGGTCTTCCGGGGCGTCGCGTTCCAGGCCGACATCATCAACATCAAAGTGCTGACCGCCGCCGGGTTCGGACAGCCGCAGTTCGTCATCGACGGTCTCGAGCAGGCCGTCCGGCGCGGCGCGCTGGTGGCGAACCTCAGCCTCGGCTGGAGCGAGATCTTCCACGGCTGGGTCTGCAACGACGCCGACTGCATCCTCTGCCAGGCGGCCGACAACGCCGTGCGGCTCGGCGTCACGGTCGTCGTCGCGGCCGGCAACGAGGGGACGGCCGCGGGCCCCGGCCAGAGCAACATCCGGCACCCGGGCGCCGCGCGGCGAGTCATCACCGTGGCCGCGGTCGACAAGGCCAAGCAGCTCGCCTCGTTCTCCAGCGTCGGCCCGGGCAGCGGGCGCCTCTCGCCGGTCTCGCCGATCCGGATCACCAAGCCCGACGTCGCCGGACCGGGCGTCGACATCGAGTCCTGCATCCCCGGCGGTGGCTTCGCCTCCTTCAGCGGCACGTCGATGGCGTCACCACACGTCGCGGGGCTCGCCGCGCTGGTGCTGGAGCGGACGGGCCCGGTGCGGCCGTCGGTGGTGAAGAAGCTGCTCGAGGACTCGTGTGAGCGGCTCCAGCTCACTCCCGACCAGGTCGGGTACGGCCTGGTGAACGCCATGGGTGCGCTGATCCGCAACCTGCCCACCAAGCTCTGATCGCAATAGGATCTCTCGGGCGGCTCGCGCGGGGGAGCCGCCCGAGGGAGGTCGGCCATGACGGACGAACCCGGTCACATCGACCCCGCCATCACCCGTGCG
>JAJAZD010000325.1 GCA_026785945.1 Pseudonocardia sp. | reverse complement strand
CCGCCGTACGACCCTCGACGCGCAGGATCCGGGCAGTGTCGCGGGGGCCCCCCCCCCCCCCCCCCGGCGGCCGGGGGCCCCCCGCCCCCCCGGCGGCCCCCCCCCCCCCCCCCCCCCCCCGGGGGGCCCCCCCCCCGGCGGGGCCCCCCCCGCCGCCCCCCCCCCTCTCGAGGGTGTGGTGCGGGGGTGTCAGGCCTGCGGGAACCGGATCGCGGTGTTGCCCTTGTAGGCGCCGGACAGGTAGTCGAGCAGCGTCTGCGGCGCCTCGGCGAGCGTGGCGTCGACGACCGTGTGCGGGTAGACGAAGGTGCCCTCGCCCATCCAGGTCGCGAAGGCGGTGTTCCAGGCCTCCATCTGCTCAGGGGTGTGGTGGCATGCGAAGGGGCGCAGCGTCAGGTGCCGCACGATCGCCGTCATCAGGTCGAGCTTCGGGAAGGCGCCGTCGGACCCGCCGACCTGCCCTGAGAGTGCGCCGCACAGGGCGAACCGCGCGTTCGGCTGTGCCGCCTGCACCGCTGCCTCGAACTGCTCGCCACCGACGCAGTCGAAGAAGACGGTTATGCCGTCGGGGGCGTGGGTGCGGAGCTGGTCGATGATCGGGCCGTCACGGTAGTCGAACGCGGCGTCGAAGCCGAGCTCCTCGACCAGGTAGGCGACCTTGCCCGCGCTGCCCGCGCTGCCGATGACCTTCGCCGCGCCGCGGTGTTTCGCGATCTGGCCGGCGAGCGAGCCGACACCGCCCGCGGCACCGGAGACGTAGACGACGTCGCCCTCGCCGACCTGCGCGATGTCGACCATGCCGTAGTAGGCGGTGGTGCCCTGGTTGAGGAGGTACTCCGGGCCGGGGACGACCGAGGTGTCGAGCGGCCAGTACTCCTCCGCCGGACCGACCGAGTACTCGGCCCAGGTTCCGGTGTACACGGTCGTGCCCACCGGGAGGTCGTCGCTGTTCGACGCGACGACCGTGCCGACCCCGCCTGCGCCCAGGGGCTCGCCGACGACGAACGGCGGCATCGGGATCTCGACGCCCTCGCGCATGAGGTCCGGCATGACCGCGGCCAACTGCATGAGGTCGTGGCGCACCACGACCTCACCCGCGCCCGGCTCGCGCAGCGGGACCTGGACCACGTCGAAGTTGTCGAGGGTCAACTTGTCGGTGAGGTGCTGGGCGAGACGCACCTCGGTCACGGTCGTCGGAAGGGGCGTGGACATGTGGTTCTCCTTCGTAGTCGGACGGCTCTGGTGGCGAGTGTCGCGGGGACGGCTCGAGCCGCGCTCGAACGGACTAGCGGCTGGTGGCCTTCTGGTACTGCTGGACCGACAGGGGGACGAACACGAGCAGGATCACGACGATCCAGCCCAGCGACGCCGCGATCGGGTTCTGCAGCGGCCACACGTCGGGCGCGACGTACCCCGGGGGGTTGTTGCCGAACAGCTGCCGCACCGCCTCGGTCACCGCGGACACGGGGTTCCACTGCGCGAACACCCGCAACGGGCCCGGGAGGCCCTCGGAGGGCACGAACGTGTTGGCCACGAACGTCAGGGCGAACACCACCACGAAGCTCGCATTGTTCACGACCTCGGGCGAGCGCACCGCCAGGCCGACCACCGCCATGATCCAGGACACGGCGTACGCGAACGCCAGCAGCAGGGCGAAGCCCAGCAGCGCCTCGCCGACCGATGTGTTCACCCGCCAGCCGACGACCAGCCCGGCCAATGACATGGTCGCGACGACGAGCAGGTTGTTCACCAGGTCGCTGGTCGTCCGTCCGACGAGCACCGCGGACCGGGAGATCGGCAGCGTGCGGAAGCGGTCGATGATGCCCTTCTGCATGTCCTCGGCGAGCCCGACACCGGTGATGGTCGTGCTGAGCACGACGGTCTGGGTGAAGATCCCCGCCATGAGGAACTCCCGGTAGTCACCGCCACCGGGCAGCACCACCGCGCTGCCGAAGACGTAGGCGAACAGCAGCACGAACATGATCGGCGAAAGCATCCCGATGATGAGGAGGTCGGGCACCCGTTTGATCTTGATTACGTTGCGGCGGGTGATGACAGCGCCGTCGCCCAGCGCCGCGGTCAGGGTGGTCATGTGGCGATCTCCGCTCCACGTCCGGCGTGCTCCAGCACGCCGGGGTCGGTGTCGTCCTGCTGGCGCTCGGTGAGCGCGAGGAACACGTCGTCGAGTGTCGGGCGACGCAGGACGACGTCGATGACGGGCACGCCGGCCTCGTCGAGGTCGCGCAGCCCGCGCATCAGCGCGTGCGACCCGGTCGACACCGGCACGACGATGCGGCGCTGCTCGGCGGAGACGGAGATCTCGCCGTGCGCGACCCCACCCAGCGTGGTCCGGGCCAGCGACAGCTGGTCGGCACGTTCCAGCGTGAGCTCGATGCGCTCCCCGCCGACCTGGTCCTTGAGCTCGTCGGCGGTGCCCTCGGCGATCACGCGACCGTGGTCGACCACGGCGATCCGGTCGGCGAGGCGGTCGGCCTCCTCCAGGTATTGCGTGGTGAGCAGCAGGGTGCTGCCCGAGGCGACCAGCTCGCTGATCGCCTCCCACATCGCGATGCGGCTGCGCGGGTCGAGACCGGTCGTCGGCTCGTCCAGGAACAGAACCTCCGGCCGGGCGACCAACGCGCCGGCGAGGTCGAGGCGCCGGCGCATGCCGCCAGAGAAGCCCTTGACCACCCGCGTCGCCGCGTCCTCCAGGCCGAACTGCTCCAGCAGCTCGGTCGCCCGGGCCCTGGCCCGGCGGCGGCCGAGCCGGTAAAGCCTGCCGACGAGCTCCAGGTTCTCGAAGGCGGTCAGGTACTCGTCGACGGCCGCGTACTGGCCGGACACGCCGATGCGACGCCGCAGCGCAGGCGCGTCCCGCACGACGTCGAGGCCGTGCACGGTCGCCCGTCCGGAGTCCGGCTCGAGCAGGGTCGTCAGGACCCGGACGGTGGTCGTCTTGCCCGCGCCGTTCGGCCCGAGCAGCCCCATCACCGTGCCGGCCGGCACGGAGAGGTTCACTCCGTCGAGGGCGGTGACCGCGCCGAAGCGCTTGACCACGTTCTCGACCTGGATTGCGTCGCTCATGATTCTCCTCAGCAGCCGGACGCCGTGGTGGACGACCGCGTCGCGGTCACACTGGACTGCACCGAACCGACGTAGGTGCCGTCGGGTTCGTAGATCTTCGACTCCCCGGAGCTCCCGTAGCGGTTACCCGTCTGCCGTGCGGCCTGGTCGATGTCGACGTAGCCGACGATGGTCCCGTCGCTCTCCCGGAACATCTCGCGCACCTGGTAGCGGAACGCCCCGCGGCCGGTGGCGGTCCACGTCCCGGTGCCTACGCGGACGCCGTCGAGGTCCAGGCAGGTCCGGCCGTCCGCGACGAACGTGAACGTCGCGCCGTGGGTCTCGCCGGGTCGGGTGACGACCGCGTCCCACACCCCGACCGGGGTGTTCACCCCGCTCGGCGGTCGCGGCGGTGCGGCCGCGGCCGGCCCGGCCGCGCCCATGAGGGCGGTGACCAGGAGAGCGGCGACCGCGGATGCGCACACGGCTCCGCGCCGCCGGCGCGTCGAGGTGTTGTCCATGTCCGGTGTCCTTCCGACTGGTGTGGGGTCCGGAGCCGTGCGGGGTCGCACAGGGGGACCGACTGGTCGGGACGACCGTCCGGCACCCGACTCGAGCGGTGCTCGCGTCCCGCTCACGCGGAGGTCGCGGTGACGGTGCGGCCGACCGGGGGCGGTTCGACGCGGACCGGCGCCGTGCCGACGAGCAGGCCGCGCCCGCTCGCGACGTCCGGCACATAGGAGACGGCCAGCCCGGCGCGGCGGAACGCGAGCTCGTAGCGGTCGCGGTCGAGCAGCAGGGCGCGGTGCACGTCGGTGAAGTGCCGGATCGCGTCGGCGTCGGCGACGACGGTGTGGACGGTCATCACCGAGGTGTCGTCCGCACGGACCGTGCGGCTCAACCGCGAGATGGTGGTGTCGCCCGCGCGGACCACGTCGCCGGACACGTGCCCGTCGAGGAAGCGGTCGGCGAACCACCACGGCTCGACGACCACGACGCCACCGGGCGTCAGGTGCCGGGCGAGGCGGTCGACCGTCGCGTCGACGCCCTCCGGCGAGCCCGCGTAGGCGATCGAGGCGAACAGGCACACCACGACGTCGAAGCGGCGGCCGAGATCGAAGTTGCGCATGTCGCCCGCGTGCAACGGGACGGTCGGCACACGCCGGCGGGCGATCTCCAGCATCGGCGCGGAGATCTCCAAGCCCGCGGTGTCCGGGTAGTGCTCGGCGAAGACCTCCAGGTGCGCGCCCGTACCGCAGGCGACGTCGAGCAGGCTGGTGGCGTCCGGGCGGTGCGAGCGGACCTGCCGGGCCACCTCCCCGGCCTCGGCCCGGAAGTTCTTGCCCCGGGCCTCGTGCTGGGCGTCGTAGATCGTGGCGGCGTCGGTTCCGTACATCGTGGCCTCGCGTTCCCGTCGGCGGGTCGGTCGGTCGCGACCGTGGCGGTGCGCGGTCGAGACGGACTCGAGGCGTACTGCGCAGGCTCGTACCCGTGCGGGCGGCCCGCCCGTCGACCGGAGGGGGACAGGCCATGGGATCGACCGTCGTCGTGCTGGGTGGGGGCGGCTTCGTCGGCCGTGCGGTGTGCGACCGGCTGGCCGCTGCGGGCCACCGGGTCGTCGCGGCCGGGCGCAGCGCCCCCGGGCCTGGGTCCGTCCGGCTCGACCTGGTCGCCGACGACGTCGCGCACCTGGCCGGTGTGCTGGCGGGGGTTGCGCCCGACGTCGTCGTCAACTCCGTCGGTAGCATTTGGGGCCGTACCGACGCGCAGATGTGGGAGGCGACGACCCTGCCGGTGCTCCGGCTGCTCGACGTGCTCGACTCCCTGCCCGTCCGCCCGCGGCTGGTGCACCTGGGCACGGTCCTGGAGTACGGCCCAACCCCGGAGGACACCCCGGTCGGACCGGACGTGCCGGACGTGCCGGACACCGCCTATGGCGCCGCGAAGCTCGCCGCGACCCGGGCCGTGCTCGACCGGGTCCGGTCCGACGGCCTCGACGCCCGAATCCTGCGGGTCGCCAACGTGCTGGGCCGGGGCACGCCCGACGTCAGCCTGCTGGGCCGGGTCGCCGGGGCGCTGCTGACCGCGGGCCCCGGCGGCCCGCCTGTCGAGATCGAGCTGACGCCGCTGCTCGCGCGCCGCGACTACGTGCACGTCGACGACGTCGCCGGCGCGGTGCTGCGGGCGGTAACCGCGCCAGGGGCCGGCGACGTGCTGCCGATCGGCCGCGGCCGGGCGGTGCCGGTGCGGGAGCTCGTCGAGCTGCTGATCGAGATCAGCGGACGGCAGGCGCGGATCCGCGAGTCCGGGCCCGCGGGACCCGCGGAGCACCTGTGCGTGGATCCCCGCCCGGCCGCGCGCGTTCTGGGCTGGACGCCTCGTCGGTCGCTGCGCGAGGCCGCGCGGGACCTGTGGGAACAGCGGTCGGCTCGAGCCGCGTTCGACCCGGCGTCGACGGGCGGGGTCGAGCCTCGGCGCCACATCGAGCACCCCATGGAGGTGTCGCCATGACCGCCAGCTTCTCCCTTCCCGACGTCGAGCCCGCGCACCGCAGGCTGGCGCGGTCCGCGCTGAGCCGGCGGTCCGCGGCGGGTGAGCTCATGGCCTTCCACGAGTGGTTCGCCGCGGAGTCGCGGCGTACCTCCTTCGAGGTCCGGCCCGCCTCGCTGGACGGCCTGAGCGGCTGGCACACCGACCCCGGCACGGGCAACATCGGCCACGAGAGCGGGAAGTTCTTCACCGTCGAGGGTCTCGACGTTGAGGTGCTCGGCGCCGCGCGGCCCCGGTGGCAGCAGCCGATCATCGTGCAGCCCGAGGTGGGGATACTGGGCATCCTCGTCGCCGAGTTCGACGGGGTCCTGCACGCGCTGGTGCAGGCCAAGTTCGAGCCCGGCAACGTCGGCGGGATGCAGCTCTCGCCCACCGTCCAGGCCACCCGCAGCAACTTCACCGCGGTGCACGGCGGCCGGGCCGTGCCCTACATCGAGTTCTTCCGCGACCCGGTGCCCGACCGGGTCCTCGCCGACGTGCTGCAGTCCGAGCAGGGCACATGGTTCTATCGCAAGCGCAACCGCAACATGGTCGTCGAGGTCGACCCCGACCTGGAGGTGCGCGACGGCTTCCGCTGGGTGACCGTCGGCCAGCTGCACCGCCTGCTGGGCGTCGACGGCCTGGTCAACATGGACACCCGGACCGTCCTGTCCTGCCTGCCGATCGCAGGACCCGGCCCGATCGTCGGTCGGGGCACCGGTCCCTACCTCCGGGCGTTGCGGGCGTCCTTCGACCCGGCTTCCGGCGGCGCGCACCAGCTGCCTGAGCTGCTGAGCTGGGTCACCGGGCTGCGGGCGACGACCGACGTCACCGCCCGGCGGATCCCGCTCGCCGAGGTCCGGGGCTGGTCGCGGACGGACGGCCGGATCACCCACGACGACGGCCGCTTCTTCGACGTCGTCGGCGTCGACGTCCGCGCCCCTGGCCGGGAGGTCGGCGGCTGGCAGCAGCCCCTACTGCGCCCCGTCGGCACCGGCGTGGCGGCGTTCCTGGTCCGCGACATCGGCGGGGTCCTGCACGTGCTGGTGCAGGCCCGCATCGAGCCCGGATTCCACGACGTCGTCGAGCTCGCCCCGACCGTGCAGGCCACCCCGACGAACCACCCAGGCGCCCCGCCGGCGTTCCTGGACGAGGTGCTGTCGGCGTCGGCGGACCGCGTCCGGTTCGACACCCTGCTCGCCGAGGAGGGCGGCCGGTTCGACCACGCGCTGACCCGCTACCTGCTCGTCGACGCGGTTGGTCCCGACCCGGACCTGCCCGGCCACCGCTGGGTGGCGGCCCACCAGCTCGCCGAGCTGCTGCACCACAGCAACTACCTGAACATCGAGGCGCGGACCCTGGTCGCCTGCCTATACAGCACGTCCTGACCCGAGCCGACCCGCCGCACGCCGAAGAGAGGCCGCCGCATGACCATCCAGGTGTGGGACTACACCGACGAGTACGCCGCCGAACGCGAGGAGATCCTCGCCGCCGTCGACCGGGTGTTCACCTCCGGCCGGCTCGTCCTCGGGGCGAGCGTCCAGAGGTTCGAGGAGGAGTTCGCCCGGTACGTGGGCGTCGCGCACGGGGTCGGGGTGGACAACGGCACCAACGCCGTCGTCCTCGGTCTCCAGGCGCTCGGCGTCGGCCCGGGCGACGAGGTGATCACCGTGTCCAACACGGCGGCGCCGACGGTGCTGGCGATCGACGCGGTGGGGGCGACCCCCGTCTTCGTCGACATCGACCCCGACACGTACCTCATGGACGTGACACGGGTGGAAGCGGCGATCACGCCGCGGACCCGGGCGCTGCTCCCGGTGCACCTCTACGGCCAGTGCGTGCCGATGGGGACGGTCATGGAGCTGGCCGCCGCGCACGGCCTCGCCGTGCTGGAGGACTGCGCGCAGGCCCACGGCGCGCGCCAGAACGGCCGCATGGCGGGGTCGTGGGGAGGTGCGTCCGCCTTCTCCTTCTACCCGACGAAGGTGCTGGGGGCCTACGGCGACGGCGGCGCGGTGCTCACCGATGACGACGACGTCGAGCAGGCGCTGCGCCGGCTGCGCTACTACGGGATGGAGAAGACCTACTACGTGGTGCGGACCCCGGGCCACAACAGCCGCCTCGACGAGGTGCAGGCCGAGATCCTGCGGGGCAAGCTCACCCGCCTCGACGACTACGTGGCCGCGCGTCGCGCCGTCGCCCGGCGCTACGCCGACGCGCTCGGCGACACCGACCTCGTCCTGCCCGCACCCGCGCCGGGCAACGACCACGTCCACTACGTCCACGTGGTGCGCCACCCCAGGCGCGACGCGATCCTGGCCGCCCTGCGGGAGCGCGACATCGCGCTCAACATCAGCTACCCGTGGCCGGTGCACACGATGACCGGGTTCGCGCACCTCGGGTACGGGCGGGGCTCCCTGCCGGTCACCGAGCGGCTCGCGAACGAGATCTTCTCGCTGCCGATGTACCCGTCGCTCACCGCGGGCGTGCAGGACAAGGTGATCGACGCACTGCGCGACGCACTGAGGACGGTCTGACGTGGCCGGCGCGATCACCGACGCGTTCCTCCGCCGGCGACTGCACTGGACCCCGGCGTGGGGGGAGCAGCGCCTGGAGCACGCGTCCGCGCAGGTGCCGCTGGACTACTCCGACCCCGAGGGGGAGCAGCTGACCCTGGCGCTGGGTCGGATCCGTGCGGACCGCCCGGAGCGGCGCCGCGGCACGCTCGTCGTGGTGCACGGGGGTCCCGGCGGCGACGGCGGCCTGGGTCGTGACCTGCCGGTCGAGCTCGTCGGTACCCCGCTGGCCGAGGTGTTCGACCTCGTCGGCGTCGACCTGCGCGGCACCGGGTCCTCCACCCGCCTCGAGGCCGAGGCCACCCCGACGACCGTGCCGTTCGACTCCCGCCCACCGGACGCGGTGTTCGAAGCGCTGGCGCAGGACATGCGGGCCCGTTCCGCGGGCTGCCGCGCCGGGGGCGACCGGTGGCGCCACTTCAGCACCCGCAACACCGCGCGCGACATCGATTTGGTGCGGCGGCTGCTCGGCGAGACGCGGATCGACCTGCTCGGCTACGCGTACGGGACGCTGGTGGCGGCCGTGTTCGGCACTATGTTCCCGGACGCGCTGGGACGCAGCGTCCTCGACTCGACCGTGCACCCCGGGTGGGACTGGCAGGTGCAGTTCCGGCACCAGGCCGTCGCGATCCGGGAGAATGTCGACGCGTGGGCCGACTGGACCGGGCGCCGCGACGAGGCGTTCGGGCTGGGCCGCGGCGCCGCCGCAGTGCTGGGGTCGGTCGAGTCGACCGCGGACGCACTGGTGCGGCTGGCCGCGGGCAGCCCGGGGCTGCGCACCGTGTTCGACATGGTCGTTGGCGACTTCGCGGCCCTGCGACCCGGTTGGGACGAGCTGGCCCGCCTGGTCGGCGACGTGTCGGCGGCCGCCCGCGCGGGCGACGGTGACGCCGCCGCCGCGCGGTTGGCCGGGCAGCGCCGCTGGCGGCCCGGTACGCCACCGGGCGAGCTGCGGGAGGCGGTGCTGGAGGCGGTCACCTGCGAGACGACGTGGCCGACCGACCTGGAGCCGTACTTCGCCGACATGCGGCACTTCCGCGAGCACAACCCCTTCGGTCTCGGGGTGATGCGCGTGCAGCCGTGGGTGGGGGCATTCGGGATGGGCACCCCCGCCGAGCCGGCCACCGTCCTCGACAACCCGGGGTACCCCGCGGGGCTCGTCGTGCAGTCCGACGGCGACCCGCTGGACCACCACGCGGGCGGACCCGCGATGGCCGACCGGCTGGGGCACCACCTGGTGCGGGTCGTCGACTCCGGGGCGCACGAGATCTACGGCCGCACCGGCCACGCCGAGGTCGACCGCATCGTCGAGGACTACCTGGTCGGCGGCGTCCTGCCCGCCGGCCGGTGCACCGAGGTGCCGGGGGAGCCCCGCCCGGACGTACCGGAGGACGCGGCGGCTCACCTCGCCGCCTGACCCATCGCACAGCGGCCCCCCCCCCCGGGGGGGGGGGGGGGGGGTGGGGGGGGGGGGGGGGGGGGGGGGGGGGGGGGGGGGGGGGGGCGGGGGGGGGGGGGGGGGGGGGGGGGGGGGGGGGGG
>JAJAZD010000324.1 GCA_026785945.1 Pseudonocardia sp. | reverse complement strand
GGGGGCCGGGCGTTCCCGCCACGGCCCCCGCGCGCGCCCCCCGGCGGGCGCGGCCGCGGGCCACGGCGCCGGGGCGCCGGTGGGGACCAACGGGCGCCCGTCAGCTGAGCTGGCGTTTCGTGTGGCTGCGGGCGCTACCGCCCTGAGCTGTTCGGCCGGCGCGCGGACCCACGTGGGACGGCTCGTTCGACTTGGCCTTCGCGCGACGCTCGGCCCGGTTGAGCGGCACCTCGGGCTCGGCCGTCACGGTTTCGGCCACCGCGGACTCTGCCGTCACGGACTCTGCCGCCACGGGCTCGTCGATGGGATCCGGCTGCTCCGGGGTGGGCTTGGGCTGGGACACGGGACCTCCGAGATGGTGGGGACGGGGCGGCGGTGCACTGCTCAGAGGACCACCTGACCAGCGTAGTCGTGAGATGCCGTGCGCTCCGCTCAGCACGGCGCCGGTCGGACTCGCATGATCGACGTCCGGCCCGGGTGACCAGAGCGATCTCACCCGAGGCCGCGGCGGGCCAGGAGTGGGGCGATGTCGGGAGCACGCCCGCGGAACGCCTCGTAGGCCTGCATGGGGTCGACCGCGCCTCCCTTCGAGAGGATCTCGCGGCGGAAGGTCTCGCCGTTCTCGCGGCGCAGGCCGCCGTTCTCGGCGAACCACTCGACGGTGTCGGCGTCGAGCACCTCGCTCCAGATGTAGGAGTAGTAGCCCGCGCTGTAGGCGCCGCCCCAGACGTGGTTGAAGTAGGTGCTGCGGTAGCGCGGCGGCGCGATCGGCACGTCGACGCCCGCGGCCGCCAGCGCGTCGGCCTCGAAGCGTTCGACGTCGGAGACGCTCCCGTCGAGCCGGTGCCAGGCCTGGTCGAGCAGGGCGGCCGCCAGGTACTCGGTGGTGGCGAAGCCCTCGCCGAAGCGGCGCGACTCGTGCAGCCGCTCCACGAGCGGGACGGGCAGCGGTTCGCCCGTCGCGTGGTGGCGGGCGTAGTTGCGGAGGATCTGCGGATGATCCAGCCACATCTCGTTGACCTGCGACGGGTACTCGACGAAGTCGCGGGGCACAGCCGTCCCGGCGAACCGCGGGTACTGCACGTCGGAGAAGAGCCCGTGCAGCGCGTGGCCGAACTCGTGGAACAACGTCCGGACGTCGTCGATGGTCAGCAGCGCCGGCTCACCGTCGGCCGGGCGGGGGATGTTGAGGGTGTTGAGCACGACGGGCTTGGTGCCCAGCAGGCGTGACTGCGTGACGAACGAGTTCATCCAGGCGCCGCCCCGCTTGGAGTCGCGGGCATAGAGGTCGGCGACGAACAACCCGAGCTGCCCGGTGTCGTCGAACACGTCGAAGATCCGCACCTCGGGGTGGTAGCGCGGCAGGTCGTCGCGCTCACTGAACCTCAGCCCGAAGAGCAGACCTGCTGCGTGGAACACCCCGTCGCGCAGCACCCGTTCCAGCTCGAAGTAGGGGCGCAAAGCGGCGGCGTCGAGGTCGAAGCGCTCGTGGCGGACCCGCTCGGCGTGGAAGGCGCGATCCCAGGCCTGGATCTCGTACCCGGCCTCGGCGGCGAGCTCCGCGGCCTCGGCGCGGGCGTTGGCGGCGGCGATGGGCGCGAGCGTGCCGAGCATCGCGTCGATCGCCTCGACGGAACCGGCAGTCCCGATCTCCACGACCCACGCGGCGTGGTGCGGGTACCCGAGCAACCGCGCCCGCTCGGCGCGCACAGCAGCCGTGCGCAGGACGATCCCGCGGGTGTCGTGCTCGTTGCCGCGGGCACCCCGGGACGTCGAGGCGGTGTGCAGGCGTTCGCGCAGAGCCCGGTCGGTGAGCGAGGCGAGTGCCGGTTGCCCGGTGGGCAGGACGAGGGTGATCAGGTGGCCGTCGAGCCCGCGGGCGGCGGCCGCTCGCGCCGCGGCGGAGACTGCGTCGGCGGACAGGCCGTCGAGCTGCGCGGGATCCTCGACCAGCACCGCCGAGTCCCCCGCCTCGGCCAGCAGCTTCGACCCGAAGTCGGTGGACAGCGCCGAGAGCTCGGCATTCACCTCCCGGAGCCGCTCCTGCTCGGCCGGACCGAGGCGCGCACCGGCCCGGACGGCGTCGCGGTGCCGGCGCTCCAGCAGGAGCCGCGACTCGGCGTCGCGCTCCACGGGGTCCGCGAGCAGCGTCTCGATGCGGGCGAGGAGTGCCGGGTCGAGCGTGATCGCGTCGGAATGGGCCGCGAGCTGCGGCGCGATCTCCGCCTCGATCGCGCGGATCCCCGGCGTGCTGCACGAGGCCACGAACGTGGAGAACACGGCCGAGACGCGGCGCAGCACCTCTCCCGACCGCTCCAGCGCGACCATCGTGTCGTCGAACGTCGGGGCGTCGGGACCGTCGGTGATCGCATCGATCTCGGCGCGCTGCTGCGCCATCCCCGCGACGAACGCGGGCATGAAGTGTTCCTCGGCGATCGCGTCGAAATCGGGGAACCCGAAGGGCAGAGGGCTCGGGGCGAGGAACGGGTTGGCCGTCATCGGGCGAGCGTAGGCGCGGCGGACGGGTCTCGGAGTGCGCCGACAAGGTGGGCGGCCTTCTCTCCGATCGCGACCGCCGTGGCGGACGGGCCGCGGCGGGGAACCGTCGGCAGGATCGACGTGTCGGCCACCCGGAGGCCCTGCATCCCGCGGACGCGCAGCTCGGCGTCCACCACCGGGCCCATCGCCGCGCTGCCGCACAGGTGCACCGAGGTCGTCAGGTGGGCGGCGATCCAGCCGTCCAGGGTGCGGTCGTTGCCCAGGACGTCACCGCCGGGGGCGGTGCGGGCCCCGACCCCGGCGCGGAGGAGCTCGGCGGCCGTGCGGATCGCGTGCCGGAGCCGTCGCCGGTCGTGCTCGGTGCGCAGGTAGCGGTACTCGATCCGCGGACGCCCCGCCGCGTCGAGCGTGATCGACCCGCGGCTGTCGGGTTGCTGGAGCGCGCACATCAGGTGCAGGTCCCCGCCCTCGACGAAGGGGCGCACGAACAGCAGGACCTCGACGTCACCGGCCGGGTCGGCGCCCGCGTCGAGGTTGAGCGCGGCCTGGCTGCCGGGCGCGTGCGGGTGTGCGGGCGGGTCGGCGTCGGCAAAGGGCAGGAAGACGACCGGATGGTCCGACCACCCCTGCCCCACACCCGGCAGGTCGTGGCGGACGTGGATCCCCGCGGCGCGCAGGTCGTCGGCCGGTCCGACGCCCGAGCGCAGCAGCAGGTGCGGGGTGCCGACCGCGCCGGCGGCCAGCACCACCTCCCCGGCCTCGACGGTGCTGCCGTCGGCCATCTCGACCCCGATCGCCCGGTCGCCGTCGAGCAGCACCCGGGCGACGAGCGCGGCGGAGCGGACCGTGAGACCGGGGCGGTCGCCCCCGAGGTAGGCCGTCGCGGCGTTCACCCGCACCCCGTCGACGGCGTTGGCGGGCACGAGGCCGGCACCCGGGGCGGCACCGGCGTTCTTGTCCGGTTCGGCCGGGTGGCCGAGCCGAGTCGCGGCGTCGAGGAACCGCCCCGACGCCGGGTGCAGCAGCTCTCCCGCCGGGCGCCGGACCGGCACAGGGCCTGCGGAGCCGTGCATCGGCCCGCCCAGCTCGTCGGACTCCGACGCGATGTAGTGCGGCAGCAGCTCGTCCCACGTCCAGTCGGGGACGCCCCAGCCGTCCGCGTCGGCGGGGGTGGCGCGCACCCAGTTGGCGCCGTTGATCGCGCTGGAGCCGCCCAGCCCGCGCCCGCGCGGCACCGGTTGGTGGGTACCGCTGCGCAGAGTTGTGGGGTGGGCCCAGTTGCGTGGGTGCCCGATGCGGGTGGCCGCCAGCGACGCGGCGTCCCGGACCTCGGCCACGAGGTCTGCGGGACCGGCCTCCAGCAGCAGCACCCGAAGGCCCGGCCGCTCGGTGAGCCGACCGGCCAGCGCACAACCGGCCGAGCCGGCACCGACCACCACGACGTCGAACACCTGCGGAAGGATGTCACCCGATGGACGACCTCGCGCAGGATCTCGCCGACTTCATCGCCGTCTCGCCCACGCCCTACCACTGCGTCGCCGAGGCCGTCCGACGTCTCGTGGAGGCCGGGTTCGTCGAGCAGGCCGAGGCCGGGGCCTGGGTCGACGGCCCCGGCGGGCGCTTCCTGGTGCGCGACGGGACGCTGCTGGCCTGGTTCGTGCCGTCGGATCCGGCGGACCCGACGGGCCCGTCGCGGGGCATGCGCATCTTCGCCGCCCACACCGACTCCCCGACGTTGAAGGTCAAGCCCCGCCCCGACGTCGGGAGCGGCGGTTGGCGGCAGGTCGCCGTCGAGGTCTACGGCGGGGCCCTGTGGAACTCGTGGCTCGACCGCGACCTCGGCATCGCCGGGCGTCTCGTCCGCTACGACGGATCGACGGTGCCGGTGAACGTCGCGCGTCCGCTGCTGCGGGTGCCGCAGCTGGCGATCCACCTCGACCGTTCGGTCAACCAGGGCCTCACACTCGACGCCCAGCACCACCTGCTCCCGATCTGGGGCCTGGGCACCGCGACCGAAGGCGACCTGATCGAGTTCCTCGCGGGGGAGGTGGACCTCGATCCGGGCGAGGTGGCCGCGCACGATCTCGTGGTGCACGACCTCACCCCGCCCGCTCGGCTCGGCGAGTCCCGCGAGCTGCTCGCGGCCCCGCGCCTGGACAACCTCGCGTCGGTGCACACCGGGATCGGCGCACTCCTCGCCGCGGCGCGGGACACGAGCGACGTCATCCCCGTCTTCGTCGGGTTCGATCACGAGGAGGTCGGCAGCGCTTCGGCGACCGGTGCGGCCGGTCCCCTGCTGGAGACGGTGCTGACCCGCCTCGGCGGCGGTTTCGACGCCCGCGGCGCGGCGTTCGCCCGGTCACGTTGCCTCAGCGCCGACGTCACGCACGCGGCGCACCCCAACTATCTCGAGCGGCACGACCCGGGCCACCGCGCGCTGCCCAACTCCGGTCCGGCCCTGAAGGTCAACGCCAACCAGCGCTACGCGACCGACGCCCCGGGCGCCGCGGCCTGGTATCGCGCGTGCCGCGACGCGGGTGTGCCGAGCCAGGTGTTCACCGGCAAGAACACGGTGCCGTGCGGTTCCACCGTCGGCCCGATCATCGCGACACGCCTGGGCATCCGGACCGTCGACGTCGGCATCCCCGTGCTCTCGATGCACTCCGCGCGCGAGCTGTGCGGCGTCCACGACCCGGGACACATGCTCGCGGCGGCCACCGCGTTCCTCACAGACCCGGTTTGACGCAGACCCGGTTTGACGCAGACCCGGTTTGACGCAGACCCGGTTTGACGCAGACCCGGTTTGACGCGGATCCCGTTTGATACCGCCCCGCTCGACGTTCCGGGGCCTTCTCGGGTCGCGGCCCGGCGCGGTCGGTGTTGTGCTGGGGAGGTGAGAGTCTCCCAGGACAACGGCCTTTTCGGGCCCGGCTCGGTGACGTGGCGGGTGCACCTCGAACCCGTGCTGTTCGTGGCCGGGCTCCGTGCGCTTCTGATCCAGTCGTTGCACCCCCGGGTGATGCGCGGCACCTACCAGAACTCCGCGCTGTTCGACCCGCGCAAGGCCTGGGGGCGGTTCCAGCGGACCGTCCAGTTCGTGGGGACACGCACCTTCGGGTCCACGGCCGAGGTGGAGAAGGCCGGCAGACGCGTGCGCCGTATGCACAGCTCGATGAGGGGCTACGACCCCGACACGAACTCGACGTTCCGCCTCGACGAGCCCGCGGGGCTGCTGTGGGTGCATTGCACGGAGGCCGAGTCCTACGCCGACGTCGCACAGCGCGCCGGGATCGTCACGGGTGCGGAGGCCGACGAGTACCTGGCCGAGAGCGTGCGCGCCGCCAAGGTGGTCGGGCTCGACGACGCCCCGTCCTCGCGGGCTCAGATGCGTGAGTACTTCGACCGCGTCCGTCCTGAGCTGGCGGTCACCGACGAGGCCCGCAAGGCCGTCGGCAACCTGTTCGCCCCCAAGGGTGATGCACCCACCGCGGCCAAGCTCGCGATTCCCGCTGTCGCGTCCCTGTCGCTGGCGACCCTCCCCCGGTGGGCGCGCCGGATGTACGGCCTGCCCGGCGCCCCCACCACCGACATCGGCGCGACCGTCGCGTTGCGGGCCCTGCGCGGCGTCACAGATCTGCTGCCCGACGTCCCCGCGACACCGGACGTCGAACGCGCCCGGCAACTCGTCCGCGATGTTCGTCACGTATCCGGCGCGCGCCCGGTGCCTCGTCTTGTCGGTGGGTAGCGACCCCCGGGGGCGTCGCTACCCACCACCGACCGCACGCAGCCGGTTGAGGCGGCCGCCGAGCGCGTCGTCGTCTGAGTCCGACGGCGGTTCCGGGAGCGTGGACGCCACCGCGGCGGCGGCAAGGCAGACGCCCACGCTCACCCACCCGGCCGCCTCGTAGCCGCCGGCCGCGAACAGCACCGTGGCGGCGGCCGCGGCGGGGAGGTCGGCGAGCAGGGTGGCAGAGGTGACCCAGCCGTTGACCCGGGCGTACTCCGCCTCGGCGCCGACCGCGGCCAACCCGTAGTAGAGCAGCGCCTCCTGCGCACCCGACACGAGCGCGCCTCCGAGCCCCCACAGCACGAACCCGACCGCGAACCCGGTGAAACCGGGCGCGAGGGTCCACACGACATGGCCCGAGGCCTGGAGAACCCCGGCGACGACGAGCGCGTTGCGCCGCCCGAACCGGCCGGCAGCGCGCCGGAGGGAACCTCGGCGAGGATGGCGACGCCGGACCAGATCAAGCCGCCAGCGTATCGGGCACCACCGACAGCCGCCCGTGAGTATCTCGACCACGCATGGAGGTCAACCCCGCGCCCGCCGGATCGCGAAGGCCGTGGAGACGCTGCTGGGGCCCTGACGGGAACCATGGTGATCCGGTCCCCGTGCGGCCAGAGCGGGCGACGTCGAGCCGCGCCTACTGTTCGTGCGGCCCCGCGATCTCCCATAATCGAGCGGGGCCCCGCACCCCGCACGGTCGACGTCCTCCCCGAGGCGTTGCTGACGAAGGAGTCAGATGATCCGCGACGCAGAGTTGTTCGTGATGGCGGAGCAGGTGCTCGTGGAGGTGGTCCGCCGGATCCGTGCGGAGCACTGGAAGATCGTCATCCCGCCGATGTACGACATGCCGGGTGCCGACCAGCCGATGACGCTGCGCCGCATGGTCGGCCACTACGCCTACGACGACGCGTGGGTGCCGGCTCTGCTCGCCGGCTCGACCATGGACGAGATGGGCCGCGACCGTTTCGACGGCGACCTGCTCGCGGACGGCGACGCACTTACCCGCATCACCGACGCCGCGTGCGCGGCCGCCCGCACCGTGACCGACGGCGACGCGACCGTCCACTGCAGCTTCGGTGACACCACGACCACGGACTATCTGCGGCAGCTGAGCATCGCCCGGTGCTTCATGGCCCACCACATCGCGATGCACCTCGGCTCTCGCGCCTGCCCGCTGACCGAGGAGCTCGCCCGCGGGATGTGGGAGGCGACGCAACCGGACGCGGAGAGGTGGCGCTCGATCGGGGTCTTCCGGGAGCCGCTGGTCCCCGTGCCCGCCGACGTGTCCTGGCGCGACCGCTTCCTGATGTCCGCAGGCCACGACCCGCACGCCCTCGACCACTGACAACCATCGTTGCCGCCGTGGCAAGGTAGGGGAATGGATGACGATCTGAGCAGGGTCCTCACCGCGGTCGGACCTCGGTTGCGGGCACTGCGCCAGCAGCGCGACACGACGCTGGCCGACCTGTCCACGGCCACCGGCATCTCGGTCAGCACCCTGTCGCGGCTGGAGTCGGGTCAGCGACGACCGAACCTGGAGCTGCTGTTGCCGCTGGCCCGAGCGCACGGGGTCGCCCTCGACGACCTAGTCGGTGCACCTGTCACCGGGGACCCGCGCGTCCACCTTCGCCCGATCACGCACCACGGGATGACGATGGTGCCTCTGACACAACGACCCGGTGGTCTCCAGGCCTACAAGCTCGTGATCTCCGCCAGCCGGCGCTCGCAGGAACCGCAGCTGCAGACCCACGAGGGCTACGAGTGGATCTACGTCCTGGACGGGCGGCTGCGGCTCGTCCTCGGCGACCGGGACCTGGTGCTCTCACCCGGCGAGGCGGCCGAGTTCGACACCCGCACACCCCACTGGTTCGGCGGCGTCGACGGCGGGTCCGTCGAGTTCCTGACGCTGTTCGGTAGGCAGGGAGAGCGGGCCCACGTCCGCGTGCAACCCGCTGGATGATCCCGGCGCTCGGTCGGCGAGGCGCCACAAGGCCCGCTCGGCGGCCGACGTGTCCGCGGTGATCATGCTGATCGTGAGGCCGGGTGCCCGGTGGTCAGGCCGTGGCGGCGGTCGCCGAGCACCCGCTCACAGACCTCCCGCTCGGAGCGGGCGGAGAAGGGCTCGGACCGGCGGCGCAGGGCGACGGCGTGCCGGACGTCCTCGGCGACGAGGTCGGCGTTGATGGCCCCGGCCGCACGCAGTCCCGCGGTGGCGGCGTTGATCACTGAGGCCCACAGCTCCGTGACGTTTCCGGCCACCCACACCCCTGGGACCGCGGTCGCCCCGGTCGGATCGGCCGCGATGTAGGTGCCGATGACCTTGTTGTCGACCAGCAGTTCGGTGGGCTCGAGCCCGAGTGGGACGAGCACGTCGGCGCGGGCGGTGACGCGGGGGCTCACGACGACCGCCGCTCCCACTCCTGCTCCGTGGGTTCCGCCGCGGTGTGCAGAACAACGTGACGTCATGGCTCCACTGCCGGAACAGCTGGGCCTGGTGCACCGCCAAGGGACCGCTGCCCAGGACCCCGATCGCCTGGTCCCGCACCTCCCACCCGTGGCAGTACAGGCAGTGCAGCACGTCGCGGCCCCACCGCTGTAGCCGACCGGCTCTGCACACGACAGTCCACCTGCATCGACTCAGATGACAAGTGTCGTTGCTGGACCGGCAAGCCTGGCCGCGTCCTGCTCTGCCCTGTGCCCGCACATGCACGACCCCGGGTTCCACGGCCCCAATCGGGGCGGCACGTCGTCGCTCTCGGCGTCAGGACGGGTGGGCGTCGCGCCAGAGCCGGGCCACGTCACGGCCGAAGGACCAGATCAGCAGCGCCAGCGCGGTCGACACCAGCGCCACCGCGAGCGGGAGGGGCAGGACCTCGGCGGCGACCACGACGAGGACGATCCCCTGCATGGCGGCGACGGCCTTGGTCGAGTACCTCGCCGGCAGCGCCGACCGCATCCACGGCGCGGCCCAGCTCGCTGCGACGAAGGCGTACCGCATACCGCCGATGGCGAGGACCCAGGGGCCGACGACCGCGGCGACGTGGATGCTCAGCACGAGGACGAGGAACGAGTCGACCTCCATGTCGAAGCGGGCGCCCAGCGCGGACACGGTCCCGCTGCGCCGGGCGACCTGACCGTCGACCGCGTCGAGGACCAGCGCCACCGCGGCGATGACGACCAGGTAGGCGACGGGCGCAGCGCCGCTCCGGAGCCCGTCCGCCACGAGCGCCGTGACGCCCCCGACCAGGACCGCACGCGCCAGCGTGACGAGGTCGGCGGGTCCGAGCCCCGCGACCCGAGCCCGCCGGACGGCGGCAGCCAGCAGGATCCAGAGACCCGCGGTGTAGGCGATGCCGGCCGACCATCCGACCGCGCCGAGGCCCGCACCGGCCGACAGCGCGACGAGCAACGCAACCTGGCCCGCCATGCCTGCCACCTGCTGCGCCGCCAGCGGCCGGGCCGTGGAGGTCATCGCGTCTCCGTACACATCCTCAACACGTTCCCGGGGCGGCTGCCGTTCACCAGAGACGGTTCCTGGCACTCATTCAGAGCAACCGGTTCAGGACGGTGGCGGTGCCGCGAGTCCGGGGGCCGGTCGGTCCAGGCGGGCGTAGACGTCGCCGGAGCGGCCCAGCGGGCGCAGGCGTTCGAGCAGTTGCACGAGGTCGGCCGCGTCGAGCCAGCGGTCGCCGACGAACTGCATCGTCTCGACGGGCGAGTAGTTGTAGCGATAGCCACCTGCCGCCGCGCCGAGCCGTTCCAGATGGTCCAACGCCTGGAGGGAAGCGTCGTGGGCGGCGGGCAGGTACTCGAACGACAGCCCACGCAGGGGTCGGGTGAGCCCTTCCAGCACGTCGACCTCGAAACCCTCGACGTCGATCTTGCAGAAGGCCGGCTCGCCGTGGGCCGCGATGAGCTCGTCGAGGGTGGCCACCTCCACCTCGATGGAGCGGTCCCACCGCACGCGGGCGAAGCCGCGGTCCGCGGCGACCGACTCGATCCAGTCGGGCGACATCGACGAGACGGTCGGGGTTGCCGTCGAGACACCCAGCCGCGCTCGTCCGGCCCGGGCGCCCGCGGCCGTCGGCACGATGGTGACGCCGCGGTCGCGGCCGAAGAACAGACGCAGGATGCGCAGGAAGTCGGGCTGCGGCTCGACCGCGATCACCCGTGCCCCCAGCCGCCGCCAGGCGCGTGCCCGGCTTCCCACATGCGCGCCGATGTCGAAGCCGACGTCCCCCGGCCCGAGGAACTCGCCGTAGAACCGCGCCATCCGCCGATGCCTGCCCGGTAGGCCGTGGTACATGACGAGGGATCGTCCGATCCCTCGGGCGCGGTCAAGCATGTCGTGACCGTACTGGCCGCCGGGACGCGCCCGCCGGCCCCTGTCGATCACGTGGTGAGATGTGCCGCTGACGGTGGGTCGGTGTGGCGGAAGCGGAGGGATTTGAACCCCCGGACCCTTGCGGGTCTCTCGCTTTCAAGGCGAGTGCATTCGGCCGCTCTGCCACGCTTCCACCGGGAGGCTACCGCTCCCGCGCGCACTCAACCCCACCGCGCGCGTAGCCAAGGGGATACGGCAGGCGGTGGCCGGTGCGGCCCGGTCGGCCGGTTCCCACACCGTGTGGTGGGATCTTCGCGGACGTCCAGCGGGAGGCACCATGCGGTTCGACGAGAACGCCGACCTCGACACCTCGCAGATCGACGACCTGCGAGGTGGAGGTGGCGGGGGCAACCCGCTCGGCGGCCGTGTCGCGCTCGGCGGCGGTGGACTCGGCGTGGTCGGCCTGATCCTGTACTTCCTGCTCTCCCAGCTCGGCGGGGGCGGCGGGGGCGGCGGGTTCTCGCTCCCCGACGGGCTGTCCGGCGGCATCCCCGCAGGCGAGACCGCGGACACGTCGCAGGCAGCTTCGAACTGCCGCACCGGCGCGCAGGCCAACACGGAGCTCGACTGTGAGGTCGTCGCCGTCGTGAACTCCCTCGACGGCTTCTGGAGCGACGCGTTCGCCCGCTCCGGCCAGACCTACCAGCCGCCGCGCACCAACTTCTTCTCCGGCGGCGTCGACACGGCCTGCGGCAGCGCCACCTCCGCCACCGGACCCTTCTACTGCCCGGCCGACAACGAGGTCTACATCGACCTGACGTTCTTCTCCGAGCTCGAGTCGCGCTTCGGCGCGCAGGGTGGCCCGTTCGCGCGTGCCTACGTCATCGCCCACGAGTACGGCCACCACATCCAGGCCCTGCTCGGCACCACCGACAACGTCCGTCCCGGTGAGACCGGGCCGACGTCGGGCTCGGTACGCCTGGAACTGCAGGCCGACTGCTACGCGGGCGTCTGGGCCAACGCGGCGGAGTCGACGCCGACCTCGACGGGCCGGCCGCTGATCGCCGAGGTCAACGAGGCCGACGTCGCCGCCGCGCTCGACACCGCCGCCCGCATCGGCGACGACTTCATCCAGACCGAGCTCGGCGGCGGCCAGGTGGACGAGAGCCAGTTCAGCCACGGCAGCTCCGAGCAGCGCGAGCGCTGGTACACCACGGGCTACCAGAGCGGTGACCCCGCGCAGTGCGACACGTTCGGCCGAGGCGTCGACCTGGGCTGAGGGCCCGTGTGGGCGCGGTCGTCACCGGGGCCGCGATGTGTGCGTACGGGGCTCTCAGCAGCCCCGAGGAGGCCGCGGCAGCCGTCCAGGCCCTCGACCACGAGGGTCCACGGCGGGCGGACGACGTCGTCGCGTTCCAGCAGCAACCGGACGTCCACGGTGGGCGTTCCGCGGCGGACCACCGTCTCGGTGCCGTCGCGCCGGTAGCCCAACCGCTCCGACACCCGGTGGGACGCGATGTTGGCGGCGAACGCGGCCGACCGCGCCCGCACCGCGTCGAGGTGGTCGAAGGCGAACTGCAGGACCGCGCGACGCATCTCGGTGCCGAACCCGCGTCGCTGGTGACGCGACCCGAGCCAGGACCCGGTGACGACCTCGCGGGCGACGCCGAAGTCGGTGGCCTCCAGGCCCTGCGTGCCGATCACGCGGCCCTCGTGACGCACCAGGAAGTTGATCGTCCAGCGTTCGGGTGAGAGCGTCACGCGCTTCGACCAGAAATGCCGCAGCATCCCGCGGCCCAGGTCGGCGGGATCGGCGTCGGTCCAGGGGTGGACGAACGGCATCTCGGCGGGTGGATGGACACCGAGGTACGCCTCCTCCACGAGCTCGCGCAGCCCCTCGTCGTCGTCCGGGCGCAGGTCCAGGCGTGGGGTGCGCAGGACGAGATCGCGCAGGGGCCACTGCTCCGGATGGTTGGTCACGACGACAGCCTCCCCGATCGCACCCGGTCGCACGACGCAATACCGTCCGTTCCATGTATGCGATCACGGTGCACGAGCCGGGCGGTCCGGATGTTCTGCGGTGGACGGAGGTCCCGGACCCGGTCGCGGGGCCCGGTGAGGTCGTCGTGGAGGTCGCGGCGAGCGCGGTCAACCGCGCCGACCTCATGCAGCGCCAGGGCCTCTACCCGCCGCCGCGCGGCGCGTCGGAGATCATCGGGCTGGAGTGCTCGGGCCGGATCGCCGCACTCGGCGAGGGTGTCGCGGGCTGGCAGGTCGGCGACGAGGTGTGCGCGCTGCTCGCCGGCGGCGGGTACGCACAGAAGGTGGCGGTGCCGGCCGCCCAGCTGCTGCCGATCCCGGCCGGGGTCGACCTCGTGACGGCGGGCGGGCTGCCCGAGGTGGCCTGCACCGTGTGGTCGAACGTCGTCGCGGCCGGGCGGCTCACGGCAGGTGAGACCTTCCTCGTCCAGGGCGGCAGCAGCGGCATCGGCACGCACGCGATCCAGGTGGCCGCGGCGCTCGGCGCCCGCGTTGCCGCCACTGCGGGAGCCCCCGACCGGTTGGAACGCTGCCGAACGCTCGGCGCCGAGATCGTCATCGACTACCACGACGACGTCGCGGCGGAGCTGAAGAAGGCCACCGACGGGCACGGCGCCGACGTCATCCTCGACAACATGGGAGCCAACGGCCTCGCGGCCAACATCGACGCCCTCGCCCCCGACGGCCGGCTGGTGATCATCGGGTTGCAGGGTGGCGCGAAGGGTGAGCTCGACATCGGCGCGCTGCTGCGCAAGCGCGGTAGCGTCACGGCGATGGGGCTGCGCGGGCGCCCCGTGGACGGCCCGAACGGCAAGGGTCGGATCGTCTCGGGCGTGCGCGAACAGGTATGGCCGATGATTGCCGACGGGCGGGTGCGGCCGATCGTGCACGGCACGGTCGCGATGGAGGACGCTGCGCGAGCCCATCGGCAGCTGGAGGAGGGCGGCGTCGTCGGCAAACTGCTGCTGGTCACGCCGGGGGCCCCATGATCGGGGAGTTCGCTCGCACACCCCGACTCGCGCGCACCCACACCCCGACTCGCGGTTGGGTCGTGGAGCCGGGTGAGGGCGGGTGGACGCGCCGATACGGTAGCGGGACCACCACACCAGTGACAGCGCGAACACGGACGTGTTCACGGGAAGCATGGGGATCATGACACCGGAACAGGGCACGGACAGCGGCGAGCAGGTCATGGTGATCGGGCCGGACGGGCAGCCGGTGGGCATGGCCCGGTTGCCGCAGACCGGTGAGGACGGGGAGCAGGAGGGCGTGGGTTCGATGGTAGAGCAGCCGGCGAAGGTCATGCGGATCGGCACGATGATCAAGCAGCTCCTGGAGGAGGTCCGCGCCGCCCCGCTCGACGAGGCGTCGCGCGCCCGGCTCCGCGAGATCCACGAGAACTCGATCAAGGAGCTGGAGGAGGGGCTGGCACCGGAGCTGCGCGACGAGCTCGCGCGGCTGAGCCTCCCGTTCACCGAGGACACCATCCCGTCCGACGCCGAGTTGCGCATCGCGCACGCGCAGCTCGTCGGGTGGCTCGAAGGGTTGTTCCACGGCATCCAGACCGCTCTGTTCGCCCAGCAGATGGCCGCCCGCGCGCAGCTGGAGGCGATGCGCCGCGGCCTGCCCGCCGGCGCCACCCCGCAACCGGGCGCGCCGGAAACAGGCCTGGGCCGCGGAACAGGCCAATACCTCTGACCCGGCCCGGGCGGTTCAGGAAAGCCACTTTCCTGCCCTGTGGGTGCGGGAAAGTGGCTTTCCTGAACTTCGGCAGGGGCGTGCGGGTGCCGGGGACGGTGTCGGGGGCCGCCGGTACCCTCGCCTGGTGGCTCAGACGATGACCACCGGTGACAACCGGGCAGAGGATGCATCCGTGCAGCCACCCGTCGTGTATGCCGCAGGCTCCCGGAGCTGGCGGCGGGCGTTCGGCGATCTGGCGCAGGGTTGGCGCCAGCGTCCGCTGTGGGGCTACCTCGGCTGGCAGGACATCAAGCAGCGCTACCGGCGCTCGGTGCTCGGGCCGTTGTGGATCAGCATCAGCATGGGCGTCATCGCCACGGCGATGGGCATCCTCTACGGCGCGCTCTTCGGCGAGGAGATCACCACCTTCTTGCCCTACGTCGCCACCGGGCTGCTGATCTGGAACTTCGTCAACGGCTGCATCCTCGAGGGCAGCGAGGTGTTCATCGCCAACGAGGGACTCATCAAGTTCCTCCCCGCTCCGCTGAGCCTGCACATCTACCGGCTGGTGTGGCGCCAGACGCTGTTCTTCGCGCACAACCTGGTCGTCTGGGTCATCCTGATGATCGTCTTTCCGCAGCCGTTGGGCTGGTCGCTCCTGCTCGCGATCCCGGCGTTCGTCGTACTGGTGATCAACGGAGCCTGGATCGCGGTGCTGACGGGCATCATCGCCACCCGGTTCCGGGACATCCCGCCGATCATCGCGAGCCTGGCCAACCTGTTGTTCTTCATGACGCCGATCGTGTGGTCCTACGAGCGGCTCAGGACCAACCCTCTGGCCGCGTACATCGAGCTCAACCCGGTGATGCACTTCGTCGAGATCATCCGGCAGCCGATGCTCGGCCTGCCGATCATGGGACGTCACTGGGCCGTCGTCGGCATCATCACCGTGGTGGGCTGCCTCGCGGCGCTGGTGTGCCTGCGCAACTACCGCTCGCGCGTCGCGTACTGGGTGTAGGGGAACGCATGGTCAGCATCGATCTCGACGGCGCGGGTGTCGACTTCCCGATCTTCGACGCCAAGACGCGCTCCCTGAAGAAGGCCGTACTGGGCCGCGCGGGCGGGCGTATCGGCACCGAGTCCAGAGTGGCGATCATCGAGGCCCTTCGCGACATCACGCTGTCGCTGCGCCAGGGCAGCCGCGTCGCGCTCGTCGGGCACAACGGTGCGGGCAAGTCCACGTTGCTGCGCCTGATGTCGGGCATCTACGAACCCACCCGCGGGCGGGCGTCGGTCGTCGGCAAGGTCGCGCCGGTGTTCGACCTCGCCGTGGGCATGGACCCGGAGATCTCCGGTCTGGAGAACATCCTCATCCGCGGGCTGTTCCTGGGCATGACACGCAAGCAGATGGACGCCCGGGTCGACGACATCGCCGCGTTCACCGAGCTGGGCGACTACCTCACGATGCCGTTGCGCACCTACTCCACGGGCATGCGGGTGCGGCTCGCCCTCGGCGTCGTCACCAGCGTCGATCCGCAGATCCTGCTCCTCGACGAGGGCATCGGCGCGGTCGACGCCGAGTTCCTCGCCAAGGCCCGCGACCGCCTCAAGGAGCTCGTCGACCGATCCGGGATCCTGGTGTTCGCCTCCCATTCCGACGAGTTCCTCGCCGACCTGTGCGACACGGCGATCTGGATGGAGCACGGCACCATCCGCGAGCACGGACCGCTGCGCGACGTGCTGCACCACTACAAGGGACGTGACGTGCTCGCCGAGATCGAAGCCCGGTGAACGATGCCCCGCTGCCGCCGGACTCGGTAGTCGCGGTCGTCGTCACGCGTCACCGCGCCGACCTCCTGACCGACTCGCTCGCCGCGCTCGCCAAGCAGACCCACCCGGTCTCCCACCTGATCGTGATCGACAACGGGCCGGACCGGCCGGCCCGCGAGGTCGTCGAGGCGTGCGGGCTCGCCGCGACCTGGCTGCCGTCGTGGAACAACCTCGGCGGCGCAGGCGGGTTCGCGCTGGGCATGCTGCACGCCCTCGCGCTCGGAGCCGACTGGATCTGGCTGGGCGACGACGACGGTCACGCCGCCGACGAGACGGTGCTCGCCACCCTGGTCGACCTCGCAGGCCGCCGCGGCCTCGCGGCCGTCTCCCCCACGGTGGCGGACAAGGCCGAGCCCGATCGGCTCGCGTTCCCCGTTCGGCGCGGGCTCACCTGGCATCGCTCCCGCGCCGCGCTGGCCGCCGACCGCGAACACGGCGCCGACGACGAGCTCCTCCCCGGCATCGCCGCGCTGTTCAACGGCGCGCTGTTCCGCGCGTCCGCCCTCGACGTCATCGGGGTGCCGGACCTGCGCCTGTTCGTCCGTGGTGACGAGGTGGAGATGCACCGGCGACTCGTCCGCTCCGGGTTGCGGTTCGGCACCTCGCTGCGGGCGGTGTACCTGCATCCCGCCGGGAACGCCGACGACAAGCCGATGCTCGGCGGGCGCCTGCACGCGCAGGACCCCGACGACCCGGTGAAGCGCTACTACACCTACCGCAACCGTGGGTACCTCGTGTCGCAGCCGGGGATGCGCAGAGTCGGCGTGCTGGAGCTGCCGCGGTTCGCCTGGTACTTCCTGGTGACGAAGCGCAGCCCGCGCCAGTTCGTCGAATGGCTGCGGCTGGTGCGTCAGGGTCGTGCGGAGAAGTTCCACCGCGCCTGAACAGTTGACGCACCGTGTTCGCCCGTGCGCGAGTCATGATTGCGTACGGCATCGTGCATGACAACTCTCACACCAAATCGGTGGGAGGCTCCGTCGTGCCCCGCCCGGAGCGGGACCGGACCATCGATCTGCCGCGGAGAAGCTCACCGCCCCGCACTGAGCTGGGCCGATCGATTCAGGTGATGCGCAGGTGAACACCTGCGACGCGCCGCCCGATGGTCACCCATCGTCACCTCCTTTGCTAGGTTGCCCCCCGTTCGGGGGCGTCTCACAGCGAACGGGGGACTACATGTGGGATTGGGTCGGATTTCTGGATTTCGTGCAGCTCGTCCTGCCACTCGGGGTCATCGGTGTCATCTCGTGGTCGGTCTGGCTGATTCGCAAGATCATGTCGGCCCGTTACCGGCCGCTTGTCAACGATTTCCGCACCACGACGTCGGTCATCGTCCCGTCCTTCCACGAGGACCCCGACATCATCGTGCGCTGCCTGGACACCTGGCTGGCGCAGAACCCGACCGAGGTCGTGATCGTCCTGGACGTGCAGGACGTCGAGGCCCGTGACCGGTTGATGGCCCGCCGCGACCGGCGGGTGCACGTGATGATGTTCGCCCACGAAGGCAAGCGCTCGGCGCTGGGCGTCGGCATCCGGGCCGCCCACAGCGAACTCCTCGTGCTCACCGACTCCGACACGCTGTGGACCCCGGGCCTGCTGGCTGCCGTGCAGATGCCCTTCGCCGATCCGAAGGTCGGTGCGGTCGGCACGCGGCAGAACGTCTACGAACCCCGCAGCAGCATCTGGCGCCGGGTCGCCGACTGGATCATCAACCTGCGCTACCTCGACTACGTGCCGGCCACCGCGCGCAGCGGCGGGGTCGTGTGTGTCTCCGGGCGCACCGCGGCATATCGCCGCTCGGCCGTGATGCCGGTGCTCGCGAACCTCGAGCACGAGTACTTCATGGGCCGACGCTGCGTCGCGGGCGACGACGGCCGGCTCACGTGGCTGGTCCTGGCTCAGGGCTACCGCACCGAGCACCAGGACTCGGCCCGGGCGCTGTCGATGTTCCCGTCGACGTTCAAGGCCTTCTGCAAGCAACGCGTGCGGTGGAGCCGCAACTCCTACCGCTGCTACCTCACCGCGATCCAGAAGGGCTGGCTGTGGAAGCAGCCACTGATCTCCCAGCTCACGGTGTTCCAGATCCTCTTCACGCCGGTCACCATGCTCGCTACCGTCTACTACCTCGTCGCGGCCTGTTTCAGCCCCTACGGAGGGCTCGCCATCGGGCTCGGGTTCCTCTGGCTGTTCGTGGGCCGGGGCATCCGTAGCATCGCCCACCTGCGCGAGCGACCCTCCGATCTGGTGATCCTGCCACTGGTCACCATCGTGATCATGATGGTGGCACTGCCGATCAAGACCTGGGCCTTCGTGACCATGAACAAGCAGGGCTGGCTGACCCGGCGCGCCGACCTCATCGGCGGCGAGGGCCAGGACCAGGCCAGCCTCGGGACGACGGGGAAAGCACGTGCCTGACACCACCGCACGAAGTCGAAAGCGCCGGCTGATCGCGCTGGTCGCGGTCCTGGTCGCGGCGAGCAGCGTGACCGCCGCGGCGTGGGTCGGGCTGCTGCCCGGTACGTCCACCGGCGCCGTCGAGCCGCCCGCGACCGCCCGCCCCCCCGCCGACTCCGATGCGGGCGGCACCGCGGCCACCCCGGAGTCCGGCGAGCGGCAGGCCGCGCTGGTCGAGACCGAGGACGAGCGGCTCTCCGCGATCACCACCGACGGCTCGTCGAGGGCCGGCCCGTACACGATCGAGCCTGCCGGCCCCGATTCGCTGCCGACCACCGTCCTCACCGAGCGCGTCCGCCCCTACGACCTGCCCGCGCTGGGACGCCTCGGTGCCGCCGAGCGCCAGGACGACGGGTCGTGGCTGCTCGCGCACTCCGTCATCGTCGCCAAGGACGCCGAGCTGCGCATCGAGGAACCCGGCGTGACGCTGCGGCTGGCGAGCGGGCCCACAGGCTTCGCGTCGATCGTCGCGTTCAAGGGGAAGCTCGAGCTGGCCGGTGACGCCGAGGCGCCACTGACGATCACCAGCTGGGAACCCGACGGTGGCGCGCCCGACACCGACCCGGGTGACGGCCGGGCCTACGTCCGCGCCGTCGGCTCCGAGATGGACCTCACGAACGTCGACCTCGCGGAGCTGGGTTTCTGGAGCGGGCGCACCGGCGGCCTGGCCTGGACGGGCAGCACGAGCGCGCCGTCGACGGGGACGGCCACCGCCATCGACGTCGCGGGCGGGCACTACGGCCTGTTCACCAGCCGCACCAGCGACCTCTCGATCAGCGACAGCACGCTGCGCGACAGCGAGCTCGACGGCCTGCTCGTGCACCGCGAGACCACCGGGCTGGTCACCCGCAACGTCACCAGCAGCGCGAACGGCCGCGACGGGATCGCCGTCGTGCGAGGCGCGCAGGGCATCACGCTCACGGAGTCGACCGCGACCGGCAACGCTGCCGACGGGATCCGCATCGACGGCAGACCCCTGGCGCAGGAGGCCAACGCCGGCGGGTCGAGCACGACCCGCGGCACCGGCTACTCCGTCGAGCGCTCCACCGTGAACGGCAACGCCGGCACCGGGATCCTCGTTGTCGCCGCGGACGGCATCGCCCTGACCGGCAACACCGTCACCGGCAACACCGACGGGATCGTGCTGCGCGGGCCCGCCGTCGCCCCCGAGCTCACCGCCAACACCGTCGACGCCACCGATTTCGCCATCGGTGTGCGGAGCGGCATCACCGGAGCGCGGCTGCGCGGGAACATCGTGCGGGGCGGCACGATCGGCGTCCAGGTGAGCGACTCGAGCGTGGACGTCGGCGCCAACGACATCACCGCGTCCCGGTACGCGGTCTCGCTGGTCGGGGAGGTCAACGGCACGTCGGTCACCGCCAACCGGCTGGCGGGGCGCGGTCTCGCGGCACTCGACGACAACCGCGTCGCCGTGACCGCCGTCGCCAGCGTCGTCGAGAACGACGTGTCCGGCTGGGTGACCGAACGCGACGAGGTGCAGGACGTCATCGAGTACGCGAAGACCCACCCGCTGCTCTGGCTGTGGCTGCTGTTCCTCCTGGTGCCACTCGCGGCCCGGATCTGGGTGCTGCGCCGCCGCGGTCGCCCCACCCCCCACCATCATCCCTACCGCAACGTGGCGCCCGGACCGCCGGCAGCGGCCCGCGCGCCGGCGGTACAGCCCCTGACGCACAGGCCGGTGCAGCACCGGCCCGACCCGCCGGTCCGGTGCGGACCGCCCCGGCCTGGCCTGCGCAGGTCTCAACCGGTGGAGTCCGCCACGACGGCGCTGGCCCAGACCCGGGTCACCGTCGTGTCCGGGAAGGGGGCGGCCTCGTGAGCCGCGCCCGCATCGCGGCCGTCGCACTGATCGGCGCGGTTCTCGCCGGCTGCGGCACCGCCGCCGCGCCGCCCCCG
>JAJAZD010000323.1 GCA_026785945.1 Pseudonocardia sp. | reverse complement strand
CGGCGCCCGCGTCTTTTGTTTAAAAGCCCCCGCCGACCTGTGTCACACGGTGGGCGGGCGCCCGGGGGAGGCCGCCCGCCCCCTCCGGGTGGGCCACCACCGCGACGGGCCAGGCGCCGGGAGGGCGGCCGCGGCCGACGTCCAGCACCGCTCCGACCAGGGAGCGGACCATCGAGTGGCAGAACGCGTCGGCGCTCAGCGCCGCGACCACCACGCCGTCCTCCTCCGCCGTCCACGTGAACCGCTGCAGGGCCCGCACCGCCGTCGCGCCCTGGCGGCGCCGACAGAACGCGGCGAAGTCACGCTCCCCGAGCAGGCCGGTGGCGGCCGCGACGACCGCGTCGAGGTCGAGGGGGTGCGGCCAGGTCACGGTGTCCCGGGCCCGCAGCGGCTCGGCGCCGTGTGCCGCGGTGGCGAGGCGGTACCGGTAGTGGCGCCGCAGCGCGGAGAACCGGGCGTCGAACGCGGCGGGCACCGGGACCACCGTCCGCACCCGGAGGTCGGCCGGCAGCAGCCGTGCCAGGCGGCGGACCAGCCACGTCGGGTCCACCGAGGCGGGGAGGTCGACGTGCACGACCTGGCCGGTGGCGTGCACTCCCGCATCGGTGCGCCCGGCCACGGTCAGGGACACGGGCCGGCGCAGGAGCAGGGTGAGGGCGTCGGCGAGCACCCCGCACACCGTGCGCAGCCCCGGCTGCACCGCCCACCCCGAGAACAGTGTGCCGTCGTAGGCCAGGTCGAGCCGGAACCGCCGCGGGTCGACCGGGCGACCCGACACCGCCGGCACCGCAACGGCCACGAGCCCGCCGGCCGGGGGGACGGCGGGCTCGGCGAGATCGTGCGGGTGCGTCAGGACTCCCCGGTGTCCTCACGCTGCGATGCCGGGAGCGCGAAGCCCGCGGCCTCGGCGGCCTCGGGCGTGGCGAACCAGGCCTCGGCCACGGTCCGGTCGTAGTGCGACGAACCGGGGACGTGGTACAGCATCGAGTCGGCGTTGCCCTTGATCGGGAACCCGTCCGGAGCCTGCGCCGCGTCGGCGAGCGGCGCGTGGCTGCCGTCCCCGTAGGGAGCATCGGCCGTCTCGGTGGTGGCCTCGGTCGCCTCGGTGACCTCCGCGACCTCGGTGACCTCCGCGGCGGGAGCAGCCGCCTTCTCCGCACGTGCCGACTGCGACGCCGCGACGCGACGGGCGCGCTCGGCCTCGTCGGTGACGGTCTTCTGCGCGACCAGTTCGATGACCGCCATCGGGGCGTTGTCGCCCTTGCGCGGCATCGTCTTGGTGATGCGCGTGTAGCCGCCCTGCCGGTCGGCGAAGAACGGGCCGATGTCGGCCATGAGCCGGTGCACGACGCCCTTGTCCCGGATCAACTTGGAGATCTCGCGGCGGTTGTGGAGGTCGCCGCGCTTCGCCTTCGTGATCAGGCGCTCGGCGTAGGGCCTGAGCCGGCGCGCCTTGGCCTCGGTCGTCGTGATCTTCCCGTGGTCGAACAGCTGCGTCGCCAGGTTGGCCAGGATCAGCCGCTGGTGTGCGGGCGACCCGCCGAGACGAGGCCCCTTGGTGGGCTGAGGCATGGCTACAGCTGCTCCGTTTCTGCGTAGTCCTGGCCATCGTCCCCGAACGTCTCGGGGTCGAACCCGTCGGAACCGTACTCGGCGGCCGCGGCCGTCGGGTCGAATCCGGGCGGGCTGTCCTTGAGCGCGAGCCCGAGTCCGACGAGCTTCATCTTGACCTCGTCGATCGACTTCGCGCCGAAGTTGCGGATGTCGAGCAGGTCGGCCTCGCTGCGGCCCACCAGCTCACCCACGGTGTGGATGCCCTCGCGCTTGAGGCAGTTGTAGGAGCGGACGGTGAGGTCCAGCTCCTCGATCGGCATCGCGAAGGACGCGATGGTGTCGGCCTCCTGCGGCGACGGGCCGATCTCGATGCCCTCGGCGTCCACATTGAGCTCGCGGGCGAGCCCGAACAGCTCGACGAGGGTCTTGCCGGCCGAGGCCAGCGCGTCCCGCGGGGTGATCGACGGCTTGGTCTCGACGTCGAGCACCAGCTTGTCGAAGTCGGTGCGCTGCTCGACGCGGGTCGCCTCGACCTTGTACGTCACCTTCATGACCGGCGAGTAGATCGAGTCGACCGGGATGCGGCCGATCTCGGCGCCGGTGGCCTTGTTCTGCGTCGCCGGGACGTAACCACGACCGCGCTCGACGACGAGCTCCACCTCGAGGCGGCCCTTGTCGTTGAGCGTGGCGATGTGCAGGTCCGGGTTGTGCACGGTGACACCGGCCGGGGGCACGATGTCGCCCGCGGTGACCGGACCGGGGCCCTGCTTGCGCAGGTACATCGTCACCGGCTCGTCCTCCTCGGAGGACACGACCAGTTCCTTGAGGTTCAGGATGATGTCGGTGACGTCCTCCTTCACCCCCGGAACGGTGGTGAACTCGTGGAGCACGCCGTCGATGCGGATGCTGGTGACCGCCGCCCCCGGGATGGAGGACAGCAGCGTACGCCGCAGCGAGTTGCCCAGTGTGTAACCGAAGCCCGGCTCCAGCGGCTCGATGACGAACCTGGAGCGGGTGTCGACGACCGAGTCCTCGGTCAGGGTGGGGCGCTGAGAGATCAGCATGGGACTGTGCCTCCTTCAGGCCCGTCGCGACCGCTATTTGACGCGACGGATAGTGCACATGGCCGGCCCCTGCGGGCCGGACGCCCCCGGCCCCCCCCCGGGGGGGGCGGGGGGGTGGGGGGGGGCGTTGGGGTGGGGGGGGCCCGACGCGGGGGGGGGGCCCGGGGGTGGGAGTGGGGCCCCGCCGGGCGCGGGGGGGCCCCGCTGGG
>JAJAZD010000322.1 GCA_026785945.1 Pseudonocardia sp. | reverse complement strand
CGGGGCGCGTTGGGCTGGGGGGGGGGCGCGCGGTTGCCGGTCGCGGTGCGGTTCTCCAGGAAGCCCGGCGCCCCGGTGAAGATCCCGAACAGCGCCGCCGCGGTTGTCGCGTCGGGCCGGAGCCGGTGGGCCTCCACGGCGAGGAGCGCGGCCAGGTCGCGCCGCGTCGCCCGCAACGCCGTGCTCTCCGCCACCAACCGCTCGACCCGGGCGTCCGCGGCGACTCGAGCGGCGTCGCGCCCCTGCTCCACCGCCACGGCACCGGCCGCCAGCGCGAGGACGAGCACGACGGCGACCCCCGCGACGCCCGGCCGCAGCCGCCGGTTCCGCCCGGCCTGTCGCCCCTCCCGGCGGGTGCCGGTGTCCTGCTCCCCGTTCGCCCGCGCCGCGGAGGCATCGAGGAAGGCGTGCTCCAGCGGGGTGACGTCGGGCCAGGGACGTCGTCGCCGATCCAGGGCGTCGAGCAACCGGGCACCGCGGTACAGGTCGCCGTCGGGCCGGTCGCGCGCGTTCCAGTCGTCGGCCGCCAGCGTCAGGTGCCGCATCGCCCGCCTGCCGGCCGCGTCGTCGTCGAACCAGTCCCGCAGCCGGGGCCAGGCCCGGACGAGCGCCGCGTGGGCGACGACGACGCTGTGCTCGTCGGCGATGACGAGCCGGGCCCGGACCAGCAGGTCGACGACCGCCCGGTGCTCCGGTGCGGTGCCCACGGCCGCCCACGACGCCGGGGTCGTCACCGGCTCGCCGTCGGGGGACGGCGTGACCAACCGCAACAGCACGGCGCGCAACGTGGCCTGCCCGTCCGGCGTCAGCGAGTCGTGGAGCCGCTCGGCCGACCGGGCGACGGCGCCCCGGACCCCTCCCGACGCCAGGTACCCCGGCACGGTGAGCACCCGACCCTCCCGGCGCTCCCAGCTCTGCGCCAGCGCGTGGGAGAGCAGCGGCAGCGCTGCGGGCCGGCCCTTCACGTCGCGCAGCAGCACGTCGACCAGTCCCGGCTCGAGCAGTAGCCCTGCGAGCTCGGCGGGGCGCTCGACGGCCGCCCGCAGCTGCTCCTCGGCCATCGGCGTCACCAGATGCAGCCCTCGCTGGGCCAGCCGCGCCAGCGCCGGCACGGCGGACAGGGCGCCCATCTGATCCGACCGCAGCACGGCCACGACAGGCGTGCCGGCCTCCGCGAGCTCCGCGAGGCGGCCGAGGAACGCCACGACCAGGCCCGAGGCGTACTCGGCGGCGAACAGCTCCTCCAACTGGTCCACGACGAGGCCCGCCCGGCCTCCGACCCCGGCCCCGACTGTGGACGGCGTCGTCGAGAGCGCGCTCGACAGCGCCGCCGCGGGATCGAGGCCCGGCGTGATCACCGTCATGCGCTGTCCCGCCGCCGCGAGCGCGGGCACGACCCCCGCCCGGACCAGCGACGACTTCCCGCTGCCCGAGGGACCGACGACGAGCAGCAACGGGGACGCGGCGAGCACCCGCACGCAGTCGGCGATGTCGTCGTCGCGGCCGAAGAACCACTCGGCGTCGCCGTGGTCGTAGGCCGGCAGACCCTGGTACGGGCAGGGTCCCCGGCCGGCAGGGGACCCTGCCCGTGTCGGGGTCCCCGCATCGTGGCTCACCCGCTCGACCGCCATCGACGCAGTGTGGGAGCGCGGCGATACCAGGTCAACGGCGGCGAGACCGGGCTGTGACCCGGGCGGCGGCGTCGTCCGCAACGCCGACCCTCGCCGACCCTCGTTACAGGCCCAGCTCCCGCGCGATCAGCATGCGCTGCACCTCGGAGGTGCCCTCGCCGATCTCCAGGATCTTCGCGTCGCGGTAGAACCGGCCCACCGGGTACTCGTTCATGAAGCCGTAGCCGCCGAAGATCTGTGTGGCGTCGCGGGCGTTGTCCATCGCAGCGTTCGACGACACGAGCTTCGCGATCGCCGCCTCCTTCTTGAACGGCTCGCCGCGCAGCATCTTCGACGCCGCCGCGTAGTAGGTCAGGCGCGCGGTGTGCGCGCGGGCCTCCATGTCGGCGATCTTGAACTGGATCGCCTGGTAGCGGCCGATCCGGTGACCGAACGCCTCGCGCTCGTGGGCGTAGCGGACGGACTCGTCCACGCAGCCCTGGGCGAGCCCGACCGACAGTGCCGCGATCGCGACGCGCCCCTCGTCGAGGATGGAGAGGAACTGGGCGTAGCCGTGGCCGCGCTCGCCGACGAGGTTCGAGGCGGGCACGCGCACGTCGTCGAAGAACAGCTCTCGCGTGTCGGAGGAGCACCAGCCGACCTTGGAGTAGGGCTTCGACACGCGGAATCCCGGCGTACCGGCCGGGACCATGATCGCCGAGATCTCCTTGCGGCCACCGGCGGGCGGGCCGGTGATCGCGGTGACGGTGACGACCGAGGTGATGTCCGTGCCCGAGTTCGTGATGAACACCTTGGACCCGTTCACCACCCACTCGTCGCCATCGCGCCGTGCCGTCGTGCGGGTGGCGCCGGCGTCGGACCCGCCGCCGGCCTCGGTCAGCCCGAACGCGCCGAGCTTCTCGCCTGCCGCCATGGCCGGGAGCCACTCGCGCTTCTGCGCCTCGGTGCCGAACCGGTAGATCGGCATCGCCCCGAGCGACACTCCGGCCTCCAGGGTGATCGCGACCGAGGAGTCGACGCGGGCGAGCTCCTCCAGCGCGAGGCAGAGCGCGAAGTAGTCGCCGCCCATGCCGCCGAACTCCTCGGCGATCGGCAGCCCGAACAGGCCGATCGCGCCCATCTTGGCGACGAGGTCGTAGGGGAACTCGCCCCGCTCGTACAGGTCGCCGACGACCGGGGCGACCTCCTTGCGCGCGAAGTCCTCCACGGTCGTCCGCAGTGCCTCGTGCTCCTCGTCGAGTGTGAGGTCCATGATCAGTCCTTTGTGATCGGTTCGATGATCAGAAGCGCTGCGTCGCGCGTGACGGTCGCGCCCGCCCGGGCGCGCAGCTCGCGGACCACGCCGTCGACGGGCGCGGTGAGGACGTGCTCCATCTTCATGGCCTCGACGACCACGAGCCTGTCGCCCGCGGCCACCTGCCCGCCCTCGACCACCTCGACGACGGTGACGGTGCCGGGCATCGGGGACAGCACGGGTCCACCGGCGCCGGCGTCCGCGGCGGCGGGGGCCAGCGGCGCCTGCTCGCGGACACCCCACGCGAACCCGTCGCGTCCCAGCCAGAGCGTGGCCCCATCCCGCGCCCACGCGTACTGCCGAGTGACCCCACCCACCGCGACGACCAACCCCCCCACCCGCGAGTCGGGGTCTGGGTGCGTGAGAGTCGCGGGCTGCGTGCGAGCGGCAACGGCGAGCGGCGCCGCGTCCCCCACCCGGACCTCGGCCCCCGACGCCCGCCCCCGGACCCGCACGGTGACCGGTCGACCCCCGCCTACGACGAACCGGAACATCGTCGGCGCGGGCTCACCGACCCGCCAGCCGCCGGGAACGTCGAACGGGTCGACGACGGGGCCGGCGGGTTCGAGCTCCAGCAACGCGTGGACGGCCGCGGCGGCGAGCACGTCGTCGGGCAGTTCGGTGGCCGACCATCGCGCGACGCGGCGGCCGACCAGCCCGGTGTCCAGGCGCGCCGCGCGGACGTCGGGGTCGGCGAGCAGGGCGCGCAGGAAGCCGATGTTGGTGTCGACGCCGAGCAGCACGGTGGCGCGCAGCGCGCCGTCGAGACGGCGCACGGCCTCGGCACGGTCGGCGCCGTGCGCGATGACCTTGGCGAGCATCGGGTCGTAGTCCGAGCCCACGAACCCGCCCTGGACCACACCGGAGTCGACACGGATCCCCGGGCCCTGCGGCTCGTGCAGGGCGAGGATCTCGCCCCCGGTCGGGAGGAACCCGTTGGCCGGGTCCTCGGCGTAGACGCGTACCTCGACGGCGTGACCGTGCAGCGCCACGTCGTCCTGGGCCAGCGGCAGCGGCTCGCCCGCGGCCACCCGCAACTGCAGTTCGACGAGATCGAGGCCGGTGACCATCTCGGTGACGGGGTGCTCCACCTGCAGGCGGGTGTTCATCTCCATGAAGAAGAACTGGTCGGGGGCATCGGCGGAGACGATGAACTCGACGGTGCCGGCGCCGGTGTAGCCCACCGAACGTGCCGCCTCGACGGCCGCCGCACCCATGGCCGCCCGCTGCGTCCCGGTGAGCAGCGCCGACGGGGCCTCCTCGACGATCTTCTGGTGGCGCCGCTGCAGCGAGCACTCCCGCTCGCCCAGGTGGATCACATGGCCGTGCTGGTCGGCCAGCACCTGGATCTCGATGTGACGCGGCGTGGTGACCAGGCGCTCGACGAGCAGCGTGTCGTCGCCGAACGACCCACGGGCCTCCCGGCGGGCGGAGGCGATCGCCGCCGCCAGGTCGCCGGGGTGGTGGACCTCGCGCATGCCCTTGCCGCCGCCGCCGGCGCTCGGCTTGAGCAGTACCGGGTAACCGACCTCGTCGACGGCCGCCGCGAGCTCGCCGTCGGTCAGCCCCGCGCCGTCGGAGCCCGGGACGACCGGGACACCCGCCTTCGCCACCGTCTGCTTGGCCCGGATCTTGTCGCCCATCGCCTCGATCGCCGACGCGGGCGGCCCGACGAACACGACCCCGGCGTCCTCGCAGGCGGCGGCGAACGCGGTGTTCTCCGACAGGAACCCGTAGCCGGGGTGGATCGCCTGCGCACCGGTGGCCCTCGCCGCCGCCAGGACGGCCGGGATCGACAGGTAGCTCCCCGCGGCGGCCGCCGGCCCGATCCGGACGGCGACGTCGGCCGCCGACACGTGCGGCGCGTCGGCGTCGGCATCGGAGTACACGGCCACGGACCGGACTCCCAGCGCACGCAGCGTGCGGATCACCCGACAGGCGATCTCGCCCCGGTTGGCCACGAGCACGGTGTCAAACACGAACTCTCCTCGTCCTGCGCGAACGGCACTCTCGGGCGACAGGTCGGCTCGAACGGGCCGTTCGCGCCGGCGAGACCACGAGCGCCACAAGCATCGGGGTCACATCCGGAAGAGGCCGAAGGCCGGGTCGGTGAGAGGGGCGTTCGCCGCGGCACTCAACGCCAGGCCCAGCACCGTCCTGGTGTCGTCCGGGTCGATCACCCCGTCGTCCCAGATTCGCGCTGTGGAGTAGTAGGGGTGACCCTGCTCCTCGTAACGGGCGCGGATGCGGTCCCGGAAGGCGTCGCCGCGCTCCGGGTCGTCCGGCGAACGGACCGCCGAGAGCACCATCGCAGCCTGCTCACCGCCCATCACCGAGATGCGCGCGTTCGGCCACATGAACAGGAAGCGGGGCGAGAACGCCCGCCCGCACATCGAGTAGTTCCCGGCCCCGAAGGAGCCGCCGATGATCACCGTGAGCTTGGGGACACGGGTGGACGCCACGGCGGTCACCATCTTGGCGCCGTTCTTGGCGATCCCGCCCGCCTCGTAGTCACGGCCGACCATGAACCCGGAGATGTTCTGCAGGAACACCAGCGGCACCCCGCGCTGGTCGCACAGCTCGACGAAGTGGGCGCCCTTGAGCGCCGACTCGGAGAACAGGATGCCGTTGTTCGCCACGATGCCGACCGGATGCCCGTGGATCCGCGCGAACCCGGTGACCAGCGTCGTCCCGTACTCCGCCTTGAACTCGTGGAACTGCGAGCCGTCCACGATCCGGGCGATCACCTCCCGCACGTCGTAGGGCGTGCGGGAGTCCACGGGCACGACGCCGTGCAACGAGGACGGCTCGACCACCGGCTCGACGGTCGGGCGCACCTCCCACGGCCGAGGCGCGCGGGGACCCAGTGTCGCGACGATCGAGCGGACGATCGCGAGGGCGTGTGCGTCGTCGGCGGCGAGGTGGTCGGTGACACCGGAGATCCGCGAGTGCAGGTCGCCGCCGCCCAGCTCCTCGGCGGTGACGACCTCGCCGGTGGCCGCCTTCACCAGCGGCGGGCCACCGAGGAAGATCGTGCCCTGGTTCCGGACGATCACGGCCTCATCGCTCATCGCGGGCACGTAGGCGCCGCCCGCGGTGCACGAGCCGAGCACCGCGGCGATCTGGGGGATGCGCTGAGCGGACATCGTGGCCTGGTTGTAGAAGATCCGGCCGAAGTGCTCCCGGTCGGGGAAGACGCTGTCCTGCTCGGGCAGGTACGCGCCGCCGGAGTCGACCAGGTAGAGGCACGGCAGCCGGTTGTGCAGGGCGACCTCCTGCGCGCGCAGGTGCTTCTTGACCGTCATCGGGTAGTAGGTGCCGCCCTTGACGGTGGCGTCGTTGACGACGATCACGCACTCCCGCCCGGCCACCCGCCCGACCCCGGTGATCAGCCCGGCACCCGGCGCGTCGCCGCCGTACATGCCGTGTGCCGCCATCGGGGAGAGCTCGAGGAACGGGCTCGACGGGTCGACGAGGCGGTCGACGCGGTCGCGGGGCAGCAGCTTCCCGCGCTCCACGTGCCGCCTGCGGGACCGCTCCGGGCCACCCAGGCGGGCGGCCGCGAGCTGCTCGCGCAGGTCGTCGACCAGTGCGCGGTGCGCGGCGTGATGGCGCGAGACGGAGTCGCCGCCGGGCACCACGGCAGTGCGGAGCACAGGACCCACGACCGACCTCCCGGAGTTAACAACCGCTAACATGTTAGCGGTTGTTAACGTAGCGCGCCAGTGAGCCGGGCGGCGGCCCGGCAGCGCCCGATAACGTCTGCGCCGTGCGAGTGCTGCTGGTCGAGGACGAGGTTCCACTGGCCGAGATGGTGCGTCGGGGGCTGGTGGCGGACGGGCACTCCGTGCGGGTCGTCCACGACGGTCGAGCCGGGCTCGCCGCCGCCGGCGCCGGCGATCACGACGTCGTGGTGCTCGACATCATGCTTCCGGGGCTCTCGGGCTACCGGGTGCTCCAACACATGCGGTCCGCGGGGATCTGGACGCCGGTCCTCATGCTGACCGCGAAGGACGGCGAGTACGACGAGGCCGACGCCTTCGACCTCGGCGCCGACGACTACCTGGTCAAGCCGTTCTCCTTCGTCGTGTTGCTCGCCCGGCTCCGCGCACTGCTGCGCCGGTCCGGGGAGGCCCGCCCGACCGTGCTGACCGTCGGCGAGCTGCGCCTGGACCCGGCCCGGCACCGGGTGCACCGCGGCGACACCGAGATCGGCCTGACGCCGCGTGAGTTCGGCGTGCTGGAACACCTCATGCGCAACGCCGGCGAGGTCGTGACCAAGACCGACATCCTGAGGGCGGTGTGGGACGCCCACTACGAGGGTGAGGTCAACGTCGTCGAGGTCTACGTGGGCTACCTGCGCCGGAAGATCGACGTGCCGTTCGGCACGCACTCCATCGACACGCTGCGCGGCGTCGGCTACCGGATGGTCGAGGCCCCGTCGACCCCGCCCGTGGACACCGCACGCTGAACGCCCGCGCCGGCGGCCCCGGGCTCATCCCCGCTGCCGGCCGGCTCGGCGTCCACCGGCACCTCTGCCGCGGCGGGCAGCCGCACCCGGAACAGTGCCCCGCCCCCGGGCGTCTGCGCCAGCTCGACGGAACCGCGGTGCGCGGCGACCACCTCCGCGACGATCGCCAACCCCAGCCCGGAACCGCCGTCGGAGCGGGCGCGGGCGTCGTCGAGGCGGACGAACCGCTCGAACACCCGTCCGCGGTCGGCGACCGCCACGCCGAGCCCGTCGTCGGACACCTCGATCACCGCCGACGCCCCGTCCCGGACGACCGTCACGAGCACCCGCGACCGGGCGTGGCGGCGGGCGTTGTCGACGAGATTGCGCAGCACCCGGACGAGCTGCCCGCGGTCGCCGATCACCCGGACCGGCTCGGCGCGCACCTCGGCCTGCACCTGGTGCTCCCCCGGGCGTCCCCGCTCCGCCTCGGCGACCTCGTCGAGGTCGACCTCCTCGCGGCGCGGGCGCAGTCCGCGCTCATCGGCCCTGGCCAGCAGGAGCAGCGCGTCGACGAGGCGCCCGAGTCGGGCGGTCTCGCCTTGCAGGGCGGTGACCGTCGCGGGGTCGGACGTGTCGCGCTGCAGCAGTTCGAGACCGGCACCGATGGTGGCGAGCGGGCTGCGCAGCTCGTGGCTGGCGTCCGCGACGAACCGGCGCTGGACGCCCTGGGCGTCCTCCAGCCTGGCGATCATCGCGTTCATCGTCTGCGCGAGGCGGCCCACCTCGTCGCGCGCAGCCGGCACCGGGACCCGCTGCGCGAGGTCCTTCTCCGTCATCGCGGCCACCTGGGTGCGAATGGCCTCCACGGGCCGCAGCGCCCGCCCGGCGAACCCGTAGGTGGCCGCACCGGCCACGAGGATCAGGATGGGGACGCCGAACAGCAGGTAGAACCGGACGGTGTCGGTGGCGGCGTCCACGCTGCCGAGAGGCTCGGCGTAGAGCACGGCCACAGTGCGGCCCACGGTGGTGGTGCCGGTGGCCACGAGCACCGCATGCACCGCGCCTCGGTCGGCGACACCGATCCGGACGTCCGGCAGGACGACGGTGCGGCCCTCGGCGGGCAACAGCTCCGACATCCGCGGCACATCCTGCAGGGCCTCGGTCGAGTCCAGGACCTCGACGCCGCCCTCGCCCGGGGTCTCGGGCGAGTAGTCGATCACGACCTGGGCCAGCTGGTCCGGCGCCGTGACGGCGTTGATCGCGTCGATGGCGTTCTTCCGCTCGTCGCCGCCGAAGTTCAGGCTCACCCGCTCGGCCACCTGCGCGGCCCGCTGGGTCGCGGTCTCCTCGACGGTGGTCCTCAGTGACAGACCGACCAGGAACACCAGCGACGCCCCGGCGACCACGAGCGCGACGGCCACCACGGCGGCGGCGGACAGCGCCGACGCGACGCGCACACCGACCCGGGCGCGCGTCCACCGCGGGGCCTCGGGCATGGCGACCAGGGTAGCGATCGGCGCTGTGACCGCGCTGAGCCCGAGCGGCGGCTCCGAGCAGTGCGGTTAGCGACCGTTAACGTGCGGCTAGGCTCGGGAGATGGCAGCGTCCGCGGCACCCGCCCCCCCGCCGCGGACCGGTACGCGCCGCGAGCAGATCCTCGCCGTCGCCGCGCAGCTGTTCGCCCGCCACGGGTTCCACGGGGTGACCATCGCCGACCTGGGGGCCGCGGTCGGGGTGAGCGGGCCGGCGCTCTACCGGCACTTCCCCGGCAAGGAGGCGCTGCTCGCGGAGATGCTCGTCGGCATCAGCGAGCATCTGCTCGCCGGTGGGACGGCACGCACGGTCGCGTCCGAGGATCCCCTGGAGGTCCTCGCCGCACTCGTCGACTTCCAGGCCGACTTCGCCCTGCGCGAGCCCGAGCTCATCGTGGTGCAGGACCGCGACCTCGCGAACCTGCCGCCTGCCGCGCGACGGCAGGTGCGCCAGCTGCAGCGCACCTACGTCGAGATCTGGGTCGAGACGCTGTGCCGTGCCCACCCCGGCCTGACGCCGGACGCGGCACGCGTCGCCGCACACGGCGCCTTCGGGCTGCTCAACTCCACCCCGCACAGCGGGCGCGGCCCCGAGACGGCCGCGTTGCTGCGCCGGATGGCACTGGCCGCGCTCACCGACCTGCCGGGCTGAGAACCGTCACCATGTCGCGGATGCACCCGACCGACGCGACACCGTCGAGCACCTGTCCTGGAGCTGTAACCCGACCGCACAGTGCCCGCGGCCCGCGCGCCCGTGGCCTCCGTCGGCCGCGGCTCCGGTACAGCTGAGCTGGGTCAGTCCAGGCAGAACTCGTTGCCTTCTGGGTCTGTCATCACGACGTGGCCGGCGCTCATCGGGGGAGCGGGCTCGTCGCGACGTACCCGCGTCGCTCCCAGTGCGACGAGCCGGTCGCACTCGACCTCCAGCGCCGCCATCCGCTCCTCTCCGTGCAGTCCGGGAGCCGCACGGACGTCGAGGTGGACGCGGTTCTTCGCGACCTTCTCCTCCGGCACCTGCTGGAAGAACAACCGTGGGCCATGCCCGTCCGGGTCCTCGATGGCCGATCTCGTGTTGCGCTGCTCCTCCGGTACCCCGACCCGCGCGAGGAACTCGTCCCACGCGGCCAGCGGGTCGGCGTCCTCGGGCAGGTCGACCCCGGGCGGGCCCGGGTGGACGTAACCCAGTACGTCGCGCCAGAAGGACGACAGCGCCCGCGGGTCGTGGGCGTCGAAGGTGACCTGGATGTGGCGGCTCATCGGGTTGCTCCGTCCGTTCGGGTCCGTGTGCAGGTCGGGTGGATCAGACCTGATCCACGGCGCCACCCTGACACCTTCAGCGGACAGGATCGGTCCGCAATCTCAGGGCAGGTGTGGGGGCCACGGCGCGACATGGTCGCATCCGCGGCGGAGGCATGCCGCGCGCTCGGCGACGGATTCCTGCTACTCGGAGTGATCGGCGTCGGGCTCGGCCGGCGTGTACCAGCCGCCGGGTCGACCCCTGCGGCGGGTGGCCGCCAGCTCGCGCAGGGTCCGGACGACTTTCAACGTCCCAGCGGGCGTGACCTCCGACCGACAACCGATGCGACCCGCTACGCCAGGTCGAGGTCGAGGTCGAACGACCCCGGGATCCTGGCCTCGTCGGTGTGCGAGCCCGGAAGCTTCGGCGCGGCTGAGCCGACAGGGTTCACCAGCACGGCTATGGCGAGAGCGAAAAGTTACAGTGTGATCGTCTCAGCGGCGTCTGCGGCCCCTCGGGTAGACCGGCCGGTGCCCTGGTGCAGGTGGTCGGGCCCAGCGGTCGTCCGCCGGCCCGGTCGCGGGAGTCGCCTTCCTGGTTGCGAGCGGTAGCTGCGTCGTGCCGGTCGTACGTGGGACGTCACGGCTACGCTGGTGGCCATGAGTGCGGAACGGGATGAGCTGCGCGAGCTTGTCGAGCGGGTGCCGGATGACGAGGTGCCGGCCGTGCTCGCCGACGTCCGGCGGCATCTGAGCGCGGCTGGGCAGCGGTCGTGGCCGCCTGCGTTCTTCGGTTCCGGCCGAGCCAGCCGCAGCGATGTCGCGGCGCGGTCGGAGGAGATCCTGGCCGTCCGGCGCATTCCACAGCCCGCGTCGGGCCACCGCTAGATGAACAGCACGCCGTCGACGTCGGTGAGGACGTAGTCGGGGAGCACTTTCTCGTGGACGCGGGCGCATCGGTGCCGGTCGTGCAGGTCGAAGCGCCGGCTTCGTTCTGACCAGTCGAGGCGCAGCGAGCAGCGATCGTCCGCGCCGGGCAGGATCGACGGCTTCGGCCGGCCGCCTCGGCCGCAAGATCTGGCCGCGGCTCCCGCAACTACAACTCGGCTGGGTCAGTCCACGCAGAACTCGTTGTCCTCAGCAACACGTGGTCCGTGGCACTACAGCGGACCCCCTGTGAAGTGCCGGTCTTCTGGACCGGCTCGGTGGCGCGGGCAGCCACCTCCCCCGCTGCTCCCCCCCGGGAAGCCGGGCTGTCGGGGTACGGTCAACGGGAATGCCCCCGCGAGCGGCCAGGCTCCGGGGGCACGGACCGAGAGGGCGATCTCGGACATGGACGACGGTACCGACGACCGCACTATCGGCGTGCGCTTACAGGCCGTTCGCGAGCGCACCGGGAAGACCAGGCCGGTCGTGGCAGGCCTCGTCGGCCGCTCCGCCGAGTGGCTGAAGGCGATCGAACGTGGGCGTAGCAAGCCGCCGCGACTGGACATGCTCGTGCGCCTGGCCGAGGTTCTCGGCGTCCGGGACCTGGCCGAGATCACCGGCGAGGCGTCGGTGCCTCTGGGCGTCGGGCGACGTAGCGGGCACCCCGCTGTCGCCGACATCCGCGAGGCCATCGAAGGTGTGCAGCTCGTCGTCGCAGAATCGCCGGTGAGCGCCGACGAACTGCACCGTCGCGCCGCACACGCATGGACGGTGTGGCACAGCTCAGCGACACCCCGCGCAGCAGCCGGGGGGCTGCTGCCCGCGCTGATCCGCGACGGCCGTCGCGCTGTGCGCACCGTTGAGGGCCAGGATCGCCGCCAGGCCTACATCGCGCTCGCCAGCGCCTACGCCCTGAGCGAGCAGGTGCTGGCCTGGGTCGCCGACAGCGCGCTGCTGTGGCTCGCCGCCGACCGGTGCATGGAATGCGCCCAGCAGGCCGACGACCCCGACACGCTCGCCATGGCCTCGTGGGTACTCGGGAACGTCTGGCGATCGACGGGCCGGGAGGACGACGCGCTGCGCCTCGCGCAGGATGCCGCCGCGCTGCTGGAACCACACCTCGCGGACGGCTCGGACGAGTCCCGCGCCCTATGGGGGGCGGTGCAGTTGCATGCGGCGATCACGGCCGGTCGGATGGGGCGCGAGGGTGATGCGCTGCGCTGCCTCGACCAGGCCGCCACCGTGTCGACGAGACTGCCTAGCGGCTGGGCCCACCCCGTCACCTTGTTCGGCCCGGCCAACACCACCTTGACCGGCATCTCAGTGCAGGTCGACCTCAGCCGAGCAGCGCAGGCCCTCGACGTCGCGAACGCTGCCGACGTCGACGCGGTGCCGTCGCTGGACCGACGCACCCGGTTGTGGCTCGAAGTCGCGCGCGGGTACGCGCAGCGCAAGGACCCGATAGGCACCCTGCACGTGATGCAGCGCGCCATCGGGATCAGCGAGGAGTCGATGCGCTGCCACCCGGTCGCGCGGAGCCTCGCCGGTGACCTTGTGGTGTCGGGCGGCAGGATGGTCGAGCGTGAGGCGCGGGCGCTGGCGAGTCAGCTCGGCGTGACCGTGTAGCAGCGGTGAGGGGTACGGACCGTACCCCTCACCGCGGGTGTTCGGACGCACCCTTAGCGCGACTCTGCCGCACCTACGTTTCGCGGCATGAGCAGCAGCAGCGAACTGGCCGAGCTGATCGCGACCGAGCCCGGGGCGCCAGGTCGTCTGCTTGCCGTCCACGTGTCGGACGGCGCGGGCCGGTGTCGAGGCTGCACGACCCCGGGCACCGGCACGCCGCTCGCGCCATGGCCGTGCTCGATCCACTTCTACGCCTCCGCCGCTGCTGAACTTGTGGGGCGCCGAAGGCCAGGCGGCCCCGCCCTGGCGTGATGCGAGGGTGGGGCGGCCGGTCCGGGGCTTGTGGCCCAGGCCCCATGTTCAATCGTCGCCGTCACTCATCGACCACTCCACGGTCGTGCCGCGTCGCCGTCCCACCGGGCCGCCAGCGGCTTGCCGAACTCCTCGCCGACCGGGAGGTGCTCGCCCAAGCGGTCGAGCGCCTCGATCATCTGCTCGGGGTGTGGCCAGCGCGGGTCGGTCACCCGCACCCGCAGTCCGCCCCGGACCGCAACCGGCGACGCGGACGGCAACCGGCCAGTCGCGCGGCCTCATCGCCCGCCCGGACGCCCTACTCCTCCTCCGGGCCGAGGATGGCGGACCGGCCGCCGCTGCGGCCTCACTCCTCTGAGAGGAGGTGCCTCGTCGAGGACACCTCTGCCCGCAGGTGTCACTCCAGCACCGTCTTGAGCAAGATGAGGAGGACGCCGATGGCGGGTCAGACCAGGAGTTGGGAGCGCGCAAGCTCTGCGTAGAGGGGGCTGGTGACCAGTAGTTCCTCGTGCGTGCCGGTCCCGACGACCTTGCCCTCGTCCAGCACCACGATCTGGTCGGCGTCGATCACCGTGGAGAGCCGGTGGGCCACGATCAGCAGCGTGCGGTCCGCAGCCGCGGCCACGTCGATGGCGTCCTTCAGGGCCTGCTCGTTGCGGGCGTCGAGGCTGGCGGTGGGCTCGTCGAGCAGCATCAGTGACGGCTCGGCGAGCAGCGTACGCGCGATCGCGAGGCGCTGGCGTTCACCGCCCGAGAGCAGCACGCCACCCTCGCCGACCGGGGCGTCCAGCCCGAGATCGGCACGCTTCACCAGCCCGCTCAGGTTCACCGCGGCCAGCATCGCGAGCTGCTGCTCCTGCGTCGCGTCGGGCACGGAGAGCGTCAGGTTCTCCCGCAGGGTGCCGGCGAGGGCCGGGGAGTCCTGCTCGACGTAGCCGAGGCGGGCCCGCAGGTCGGTGCGCGTCCATTCCCGCACGTCGACGCCGTCCACGAGCACCGCGCCACCGTCGACGTCGTAGAAGCGCTCGACCAGCGCGAGCACCGTCGACTTCCCGGCCCCCGACGGTCCGACGAGCGCCGTGCGCGTGCCGCGAGGCACCGTGAAGCCGACGCCGCGCAGCACGGCCGTGCCGTCTGCGTGGCTGAAGTCGACGCCGCGCAGCTCCAAGGCGGGCGCGTCGCGGACGGGCGCAGCGGAGGTGGTGACGTCGCCGGCCTCCTCGGCCGGCAGCACTGCCACCTCCTCGATCCGGGCCAGTGCGCCCAACCCGGTCTGCAGCTGGGTCCACGACTGGGCGAGCCGCGCCAGGGGCAGGACCAGCAGGAACAGGTAGAGCACGAACGACACCAGCTCGCCGACGGTCAGCACCCCGGCTGCCACCCGCGCGCCGCCGAGCCCGAGGACGGCGATGAACGAACCCTGGGTCGCGATGGTGGCCGCCGGCGCCACGAAGGCCTCCAGCCGCGCCATGCGCACACCGACCGTGTAGGCCTCCCCGGCCGCGACGACCACGCCGCCCACCTCCCGCTCGGTGGCCCCGCTCGCCCGGATCGTGCGCACGGTCGACAGTGCGCGCTCGACCGCCGCCGTCATCTCGCCGACCCGCACCTGGGTGAGCAGCGACAGCGCCCGGATCCGCCGCGACGCCAGCCCGATGACGACGGCGCCGAGCGCGACGGCCAGCAACGTCACCCCGAGCAGCACGGCGTCCACCAGCGCCATGGCCACCGCCGCGCCGGCCACCAGAATCAGGGAGCTCGCGATCTCGAACAGCCCGGACGTGACGACGGCCCGCAGGAGCGTGGTGTCGGCGCCGACCCGCGACATCAGGTCGCCGGTGCGCCGGGCGTCGTACTCGGTGACGGGCAGCCGCAGCAACCGCTCGGCCAGGGTCCGGCGGGTGGAGAGCACCAGGCCCTCCGCCGTGCGCTGCAGCAGGAACGACTGCACCGCGCTGATCGCCGCGCCCACCAGCAGCACCGCGACCAGCAGCGCCGCGGTGCCGGCGACCGGGCCCGACTCCTGCACGGCGGTGATCACCTGTCCGACGAGCAGCGGTTGGGCCAGTGCCGTGCCGGCGGTGACGAGTGACAGGACGGCCACGGCGATCATCGACGCGCGGTGCTCGCGGAGGTAGGGCCACAGGCTGCGCAGCCCGGGGTCGGTCGACGGGCGCGATCGCAGCATGCTTTCCAGGGTAGGGCCGCCGTCGGTACCCCGCGTTCACCGACAGCGGACGGCTGAAGGATTGTTCGACGATACTTCAATACTTTCGTCGTCTCTTTCGATAAGGTGGCCGCAATACATGGCTGGCTGGAGGCGGATGTGGAGGTCGACGGGCTGGTGGCCGACCGCGCGTTGCTCGGGCAGGCGAGCCGGGCCGAGCAGGTGGCCGCCGTACTGCGCACGCGGATCGGTGCCGGGTACTTCCGGCCGGGGGAGCGGCTCGCCGAGGACGAGATCACCGAGGCGCTCAAGGTCTCCCGCAACACGCTGCGGGAAGCGTTCCGGCTGCTGACCCACGAGCGCCTGGTGGCCCACGAGCTGAACCGCGGGATGTTCGTCCGGGTGCTCGACGTCGACGACGTCGTCGACCTCTACCGGGTCCGCAAGCACGTCGAGTGCTCCGTCGTCCGGGCGGTCACCGCACCACCCCCGCTGGACCGCGTCGAGCAGGCGGTCGCACAGGGCGGCGAGGCACTGGCCCGCCGCGACTGGCAGGCGCTGGGCACCGCGAACATCCTGTTCCACCAGGAGGTCGTCGCCGTGGCCGGCAGCCCCCGGCTGGACGAGCTGATGCGCGGGGTGCTGGCCGAGCTGCGCCTCGTGTTCCACGTCATGGACAACCCACGCCGGTTCCACCAGCCCTACCTGGAGCGCAACCGCGAGATCCTCGCCGTGCTGGAACGGGGTGACGGTGCCGCCGCCGAGGCGCTGCTCGCCGCCTACCTCGACGACGCAGAGCGCCAACTGGTGGCGGCCTACGCCGAGCACCGGTCGTGACGGCCGGGGTCGCCGGTGTCCTGCCGGACAGCATCGACCTCAACAGCGACCTCGGGGAGTCGTTCGGCCGGTGGGTGCTCGGCGACGACGAGGCCGTGCTCGAGCTGGTGACCTCGGCGAACGTGGCGTGCGGCTTCCACGCCGGCGACCCGTCGACGCTGCGCCGCACCTGCGTCCTCGCCGCGGCGCGCGGCGTGGTGGTGGGCGCCCAGGTCGGGTACCGCGACCTCGCCGGCTTCGGTCGCCGGTTCGTCGACGTCCCGCCCGCGGAGCTGGCGGACGAGATCGTCTACCAGCTCGGTGCGCTGGACGGGACCTGCCGCGTCGCGGGCACGGCCGTCCGCTACGTCAAGCCGCACGGTGCGCTCTACAACGCAGTGGTCCACCACCGCGCGCAGGCCGCCGCCGTCGGGGCGGCGGTCCGCGACTACGACCCGGGTCTGCCCGTGCTCGGCCTGCCCGGCTCGGAGCTGCTGCGCGCGGCCGACGCGGCCGGGCTGCGCACGGTCCCCGAGTTCTTCGCCGACCGCGGCTACACCCGCGACGCCACGCTCGTCGCCCGTACGGAGCCGGGGGCACTGCTGCACGACCCGGCCGAGGCGGCGGCACGGGTACTGCGCCTGCTCTCCGACGGCGTGGTGCGGACGGTGGGCGGCACCGACGTACGGGTCCGGGCCGAGTCGATCTGCGTGCACGGCGACTCGCCCGGCGCGGTCGGGATCGCCGCTGCGGTGCGTCGCGGGCTGGAGCGGGCGGGCGTCACGCCGAAGGCGTTCGCGTGAGGATCCTGCCCTGCGGCGACTCGGGCCTGCTCGTCGAGGTGGACGGGTTGACCGAGGTGCTGACCCTGGCCGACGGCCTGCGTGCCGCACCGCCCCGTGGGGTCCTCGACGTCGTTCCCGCCGCCCGGACGGTGTTGCTCGTGCTCGAACCCGGCACCGATCTCGCCGAGGCCCGGCGTGCGGTGCTGGCGCTGCGCGTCGGACCGGCCGTGCCTCCGCCGGTCGGTGACGCCGTCGACATCGCCGGGGTCGACATCGCCGGGGTCGACATCGCCGGGGTCGACATCGCCGGGGTCGACGTCGCTCGGGTCGACATCGCTGTGGTCTACGACGGCCCGGACCTCGACGAGGTCGGCGCGCTCACCGGCCTCGGCGCGGTCGGCGTGGTCGCGGCCCACACCTCGACGCCGTGGCGCGTCGCGTTCGGCGGCTTCGTACCCGGTTTCGCCTACCTGGCGGGCGGTGACGTCCGGTTGGCCGTCCCGCGACGCTCGGAGCCCCGCACCCGCGTGCCGCCGGGCGCGGTCGGGCTGGCCGGCGAGTTCAGCGGCATCTACCCCCGCGCCTCCCCCGGCGGCTGGCAACTGATCGGACACACCGACGCTCCCCTGTGGACGGAGTCCGGCGGCGCGCTCCTGCGACCAGGCACCCGGGTCCGGTTCGTCGACGCGACGGTGGCCGAGCCGGGCGCCGGTGCTCAGGAGCCGGATACAGGTGTCCGCACGGCGTCCGCCGGGACCGGGACGGAGGTGGGCCGGCGGGGAGGCCTGGAGGTCGTGCGGACGGGGGCGCTCGCGCTCGTCCAGGACCTCGGGCGTCCCGGATCGGCGGCCGCCGGGGTCGGGCGGTCGGGAGCCGCGGACCGTGGGGCGCTCCGACTCGCCAACCGGCTGGTGGCCAACGCGGAGGACGCAGCGGGCATCGAGGTCGTGTTCGGCGGCCTCTCCGTCCGCTCGGGAGCCCTGCACACCGTCGCGCTCGCCGGGGCGCCGGCGCCGGCCGACGTCGACGGCACGCCCGTCGGCCACCACACCGTGGTGGTGCTGCGGCCCGGGCAGGTGCTGACGCTCGGCGCCCCGCCGACCGGGTTGCGCACCTACCTCGCGGTGCGCGGCGGTGTGGACGTCATGGCCGTACTCGGCTCGCGCAGCACCGACACGCTGTCCGGGGTCGGGCCGCCGCGGATCACGCCGGGCGTCGTGCTGCCCGTCGGACCGGAGCCGCCGGCGTTCCCGCTCGTGGACGTCGCGCCGGTGGGTGTCCCCTCGGTCGGGACCGTCACGATCCGTGCCGTCCTGGGGCCGCGGGCGGACCGGGTCGCCGACCCGGCCGCTCTCGCCCGCGCCACCTGGACGGCGTCGAGCCGCAGCGACCGCGTCGGTGTGCGCCTGGAGGGCGAGCGGCTCGTCCGCACGCCCGGTGAGGAGCTCCCGAGCGAGGGAATGGTGCGCGGCGCGGTGCAGGTGCCTCCCGGTGGCGAGCCGGTTCTCTTCCTCGCCGACCACCCCGTCACCGGCGGCTACCCGGTGGTGGCCGTGGTGCTCGACGCCGACGTCGACCGTGCCGCCCAGCTGCGGCCCGGGCAGCGGGTCCGGTTCGTCCTCGTGGAGCCCGGGCACCGGACCGCCCGCTGCTGACGGCTCGCAACGTTCGGCGCCGCCGGGCGCCGATCGCCCCTCGTCGTGAACGCCCTCCGGTGTGGTCCGTGCGGCGACCCCGGGACGGCGACTCGTGTCGGCGTCAGCGGCGGGCGGTCGTCACCAGCACGAGCCAGCCGGTGTTGACGACCAGCCAGCCGCGCTGCCACCACCCACTGTCCGCCCCGCCGATCTGCAGGGCGAGCGCCACGGACACGGCCGCGGCGGCGATGGTGAGCGCGGCCCCGACCGGCCGCGTCCGGGCGACCCGGCCGGCCACCACCACCATCGCCGCGAGCACCGCGATCTCGTAGGCCACCACGGCGTACACGTGGGTGAGGTCCGCGAGGTCGGGTACGGCGTCGTTCGAACCGAAGCCGCAGCCGGCCGCGCCGCCGGGGCACGCCGTCCGGAACGCCGCCACGACCAGTCCGGACACCCCGGCGAGCGCGAGCGGCATGCCGACGGCGCCCCGCAGCGCGGCCGCCGACGTCAGGTGGGACAACCCGAGCACGGCGAGCGTCGCGATGCCGAGCACCGCCACCTCGGACCCGCGCCCGGCGAGGCTGGAGACGTAGTCGTCGCGGATCGAGTACCCCGGCGCCAGCGCGCCCGCGACGAGCGTGCCGAGCCAGAAGACCGCGATCCCGGCTGCCGCCGCTCGTGCGCGCGTGTCGTCACCAGGACGGCGAGGGCCGCGCACGAGCGCGTCAGGGCGTCGCGAGGTCGGCATGCTCGGCGCGCAGGTCCCGCTTGAGGATCTTGCCGCTGGGGTTCTTGGGCAGGGCGTCGGCGAACACGACGTACTTGGGACGCTTGTAGGCGGCGAGATGCTCGCGGGAGTAGGCGTCCACCTGCTCGGCCGTCAGTGTCACACCGTCCTTCGGGACGACGACCGCGGTCACCGCTTCGATCCAGTGTGGGTGGCTGATCCCGAACACGGCCACCTCGGCGACGCCGTCGAGCCGGTAGATCGCCTCCTCGACCTCCCGCGAGGCGACGTTCTCCCCACCCGTCTTGATCATGTCCTTCTTCCGGTCGACGACCGAAAGGTAGCCGTCCTCGGAAACGATCCCCAGGTCACCGGAGTGGAACCAGCCCCCGCGAAACGCCTCGGCGGTTTTCTCCTCGTCGTCGTAGTACCCCAGGGCGGCGTGCGGGCTGCGGTGCACGATCTCGCCGACCCGGCCGGGCCCGACCGGCTCGTCGTCGTCGTCGACGACCCGGGTCTCGACGTTGATCGACGGACGGCCCGCCGACCCCGCGTGCGGGAGCTGCTCGTGGGGCCGCAGGATCGTGGCGAGCGGCGCCATCTCGGTCTGGCCGTAGAAGTTCCAGAACGCAACGTCCGGCAGCCGACGCTGCAGTTCGCGCAGCACCTCCACCGGCATCGCCGACGCGCCGTAGTAGCCCTTGCGCAGCGAGGACAGGTCGCGGGTGTCGAAGTCGGGGTGGCGCAGCAGGGAGATCCACACGGTCGGTGGACAGAAGAGCTTGGTCGCCGCCTCCCGCTCGATCGTGGCGAGCAGGGTCGCGGGATCGGGCGCGGGCAGGATGACGCTGGTCGCGCCCAGGTAGACGTCGACGGACAGGAAGCAGTCGAGCTGCGCACAGTGGTAGAGGGGCAGCGAGTGCACCTCGACGTCGTCGGCGGTCATCCCGCCGTCGATCACGCAGCTCACGTACTGGGCGATCAGGGAGCGGCTGGAGAGCATGACGCCCTTGGGTCGCGACTCGGTGCCGGAGGTGTACATCAGCCGCAGCGGGTCGTCGTCGGTGACGGCCACCTCGGGGTCGTGGGTCGGGCCGACCGTCCACCAGTCGTCGACGTCCTCCCACCCAGGCGCGCTCCCGCCGATCCGCCCGCGCAGACCCGGCACGCCGGCCGAGACGAGCGCGGCGTCCGCCGTCGCGGTCAGCACGTCCTCGGTGACCATCCCCGTCGCGCCGCAGTGCCGCAGGATGAACGCGACCTCGTCGGCCCCGAGCATGAAGTTCACCGGTACGAGGACCACACCGAGCTTGGCGGTGGCGAACGCGAGCACCGCGAACTGCCAGCAGTTGTGCGAGAACAACGCGAGCCGGTCGCCCTTGTCCAGGCCGCGCGCGGCGAGCGCGTGGGCGGCGCGGTTCACGGCGACGTCGAACTCGGCGTAGGTGATCCGCCGCTCCCCCGCGACGACGGCGAGCTTGTCGGGACACCGGAGCGCGGTGCGGCGCAGCAGGTCGCCGACGGAGTGCTGGCGGGCGCGGGCGATGGCGGCCGCGGTGTCGGACGTGAACGGCACGGGCATGCCCGGATCCTGCCCGACGATCGTCGTGAGCACGAGGTTCCCGGTGGCGGTAGGTCGTGCACGACTGTTCGGTCACACCGGGACGCCCTCGCCGGGCACACCCACGACATTCTCCTTAGGGTCGTCGCCACCGCACGTTCACGTCGTATGCCGCACCACCCCGGAGGTCCGCCGTGACGACCCACCGCACTGCCGCCCCCGTAGAACCCGATCTCGAGGTCACCCCGCCGAAGTCCGCCGCCGCCGGGCTCCCGGCCGTCGCGGCGAGCCTGAGCATGGCCGCGCGACAGATGGGCGTGACGCGGGCAGCACGTGGCCTGGCACGGCTCAACCAGGTCGACGGCTTCGACTGCATGAGCTGCGCCTGGCCCGACCCCTCACCCGAGCACCGCCACACCGCGGAGTTCTGCGAGAGCGGCGCCAAGGCCGTCGCGTTCGAGGGTGACACGCGCCGCGCCGGGCCGGAGTTCTTCGCCGCGCACGGCCTCGCCGACCTGGAGACCCGCACCGAGCACTGGATGGGCCAGCAGGGCAGGCTCACCCACCCGATGGTCAAGCGGGACGGCGGCACGCACTACGAGCCGATCGGCTGGGGCGAGGCATTCGCGCTGGTCGCAGAACATCTGAACGGCCTTCGGAGCCCCGACGAGGCGGTGTTCTACACCTCGGGGCGCACCTCCAACGAGGCCGCGTTCGTCTACCAGCTCTTCTCCCGCGCCTACGGCACCAACAACCTCCCCGACTGCTCGAACATGTGCCATGAGTCGACGTCGGTGGGGCTGGCCGACACGATCGGCATCGGCAAGGGCTCGGTCTCCCTCGACGACGTGCACGACGCCGACCTGATCGTCATCTCCGGGCAGAACCCGGGCACCAACCACCCGCGGATGCTCTCGGCACTGGAGATCGCCAAGCGCAACGGCGCGAAGATCATCGCGATCAACCCGCTCCGTGAGGCGGGCCTGCTCAAGTTCAACAATCCGCAGAACCTGAGCGGGCTCGCCGGACGGGGTACCGACCTGGCCGACCACTTCCTGCAGATCCGCTCCGACGGCGACCTCGCGCTCTGGCAGGCGCTCGGTCACCTGCTCCTCGCGAAGGAGGACGCGAACCCCGGCAGCGTCGCCGACCGGGAGTTCATCGCCGAGCACACCGTCGGGTTCGAGGCCTGGGTCGCGCACGTCCGCGACGTCGACCGCGACGAGGTGGTCGCCGCGACCGGTCTGACCTGGGCGGAGATCGAGCGCGCCGCCGACATGTTCGCGTCCGCGACGAAGATCGTCCACTGCTGGGCGATGGGCATCACCCAGCACCGCAACGCCGTCGCCACGATCAAGGAGTTCGTCAACGTCGCGCTGCTCCAGGGCATGATCGGCAAGCCCGGCGCGGGCCTGTGCCCCGTGCGCGGGCACTCCAACGTGCAGGGCGACCGCACCATGGGCATCTGGGAGCGCTCCCCCGACTCCTTCCTGGACGCGCTGGGCGTCGAGTTCGGTTTCGAACCACCGCGGGAACACGGCCTCGACGCAGTCAAGGCCGTCCGGGCCCTGCGCGACGGGCAGGCGTCGGTGTTCGTCGGCCTGGGCGGCAACTTCGTGTCCGCGATGCCGGACACCGAGGTCACCGAGGCCGCACTGCGGTCGGCACGGCTCACCGTCCAGGTCTCGACGAAGCTCAACCGCTCGCACGTCGTCACGGGCGCCACCGCCCTGATCCTCCCGACACTGGGCCGCACCGAGCGGGACGACACCGGAGGCGTCGCGCAGCGCGTCACCGTCGAGGACTCGATGTCGGCGGTGCACGCCTCCCGGGGCCGGCTCGGCCCGGCGTCGGAGCTGCTGCGTTCCGAGGTCGACATCGTCTGCGCGCTGGCCGACGCCACCCTGGGCGACCGCCACGGCATCCCGTGGCGCGGCTTCGCGCAGGACTACGACACGATCCGCGACCGCATCTCCCGGGTGGTCCCCGGCTGCGAGAACTACGTTCTGAAGATCAGGAACCGAGGCGGGTTCACCCTGCCGCACCCCCCACGTGACAGCCGCACGTTCCCCACCACGCGGGGCAAGGCCGTGTTCTCCGTCAGCCCGATCGCCGCGGTGCAGGTGCCTGCGGGCCGGCTGATCCTGCAGACGCTGCGCAGCCACGACCAGTTCAACACCACGATCTACGGCCTCGACGACCGCTACCGGGGCATCCACGCCGGCCGCCGCGTGGTGTTCATCAGCGCGGCGGACCTGGCCGAGCTCGGCCTGGACGACGGTCGGATCGTCGACCTGGTCAGCGAGTGGGAGGACGGCGTGACCCGCCGCGCCGACGGGTTCCGGCTGGTCGAGTACTCCACGCCCAAGGGCTGCGTGGCGGCCTACTACCCGGAGACCAACCCACTGATCCCGCTCGACTCGGTGGCGCTGGAGAGCAACACACCGACGTCGAAGTGGGTCGTCATCCGGATGGAGCCGGCGACGGGCTGACGGACGGGTCTCGGTGTGCTGGGGCGCCCGGCCCCTACGACGCCATCGCCCTGCCGAGCCCGGACAGCCGTTCGACGGCCTCGCTCAGCACCTCGTCGCGCTTGCAGAACGCGAAGCGGACCAGCGTGCGCCCGAGCGCGGGGTCGGTGCAGAACACCGACACCGGTACCGCGGCCACCCCGGCCAGCTCCGGCAGCCGCCAGCAGAAGTCGGCCCCGTCGACGAAGCCCAGCGCAGCCACGTCCGTGACCACGAAGTAGGTGCCGGCGCACGGGTAAACGATGAAGCCGGCGGCGCGCAGGCCGGCGGTGAGCAGGTCGCGCTTGCGCTGCAATCCGGCCGCGAGGTCGGCGTAGAACGAGTCGGGCAGGGCGAGCGCAGCGGCGATGGCCGGTTGGAACGGCGCGCCACTGACGTAGGTCAGATACTGCTTCGCCGCGCGTACGGCGGCCACCAGCTCGGCCGGCCCGTGCACCCAGCCGACCTTCCAGCCGGTGACCGAGAACGTCTTGCCCGCCGAGGAGATCGTCAGAGTTCGCGCGGCCATTCCCGGCAGCGACGCCATCGGCATGTGCGCGGCGCCGTCGAACACCATGTGCTCGTACACCTCGTCGGAGACGAGGACGGCGCCGAACTCGGTGGCCAGCTCTCCGATGAACGTCAGCTGCTCGGCGGTGAACACGGCGCCGGTCGGGTTGTGGGGGGTGTTGACCAGCACGATCCGGGTGCGCGAGGAGAACGCTGCGCGCAGCTCGTCGGGATCGAAAGCGAAGGTCGGCGGCCGCAGCGGGACGGCTTTCAGGACAGCTCCGGCGAGCGCCACGGTCGCGGCGTACGAGTCGTAGTAGGGCTGGAACGTGATGACCTCGTCGCCGGGATCGCACAGCGCCAGTACCGCGGCGGCGATCGCCTCGGTCGCCCCGGTGGTGACCAGCACGTCGTCCGGGTCGACGTCGAGACCATGGAAGCGGTGCTGGTGCTCGGCCACGGCCGCGCGCAGCGCCGGGACGCCCGGCCCGGGTGGGTACTGGTTGAGGCCGCCGGTGATGTTCGCGGCCGCGTCCGCGAGCAGCGAGGGCGGGCCGTCGGTGTCGGGGAACCCCTGGCCCAGGTTGATCGCTCCGGTGCGCATGGCCAGCGCCGACATCTCGGCGAAGATCGTGGACGTGAAGGGCCGCATCCGCTCCACCAGCATGGCCCAACCGTACGGACCACCCGGGCGCAGCACCGCCGCCGTCACCGGGGCTTAGGCGCCCCCCACCCCCGCGAGTCGGGCTTTCCGTGCGCGCGAGTCGGGCTTTGCGTGCGCGCGAGTCGGGCCCTGAGTGCGCCCACGTCGCCGATTCCCGGCCTGCCCGACTCGCACGCAAAGCCCGACTCACGCGCACTCAGGGCCCGACTCGCGGGGTTGGGGGTTGTCGTTTTCGGGGGGTGGCGGGGTGGTCGGTCGGGCGGGGCTTCAGGTGGTCGGCGCGGTCGGCGATCGTGATGTGGACGCACGGCCACGGCACGAGGGTGGGGCCGCAACCGGTGCAGCACCCGTCGCCCCGGCTGCGGTGCCGGGCCCGCAACCGGGCCGCGGCGCCGGGCTGGGTGGCGACGAGGATCGCCGCCTCGTCGATGCAGGTCGTCCGGCCGGGGTCGGTCATCGGCGCGTGGGGCCGCCGACGAGGTGGTGGACCGCCTGCCTGCGTTGCCGCCGGTGCCTGCCCCGCCGGAGCCGCAGCAGGGAGGCGAGCAGTGCGAGCGGTCGGTCCTGAGTGGATGGGCGCACGGTGCGGCCTTTCGGGTGGAACGGTGGGGTCCGGGGTTGAGGGGCACCGGACTCCACCGCAGCTTGGTAGCGTGCTCACGCTGACTTGACCTGACCCAACGTAGTTAAACTTAACGGCAGTTCGCATCCCCTATTGGAGTGGTCGTCTGTGGCTATCCGTAACGACCCGTCCGCGCTGCGGTGGCTGATCGGTCATGAGCTGCGCAGCGCCCGGGTACTGGCCCGCCGCACGCAGACCGAGGCCGCGAAGCTGCTGGGCTGCACCGGCGTGAAGATCAATTACATGGAGACCGGCCGCAACCAGCAGCAGCCCGAGGAGATCACCGCGCTGCTGGGGTTCTACGAGGCCGACGCCGACGTGGCCGAGCGGCTGACGTCGCTCGCGGCCCGTGCGGACCAGGGCACGTGGTGGGCCTCGTTCGCCGACGCGCTGCCCGGGTGGTTCCGCACGTTCGTCGGCCTGGAGGGGCTCGCCCGCGGCGCCTTCTCCTATCAGACGATGGCACTGGACGGCCAGCTGCAGACCCGGGAGTACGCGGCCGCGCTGCTGGTCGACAGCGTCCGGATCAGCCGGGCCCAGGCCGGGCAGGTGGTTCGCGGGCGGATGGCACGCCAGCGCCTCGACGACGAGGCCAACCCGCTGCGCTACCACGCCGTCGTCGAGGAGTCGGTGCTGGACCGCACGGTCGGTGGACCGGAGGTGATGGTGCCGCAGCTCCACCGCTTGCTCGCCCTGATGGACCGGGACAACGTGACGCTGCAGGTGATGCCCACCGCCGTGGCCGTGCACGACGGGCTGGAGGGGCCCTTCAAGCTGCTCGACTTCGCCGAGGCCCGCAGCATCGGCTACATCGAGTACCGCGACGGCGCGATCTACGTGCAGGACCTGGACTCGATCGAGGTCTACAATCTGGTCGCCGAGCGGCTGTGCGAACGTGCTCTGTCCGACACCGACTCGGCCGACGCGCTCCCGGCCCCGCTCGCCGCCCGGTGCGGGGGTTCGCGAGGGGTGGCCGCTGGCCACCACAGACCCCCCCGCGGGGCGGCCCGGCACCGTCAACCGCCCCCGCCACCCGGGCGGGGAGGTGGGG
>JAJAZD010000321.1 GCA_026785945.1 Pseudonocardia sp. | reverse complement strand
CCACCCCGCGAGGTGACCGCCCGCGGAGTGCCCGGCCGCGATGACGCGGTCCAGCGGGAGCCGCCCGCCCGCCGCCTCCTGGACGGGTCCGGCCAGGAGGTCCACGGCCACGGCGACGTCGAGGAAGGTGGTGGGCCAGCCGCCGTCCCCGGCCGCGCCCCCCGTGCCGACGCGCCGGTACTCGATGTTCCACGCGGCGAGACCGGCGTTCGCCAGGTCGACCGCGAGCGGGCGCCCCAGCTCCAGCCCGTAGGCCTGCCGCCAGAAGCCGCCGTGCACGACCACGACCACCCCGCGCACCTCCCCGGCCGGCATCGTCAGCTCGCCGAAGCCGCCGGGGTGCTGCGCGTAGTCGAGGCGCCGCGGCCCGGCGACGCCCGACGCGGGCGTCGGGGTGCGTACCGCGCACGCGGCCAGCACTCCGGGGAGCGCGAGGGCGGCGCCCAGCGCGGCGAGACGGCTCAGGGCGCGACGCCGGGGCATGGGCCCGATCATGGCAGGACGTTCGCCGTCGCCGGGCGATCGGTTGCCACATCACCGTCCGGGGTCGGTCACGCTCCATCGTCGGGTGAGGACGCCCAGCGCGCCGAGCGCCACCGCGCCCGCGGTCGAGGCCCGCAGCACCTCCGGACCGAGCCGCACGGGCCGGGCCCCCGCGGCGACGAGCTCGGCGACCTCGGCGTCGGTGATCCCGCCCTCGGGCCCGACGACGAGCAGCAGGTCACCCGACGCGGGCAGGTCCACCTCCACCAACGGCCCGGCGGCGCCCTCGTGCAGGACCAGCGTGCACGCGGCGGCGGCGACACGCCGCGCGAGCACCGCCGTCGACACCGGTTCCGACACCTCGGGCAACCACGGACGGCGGGCCTGCTTGGCCGCCTCGCGTGCGGTGCTGCGCCAACGGGCCAGCGCCTTCTCGCCACGCGGCCCGTCCTCCCACCGCGCGACGCAGCGTGCTGCCCGCCAGGGCAGGACGGCGTCGACCCCGGCCTCGGTGGCGAGCTCGACGGCCAGCTCGCCCCGGTCGCCCTTGACGAGCGCCTGGGCGAGCAGCACCCGCGGCGCGGGCGGGTCGAGGGTGCGGCGCCCGGTGATCGTCAGCCCGACGGTGTCGCGCCCGGTGGTGTCCACCACCGCGTGTGCGAGCCCGCCCCGCCCGTCGGCGAGCAGGACGGTCTCACCGGCCCGCAACCGCTTGACGGTGGCCGCGTGCCGGCCCTCGGGGCCGTCGAGCCGCACGGCGCCGAAGGCCGGCAGCACGTCGACGAGGAACAGCGGCGCGGTGCTCAGCGGCCGAAGGAGTCGCGCAGGCGGGAGAAGATCCCGTGGCCGTTGCGGTTGCCTCCGGCGAGGTCCGGCTGCTCCTCCCCGCGCAGGGTCGCCAGGCGGCGCAACAGCTCGGTCTGTTCCTTGTCGAGCTTGGTCGGGACGACCACGTCGACGTGCACCATCAGGTCGCCGTGCCCGTCGACCCGCCCGGTGGACCGCAGGCGGGGCATCCCCTTGCCGCGCAACGTGCGCACGGTGCCGGTCTGGGTGCCGGCGTCGACGTGCAGCTCCTCCATGCCGTCGAGGGTGGGCAGCGGCAGCGAGGTGCCCAGCGCGGCGGCCGTCATCGGCAGCTGCACAGTGCAGTGCAGGTCGGCGCCGTCGCGGGTGAACAGCTCGTGCGGCTCCTCCTCGACCTCCACGTACAGGTCGCCAGAGGGGCCGCCGCCCTGCCCGACCTCGCCCTGCCCGGCCAGCCGCACGCGCATCCCGTCGGCCACCCCCGCGGGGATCCGGACGCCCACGTTGCGCCGGGAGCGCACACGTCCCTCGCCACCGCACTGGCGGCACGGCTCGGGGATGATCTCGCCGAAGCCGCGGCACTGCGGGCACACCCGCGACGTCACGACCTGGCCGAGGAACGAGCGCTGCACGCTCTGCACCTCCCCGCGACCACTGCAGATGTCGCACATCGTCGGCGCGCTGCCGGGGGCACAGCCCGAGCCGACGCACTCCGAGCACACCACCGCCGTGTCGACCGCGAGGTCCCGCTGCACGCCGACGGCGCAGTCCTCGAGCGTGAGCTGCATCCGGATGAGCGCGTCGGCGCCGGGCTGCATCCGGCTGCGCGGACCGCGGCCCCGCCCACCTGCTCCGCCCCGGCCGCCGAAGAACGCGTCCATGATGTCGCCGAACCCGAACTGACCGAACTGGTCGCCCGCGGGGGCACCGGCCCCGTTGCCGAGCGGGTCGCCGCCGAGGTCGACCACCCGGCGCTTCTCGGGATCCGACAGCACCTCGTAGGCGGCGCCGACCTCGGTGAACCGCTCCCGCGCCGCGGGATCCGGGTTGATGTCCGGGTGCAGCTCGCGCGCGAGTTTGCGGTAAGCCCGCTTGATCTCGTCTGGTCCGGCGTCGTTCGCGACTCCGAGGGTTCCGTAATAGTCCCGTGCCACTCGCGCGTTCCCCATGATCCTTCTCGGTCGTCCTGTCTGGTCCGGCGTCGATGTGCGCTGCGCGAGGTCCGCTCAGCGTCCGGCCAGGATCTCACCCACGTAGCGCGCGACGGCATGCACCGCCGCGATCGAGCCCGGATAGTCCATCCGGGTCGGCCCGACCACGCCCATACCGCCCAACACCGTGCCCGCTCCGTAACCGATCGACAACACGGAGGTGTCGCGCATCTCCTCCGCCTCGTTCTCCTCGCCGATCCGGACCGTGACGGTGCCAGGGTCCTGCGCAGATGCCAACAACTTGAGGACCACGACCTGTTCCTCGAGTGCTTCGAGGACCTGGCGCAACGAACCCGGGAAGTCGGCGACGTTGCGGGTGAGGTTGCCCGTGCCGCCGAGCACGAGCCGCTCCTCCGGGCGCTCGACGAGGGTCTCGATGAGCACCGTGGCCAGCGTGGTGACGACCTCGCGCAGCTCGGCGGGCGCCGTGACCGGCAGGTCGGCCACGGCCACCGCCGCGGCCGCGAGCGGGCGGCCCATCAGCGCACCGTTGAGCAGGGCGCGGATACCGGCGACGTCGTCGTCGGAGAGCACATCACCGAGGTCGACGACCCGCTGGTCCACCCGCCCCGAGTCGGTGATCACCACCAGCATCAGCCGGGCCGGCGTGAGCGCCACGACCTCGCAGTGGCGCACCGTGGAGCGTGTGAGCGTCGGGTACTGCACGACCGCGACCTGGCGGGTGAGCTGGGCCAGCAGCCGGACGCTGCGGCGCAGCACGTCGTCGAGGTCCACCGCGCCGTCGAGGAACGCCTGCACGGCGCGTCGCTCGGGGCCGGACAGGGGCTTGACCTGGGTCAACCGGTCGACGAACAGGCGGTAGCCCTTGTCGGTGGGCACCCGGCCCGCACTGGTGTGGGGCTGGGCGATGAGCCCGTCCTCCTCCAGCACGGCCATGTCGCTGCGGACCGTGGCGCTGGAGACACCCAGGTTGTGCCGCTCCACTATCATCTTGGAGCCGACCGGCTCATGCGTGGAGACGTAGTCGGCGACGATCGCGCGCAGTACGGCGAAACGTCGCTCGTCGGCGTTCATTCCCGCGCACCCCTCCCCGCCGGACCACCCCAGTCCCAACCACACCAGTCTAGATGCGTTGTGAGGTGGGTCCGGCCCGACCATGAACCTCGCCGTGCTCAGATGGTTGATTCCGTGAAGATCGTATGAAGGCGTGTCGCGGCCTCGCTGTCACGACGCCGGTCATCGGACAAGGATGCGCTGCCGCGGTGCGCCTGTCGTCGCAGGGACTGGATGGCCGGGGTGCCCGGTCCCGTCCCGTCGGGCCTGCGCCCGTGACCGGGGTGACCTCCGGCATGCCCCCGTTCTCCGGTGGTACTCCCTGCCGCGGGTCGGTGCCCCCGTTCGACGGGGGGTGTCGCCGCGGACGGGGAGCACGGGCGCCGT
>JAJAZD010000320.1 GCA_026785945.1 Pseudonocardia sp. | reverse complement strand
CGACCAGCGACGCGGCCACGATCGGCCCGGTATCGCAGAGGATTACGCCGGACGGCCGGAGCCCTCGCCCAGGATCTCCTCCGACCGCGCCGCGACATCGCTTCCGCTGGCTCGGCCCGAACAGCGTGGCGGCGCCGCTAGGCGGGGGTGAGGGGGAGGAGGCGGGGGGTGGTGGCGTGCGCGGGGGTCAGGTGATGCACCGGTTCCGCGTAGGTCGTGCCGCGTTGCCGCACCGGCCGCCCGGCCAGCTCCGCGATCGCCTTCAGCTCGGTCACCGTGCGGGCGGAGCCGTTCTCCGAGCCCGCCATCCGGCTGATCGTCTCCTCCATCAGCGTGCCGCCCATGTCGTCGGCGCCACCCTGCAGGATCCGGGCCGAGAGCGAGTCGCCGAGCTTCACCCAGGAGCACTGGACGTGGTCGATCCGCCCGTGCAGGGCGAGGCGGGCGAAGGCGTGCACGGCCCGGTTGTCGCGCTCGGTCGGCCCCGGGCGGGCGATGCCGGCCAGGTAGATCGGCGCGTTGGTGTGCACGAACGGCAGCGGCACGAACTCGGTGAAGCCTCCGCTGAGATCCTGCTGCGCGGCGAGGGTGCGCAGGTGCCCGAGCCAGTGCCGCGGCTCGTCGACGTGGCCGTACATCATCGTCGACGAGGACGGGATGCCGAGCCGGTGCGCCGTGCCGACCACGTCGAGCCACTGCGCGGCCGGCAGCTTGCCCTTCGTCAGCACCCAGCGGACCTCGTCGTCGAGGATCTCCGCTGCGGTGCCCGGGATCGAGCCGAGCCCGGCGTCGCGCAGCTCGGTGAGCCACTCCTCGATCGACACGCCCGCCTTCGCCGCGGCGCTGACGATCTCCATCGGCGAGAACGCATGCAGGTGCATGTCGGGTACGGCGGCCTTCACCGCGCGCACCAGGTCGGCGTAGAACGTGATCGGCAGCTGGGGGTCGATGCCGCCCTGCATGCAGACCTCGGTGGCACCGTCCGCGGCCGCCTCGACGGCACGGGCCGCGATCTCGTCGAGGGAGAGCCGGAACGCGTCGGCGTCTCGCTCGCGCTGGGCGAACGCGCAGAACCGGCAGCCGACGTAGCAGACGTTCGAGAAGTTGATGTTGCGGTTGACGACGTAGGTGACCTCGTCCCCGACCGCGTCGGCGCGGACGTCGTCGGCCAGCCGGGTCAGCTCCTCCAGTGCGGCGCCGTCCGCGGTGATCAGAGCGAGCGCGGCGGCGTGGTGGGCCGGGTCGAGCAACGCGGCCGGGTCGGCAGCGGCGAGCGCGAGGCCGGCCCGGACATCGGAGTCGAGGCGTTCGGGAGCGGCCTGCTGGTGGGCGGCGAGCTCGTCGCGCAGGGAGTCCCAGTCGCCGTAGACCGATTCGAAGTCGCCGCGGCGGTCGTCGGTCCGGCCGAGCGTGTCGATGGAGCTGTTCAGTTCGGTGCGCCCGCTGGAGACGAACCCGCCGTCGGGCTCCTGCCACGGGCGACCCTCCGGCACGGCGTCCTCGCGGGCGAGCCCGGTCTCCGGGTCGGCGAGCGCGGCGACGTGCGCGTGCAGCCGCGTGTCGATCCACGGCGAGCCGGCGAGCACGTACTTCGGGTACGCGGTGAGCCGCTCGCGCAGGGTGAAGCCGGCCGCAGCCGACTGCGCGGCGAGCGACTCGATCGCCGGCCACGGACGTTCCGGGTTGTCGTGGTCGGCGGTGACGGGCGAGACGCCGCCCCAGTCGTCGATCCCGGCGCGCAGCATCAGCGCGAACTCCTCGCCGACGAGGTTCGGCGGCGCCTGCACCCGCATGGTCGAACCGAGCAGGATCCGGGTGACCGCGATCGTCGCCGCCAGGTCCTCCAGCGAGGCGTCGGGGTCGTCGCGCATCGCGGTGTCCGGCTTGGCCCGGAAGTTCTGCACGATCACTTCCTGGATGTGCCCAGCCGCCCGCGCCGCCGAGCGGATCGCGAAGATCGACTCGGCGCGCTCGACGCGGTTCTCCCCGATCCCGATGAGGATCCCGGTGGTGAACGGGACGCCGACGCGTCCGGCGTCGGTGAGGGTCCGCAGCCGGACGGCGGGCTCCTTGTCGGGGCTGCCGTAGTGCGGGCCGCCGGGCTCGCTCCACAGCCGGGTCGCCGTGGTCTCCAGCATCATCCCCATGCTCGGCGCGACGGGCTTGAGCCGCGTCAGCTCCTCCCAGGACAGCACGCCCGGGTTGAGGTGCGGGAGCAGCCCGGTCTCCTCGAGAACGGCGATCGCGCACGCGCGGACGTAGTCCAGTGTGGAGCCGTAACCGCGGGCGTCGAGCCACTCGCGGGCGGCGGGCCAGCGCTCCTCGGGCCGGTCGCCCAGGGTGAACAGGGCTTCCTTGCAGCCCGCGGCGGCGCCGGCGCGGGCGATCTCCAGCACCTCCTCGCGCTCCATGAAGGCGGCGGGCAGCCGGTGCGGGACGGTGGCGAACGTGCAGTAGTGGCAGCGGTCCCGGCACAGCCGGGTGAGCGGGATGAAGACCTTGCGCGAGTAGGTGACGACGCCGGGACGCCCCTGCGCGGCCAGCCCGGCGTCGCGGATCCGGGACGCGGCGGCCAGCAGCTCGTCGAGGTCCTCGCCACGGGCCGCGAGCAGGACGGCGGCCTCGGTGACGTCGAGGACGACCCCGTCACGCACCCGGCGCAGCGCCCGGCGCAGCGCGGAGGGCGACGGCGGCATCTCGGAGACGGAGAGCAGTTCGGCCATGCCAGCACAGTAGGTTGCATCGGCCCGGAGATCGACCGGCCCGGCGAGCGGGGTCGATCTCGTCACCTCGGAGGCCCCGGGCGGAATACATTCGCGAGGTCCTGCGCCAGGACGCGGCGTGCGGGAGCCGCTCGATCTGACAGGTTTCCCTGAGCCGACCGTGCAGGCCGGCTGTCCGCGGTCGCGCCATCATTCGTCCCCGGGCCACCGCGTGCCCGGTTGCCACCTCGCGGAGATCGGCAGGATCCACAGCCGCCCGCCAAGGTGGCGGGGCTCTGGAGCAGTGCAGAGCACGATGCCGGCCACGAAATCGGGACCGAAACGATGTTCGAGAAGGCGTAGGCGAGGACCAGAGCCGTGAGATTCGTCGACAGGGCAGGAAGGGGTCTGGATGAGGAAGACGGCCTCGAGATGAGCGAGATGGCTGTCCGTAGTGGGACGGAACAGCCCGAGGTCGCGTGCCGGATCAGTCACGTTGAGCTCGCCGGACGTGCGGGCCGCGCACAGGCGCAGCAGCCTGGGCAGCACACGCAGGTAGGTCGCGTCCGTCAGTGCGCGGACCTCGCGGTCGATGACACCGGCGACGTAGCTGTCGAACCACGAGTTGCGCCGTCGACCGGCTCGGGCCGGCGCGGGCAGGAAGCCACCGGCGCCGGCGCGTTCCAGCACCTCCGACCTGGCCACAGCGGGCGGGTCCAGGTCAGACAGGGCGGCACCGAACGCCGAGTCGATCAGCGCGGGAACGCCCGCCGCGCCGTCGAGCTCGGCTTGAGTGAACGGCCATAGCGTCAACGCCTCCATCCGGCCGGCGAGCGAGTCGGCGAGCTGGGGTGCGCCGAGCAGGTGCGACGATCCGGTGAGCAGGAACCGCCCCGGCCGTCGCGCGCGATCGACCTCCGCCTTGATGGCGAGCAGCAGTTCGGGCACCCGTCGGGCCTCGTCGATGCAGTTCGCGCCTGACTTTCCTGCGGTTAGCGGAGGTCAGGTTTGCGAAACGCGGCATCAGGTGCAGCTACGGGCGGACGCCGTCCCTGCGATCCGCGGTGGCAGCCGAGCGGTCCGGGCCACCTGAGGGACTGCCACCTCACCGCCGGTGACGGCCAACAGCTCGGCGTACGTACTGGGAAACGCCGCGTGCGGGAACGGCTCGATCTGACAACGTTCCGTCACCCGCGGCACACGGCCCCAAGGCGCGGAGGAGTCGCTTCCCCGCTCCGGGGGATGCGCTACCCGTAGGCGTCGCTGCGGTGCGAAATCTTGATCACATCGATGATCACTTCGTGCTCATCGATCCGGTAGATGACGCAGTACTGCCCACGACGCGCCGAGTGGTACCCATCCAGCTCGAACCGAAGGCTCTTGCCCACCCGATGCGGGTTGTCCAGCAGCGGACCGCTGATGAACTCCCACACTGCGGCAGCAACACCTTCTGGCGACGTCTCCGCCAATGACTTCCGAGCAGCACGCGACAGTCGTAGGGAGTACCTCACGCCGCGCCGCGGCCCAACCTCTTCACCATGATCGCCGCCATCTCCTCGCCTGTGGTGAGCGCTGCTGTCCCGGACCGGTCCTCCGCAATGGCCGCTATCGCCGGCGCCGCCGGCGCTGAGGGCGGCGGTCACGAGGTCGACGTCGGGGTGGGTCACCTGTGCATCAGCGCATGCTCAGGCGGGTTCCGGCTTGAGCTTGCTGCCCCTCAGGTCGGTGCCGTCGGGACCCTGCAGGACACAGAAGGTGTCGCGGTCCTGGAACGACGGGGTGGACTCGGGGCTGTCCGCGTTGGCGTTCCGCTCGAAGCCGGCTTTCGACGGGACGACGGCGAGAACCTCGAGGGTGCCCTTGCCGTCGGGGACGACGAGGCCGGAGTCGAACAACACCCGGCAGGCCGAGGCGCCGAACCGGCTCATCTGTTCCACGCCCGGGTAGGAGATGTCGCCTGCCGCCCCGAACACGTCCAGTGTTCCGAAGACCTCCGAGCGGTGCGGCTCGGGACATTCCGTAACTTCGCTGGAGTCGACCTGCTGGCCCGCTTCGGGCCGCACGGCGAGGCAGGACGGGGTGAAAACGTCGAAGGCGAGAAGGTCGCCACCGTCTCCGTAGGTCAGTGTCGACACGGCCGGATCGCCCGCTCGGCTGAGCGCCAGTCCTCCGCCCACGCCACCGGCCAGCCCGGCCACGAGCGCGGCTGCCACCCACGCCCACGGCCGCCGCCTCGGGGCGACGACGGACAGCCGGCCGGTCACCGACCTCGTCGTGGCGGCCGGGGCGCGCGGCCCCCCCGCCGGGGGGGGGCGCCGAGCGGCGGCCTGCGGCCCGGTGGGCCGGGGCCGCGG